>NZ_FNSA01000003.1:309270-618540 GCF_900104775.1 Tsukamurella tyrosinosolvens
GACAAGTGGCTCAAGGACGCCGACAACGGCATCGACAACTACTCTCCGGTCACCGTGCACCGGATGGGCGGCGGCTGGTGGCAGGGCGACACCTTCCCCGAGCCGGGGCAGAAGTACCAGCGCATGTACCTCTCCAGTCTGCCGTCCGGAACGGCGCCGACCGCGCTCTCGGACAACAGCCTCCAGACCGCCCCGCCGAAGATCGCGGCCCGCCGCACCGTCGGTCCCGGACTGTCGACGCTGTGCTCCAACGACACAGGGCAGGCGATGTTCGGGCTGCTCGTCTTCACCGGCTGCACCAAGGACACACGGGTCGCGGAGATGAACGCCCTCACCTTCACCTCGAAACCGGTCGGGAAGTCCACGGTGATCTCCGGCCCGATCAACCTGCGGCTCAACACCACCCAGGACGCGCGAGACGCCTACTGGAGCGTGATCGTCACCGACGTCGGCCCCGACGGCCGGTCCGAGAAGATCAGTGCGGGCCAGCTCACCACGTCGTTGCGGCAGATCGACGAGTCGCGCAGCATCCGGACGGCGAGCGGCGACTACGCCGCCCCGTACTACCAGCTCAACCTCGACGACCGGGAGCTGGTCAAGCCCGGCCAGGTGGTGCAGCTCGACATCGCCACCCACGCCGTGAGCGCCGTGCTCAAGCCCGGGCACCGGCTGCGGGTCGACGTCTTCGCACTGAACCTCATCAAGGCGATGACCGTCGGGCCCGTGACCGCGGAGACGCAGCTCCGGCCGCAGCACGTGGTGATCGACCCGCAGCAGCCGAGCTACCTGGTCGTGCCCTCGGACCGCCCGCTGCCGTAGCGCCGGCCAGCCGGCCCGGCGGGGCCGGTCAGCCGCCCAGGCGGGTGCGCATGCGCCAGAACAGGAACTCGGCACCGGCGGGGCCGGCGGTCACGCGCCGTCCGTCCCCGACGGTGCGCAGTGAGTCGCCGTCGGCGAGGTCGACGGGCCCCGTCGAGGACTCGGCGAGCACGGCACCGTCGGCCAGGTAGAGGTGCCCGAAGGGCGCGTCCGGCAGGTCGACGGCGTCGCCGGGCGCGAGCCGCGCCGCGAACAGGGTGGCGCCGCGACTGCCGATCCGGATCGCGGCGTCCTGGGCCGGGTCGCCGGACGCGACGGGGACCAGCCCGCCCGCGGTGAGGTCGGCGTCGACCTCGTGCTGCTCGTACGACGGTGCGCCGCCCGGCTCGTCCGGGAGGACCCACATCTGGACGAACCGGACGTCGGCGCCCGCGGGGTCGGGGCGGTCGTTGCGCTCGGAGTGCAGCACGCCCGTGCCCGCGCTCATCCGCTGCGCGAGGCCCGGATGGACCAGCCCGGCGTGTCCCTCGCTGTCCTGATGGACGAGGGAACCGGACAGGACCCAGGTGACGATCTCGACCGCGCGGTGCGGATGCGTGTCGAAGCCCGTACCCGCCGCGACCTGCTCGGCGTTGCAGGCGAGCAGGACGCCGTGGTGCGTATTGTCCGGATCGTAGTGGTCGCCGAAGGAGAAGCAATGGCGCGACCGCACGCCCGGCATCGTCGACGCTGCGCGGTCGGATGAGCGAACCAACCGATCCATATCCCCAGGATGCCATGTGAGGACCGGTAAACTCCGCGGCCAGGGATGCCGAACACACCATGAGCAGCGAGGAGACCACGTGAGACGCAGCGGCCGGACACGGTACGGCGTCGCGGCGGTGGCCTCCGCGCTCCTGCTGGCGCTGGGCTCCGGGTTGGCCGCGTGCGGCGACAGCGCCGTCGAAGAAGTGCAGAAGATGCTCGACGGCTACGGCTCCGCGCTCGGCGAGGGGAAGGCCGTCGCGGCGGCCGCCTTCACCTCCTCGCCCGACGCGGCCGGCGGCGTCATCGGCCGCACGCTGCGTGACATGAACGCGAAGTCCGTGGAGGTCAAGGCCTCCAACGTGCAGCGCTACTCGGGCGGCAACGCGACGTTCGACGTGAAGACGCACTGGAACTTCGGCGACGGCCGCGACTGGGACTACACCACCAAGGGCAGCGCCTCGCAGCTGTCGATCGGCTGGCGCATCTCGTGGGATCCCGCGGTGCTCGCGCCCGGCCTCACCCCCGATACGTCGATCCGGCAGATCCGCACCGACGCGAAGCCGCCGAAGGTCTTCGCCGCCGACAAGTCGGAGCTGATGTTCGCCGGGACCGTGCACCGGCTCACGGTCGACCCGAACAAGACCAAGAACCTCACCGACAGCCTGACCCGGGTCGCGAAGATCGTCTCCCCGGTCGCGCCGCTCGTCACGCCCGATTCCCTCGCCGCGAAGGCGAAGGCGGACCCCGGCAAGCCGGTCCCCGTCGTGGACCTGCGCGACGACGACTACGGCGTGCTGGGCGACGCCCTCACCGCCGTCCCCGGCCTGCAGGACACCCCCGCCGGCGACCTGCTCATCGCGAACCGGCAGCTCTTCTCCCCGCTCTTCGAGGGCATCAAGGGCGCCTGGCAGGCGAACCGCGACGAGACCGCCGGCTGGGAGGTGCAGCTGCTCACGAACGGGAAGCCGCCCACCAAGATCGTCGGCTTCCAGGGCCCGCCCGGGCCCGACCTGCGGACGTCGATGGACCCCAAGGTGCAGCTCGACGTCGAGAACGCCGTGGTCCAGCTCGGGCAGCCCGCCGCGATGGTGGTGCTCTCCGTCTCGACCGGCGCCGTGCTCGCGGCGGCGCAGAACACGCAGGCCAGCGGCATCGCGACCGACTGGGCGCTG
Source organism: Tsukamurella tyrosinosolvens (assembly GCF_900104775.1). Classification (NCBI taxonomy): domain Bacteria; kingdom Bacillati; phylum Actinomycetota; class Actinomycetes; order Mycobacteriales; family Tsukamurellaceae; genus Tsukamurella; species Tsukamurella tyrosinosolvens. The sequence continues at coordinate 312,009 of NZ_FNSA01000003.1, forward strand.
AACGGCCTCTCCACCACCGGGCCGGTGCTGGAGCCCCTGTACAGCGAGGTCAACGCGGCCGCGGGGAACGACGCCGGGAAGCAGTCGAAGCTGCTCGCCCCGCTGGGGATGGGCACCGACTTCGCGATGACCGGCGTGAAGACCACGACCGCGCAACTGCCCGGTACCGGCGGGCGCGGCGCCTCCGAGCTCGGCGCCGACTCCGTCAAGGCCAGCCCCTTCGGCATGGCCGTCTTCGCCTCCGCGATCGCCAAGGGCAAGACCACCGCGCCCTACGTCGTGCAGGGGCAGACGGCGAAGCCCAGCGCGCCTCTCGGCGACGTCGACGACAAGATCCTCAAGGCCGTGCGCGCGAAGATGGACTCGACGGTCTCCCCGTCGGGCGACGGCAGCGACCTCGTCTCGACCAAGGCCAAGGGGCTCGTGGGCACGAACGGCCCGGAGGGGCCGGGCTGGTTCATCGGTTACCGGGGCGACCAGGCCTTCGCGATCATGGTCTCGGGCGAGCGCTCCGGCGCCGGGTCGCTGCAGGTCGCGGGCGCGTACCTGAAGTAGACCGGCGCTGCCCCGCCGGGCTCAGGAGCCGGTCGCGGCGCTCTCCGTCGCTTTCGCCCGACGCGACAGGACCGCGGCCGCGACGGCGCGCCATCCCAGCAGGAACAGGCCCAGGGCGATCGTCGCGACGATGACGAAGCTGACCTCGACGCCCTTCGACGTGAGCAGCCCGCGGGCCGTCATGCCGAAGGCCACCGTCGACACCCAGATGATGACGCCGGCGGGGAAGACGCGCCCCGGCGCGAAGGTCGCGGCGCGACCCGGCTCGTGGCCGCGCAGCGCGGCCAGAACGTACGTGAACGCCCAGCCGACGGCCAGCGCGAGCAGGAACGGCCAGGCGGTCTCGGCGAAGCCGGCCGGCGAGAAGGCCTCGTCGTGGTTGAACCGGCCGATCACCACGAACAGCAGGACGAAGACCACGTCGAGGGCGGCGATGACCGGTATACGCATACGGCAACGGTAAATGATCTGCGGCTCCTGCCGGGAATCGGATCGCAGGGCGGTGACGGCACGCGGCCGGGGCGCGGTCCTCCCAACCGCGACCCCGACCGGGCCTGACCCCCTCGCCCCCCTCCACTCCGGGGCGCCGTGAGCGTTGCGGGTCTCTCGCTCACAAGGGAGACGATGCCCGCACGCCCTTGAGAGCCGGTTGGGGCGCGCTAAATCCGCTGGTCGGGGCCCGTATCGCTGGTCGACGGTCCGCTCTCGCCCGGCGGACCGTCGGGCCGGGGCGGGGGCTCCGGCGCGGAGGGGTCGGCGTCGGTGGAGTCCGCGGCCGCCTTGGCGGCCTTCTCGGACGGTCGCTCGCCGTTCTTGTCGGGGGCGTCGGGGTCGATGTCCATGGTGCTGCGGTACGAGACGAAGAAGACGACCCAGCCGATGACGACCACGAGGACGTAACTGACCAGGCGGTACAGGATGGTCGCGGTGAAGGCCTGGCTCGCGGGCATGCCGGCGAGCACGAGGGCGGGCACGAGCGCCGCCTCGACGAGGCCGAGGCCGCCCGGGATCGGGCTGATGGAGTTGACCACCTTGGACGCCGCGTAGGCGCCGGCGAGGGCGGCCAGCCCGGGGGCGTCGCCGACGGCGTAGCAGGCGAACGCGAGGCAGGCCACGTCGGCGATCCAGTTGAACATCGACCAGCCGAAGGCCTCCGCGCCGTAGCGGCGGCTCATCTTCACGGCCTGGAGCTGCTCGATCACCTCGCGCAGCCGGGCCAAGCCGGTGTCCTCCGGCTTGTTGCGCAGGTCGTTGATCCAGCGGATGAGGCGCGCGCCCACGACGTAGAGGCCGTCGGGATGCGAGGCCACGTACTGCACGAGCACGATGAAGACCACGAGCATGCCGACGGAGAAGATGACCGAGTACGGGCTCGACTTGGCGCCGGCCATGAGGGCGCCCACCAGGCCGAGGACGGCGAGCCCGGCCGACATGAGCAGGCCGCTCATCACGATCTGCCAGGCCGCGACGACGCGCGAGGCGCCCCACATGCGGGTGCGTCGGTAGACGAGGGTCGGCGCGAGCACCTGCCCGCCGGGCATCGTCTGCGAGACGGAGTTCGACGCCATCTGCAGGCCCAGGGCCTGCGGCTGCGTCACCTTCACGCCCGCCGAGCGCAGCAGCACCCGCGTGACCTGGGCGAACGAGTCCATCGAGAAGAAGACCGCGATCACGCAGGCCAGGACCCATTCCCAGCGGATGTGCTCCAGCTCGCGGATCGACTTCGAGACCGTCGGGCCGAACAGGTACACCTCGACGCCGAGCACGATCGCGACCACCAGCAGCAGGGCCCGTCGGACCCACCGGAGCCGCCGCCGGGTCACGGCGGGGTCCTTCGGGGGCGCGTCCTCGGGCGGCGTGCCGCCGGAGGGCTCGGCGCCGGGGGAGGGCGCGTCGTCGTCTGCCTGCATCGGCGCCAGCCTACTCAGCGGTTAACGTGGGCACATGCAAGGCCTCGCATCGCGGCTGCGGCGCGTCGAACCCACCGGCGACGATGCCGGGGTGGGCGCGTCCGACGGCGACCCCCGCGCGCCGCTCTGGCGCGGCGCGCAGTGGTTCCGTGCGCTGTCCGTCGTGTACGCCGTCGGCCGGCAGATCGACGAGGCCGACCGGTACCAGCGGATCGGCTGGAGCTGGGTGATGATCGGCGCCGTCGTGGCGGTCAGCGTGATCGCCGGCCTCGGCTACGTGCGGGGCTTCGGGCGCAACCGGTGGTTCGTGATCGGCGAGTTCGCGGCGGCCGCCGTGCTGGCGCTGGGCACCGTCTGGGTGGCTTCGCCCGAGTTCACCGCACACAACCAGGCCCTGCCCACCACGCTGTGGCTCACCAACCCGGTGGTCTCCGCCGCGATCCTCGGCGGGCCGGTCGCCGGTATGGCCGGCGGCATCGCGATCGCGGTGATCAACGCGATCTACCGCGGCACCTTCCCCGAGACCATCGTCCGCGACGCCAACTACCCCGTCTTCATGGCCGTCGGCCTCGGTCTCGGCGTGGCGGCCCGCGTCGCGATCCGCTCGCAGGAGCAGCTCCGCGAGGCCGAGCGCGTCGCCGCCGAGGCCCGCGCCCGCGAGCGGCTCGCCCGGGAGGTGCACGACGGGGTGTTGCAGGCCCTCGCCTTCCTCGCCCGACGGTGCGCCGAGCTCGGCGGGCCCGGCACGGAGCTGGGCGCCCTGGGGGAACTGGCGGCGCAGCAGGAGCGGGCGCTGCGGCACCTCATCGCGGAGACTCCGGTGGGTCCTGCCCCGGATCCCGATGGGGACGGCGCCGTCGACCTGCGGGACCTGCTGCGGCCCCTCGCGTCGGCGACGGTCACCCTCGCCGAGCCCGGCGGCCCCGTGCTGCTCCCGGCGCGCCCGGCCGCCGAGGTGGCCGCCGCGGTGCGGAACGCGCTCGACAACACCGCGTTGCACGCCGGGCCGGGAGCCCGTTCGTACCTGCTGCTCGAGGACGTCGAGGACGCCGTGCTGGTCACGGTGCGCGACGACGGCACCGGAATCGCGCCGGGACGGCTCGACGCCGCCCGCGCGGAGGGCAGACTAGGGGTGTCGGAGTCCATCGTCGGGCGGATGCGGGCGCTGGGCGGCCGGGCCGAACTGACGACGGACGTGGATGAAGGGGTGGAGTGGGAGCTGTGGGTACCTCGGTGAGCGGGCCGGACGCGGACCCGGCGGGCATCTCCGTGCTGGTGGTGGACGATCACCCGATGTGGCGCGAGGCGGTGGCCCGCGACCTGGAGGCGCGCGGCTTCGTCGTGGCCGGCACCGCCGATTCGGTGGCGGCCGCCGGGCGGATCGCGAAGGCCGTGCAGCCGTCCGTCGTGCTGATGGACATGTCGCTGCCCGACGGGAACGGTGCCGCCGGCACCGCGCTCGTGCTGGAGGCGGCGCCGACGGCACAGGTGCTGATCCTCTCCGCCTCCGACGAGCGCGACGACGTGGTCGAGGCCGTGAAGGCCGGCGCCTGTGGCTACCTGGTCAAGAGCGCGTCCGCGGAGGAGCTGGTCGCGGCCGTGCACGCCACCGCCGAGGGACAGCCGGTGTTCACGCCCGGCCTCGCCGGGCTGGTGCTGGGCGAGTTCCGTCGGATGGCGTCGGCGCCGGAGCCCGCCGGTCCCGGGTTGACCGCCCGCGAGACCGAGGTGCTGCGGCTCGTCGCGAAGGGACTGTCCGCCAAGCAGATCGCCACCCGCCTGCACCTGAGCCACCGCACCGTCGAGAACCACGTACAGGCCACGCTGCGGAAGCTGCAGCTCGGGAACCGGGTGGAGCTGGCGCGCTACGCGTTGGAGAACGGGCTGGACTAGTGGCGCCCGGTTCCGGTCGCGGCGCAGCTGATCGGGAGTCCGCGCCGTCGCGCCGGCGGACGGGATCGCCCTCGCCCGCCGGCGGCCCGGCCCCGTGCTCGCCGCGGTGGATCAGGAGATCGGGACCTCCTTGATCTTGGTGTCCTCCTTGCCCGCGGTCTTGCAGTAGGCGATAGCCTCCGCGCGCAGTGCGGTCGCCGCACCCGCTGCCGGCTCCTCGCCGTGCTTGTCCTTGTACATCTTCTGGACCTGCTCGGTCTGGTCGGCCTCGGACATCGCGACGAAGTCCTTGCAGGTGGTGTCGGCGCCGGCTTTCGCGCACCCGCCGAGCGCCAGCGACACTGCGAGCGCAGCGATCACGACCACGGACCGGATCGATTGCAGCATTCTCATCGTCGATCGCCTCTCAGCCACGTCGCCCGGTCACCAGGCCCACGACGAACAGCAGGACGCATGATCCCGCGAGCGCGGTAAGCAGTGTGAGGATCCACCCGGCACCGGCAGTGGAGACGCCGAGGATCCTGAGGATGATCCCGCCGACGACGCCGCCGACGATGCCCACCGCGATGTTGAGGAACAGGCCTTGCTGCGCATCGGTTCCCATGATCTTGCTTGCGAGCCACCCCGCGATGCCGCCGATGATGATCCACGCGATCCAGCCGATGCCGTCGAATCCGAGGCTCGCCTCGACCACCGTTGTTGAGAGTTGCATCTGTCTTCTCCTTCTTGCTGGGACACCTCGGTGAGGCCACTCAGTCGGAGAACGCGCAAGGGGACCGGCGATCCGTGATGCTCTGCGGGGAAGCGACCGACGGCGCGCGTTCATACCGACGGGCGTGAAGACGCCGGTCGGTTGAGCGGTCGCACCGTGGTCTCAATGCGGAATGCACTCGAAACGATCATCGCTTCGGTACGGGCGGAACACTAGCACGCGCGCCTGCTGGGGAGAAGCGTTCCGATGCGCAGCGGACGGCCTCGCCGGATCACGCGGGATCGCGGTTCGCGGAACCCTTCTCCACCACGCGCTCCGCGATCGTCGCCAGAGGAACGTTGCTGTCGCTGGATACCCGGGCCAGCAGTTCGAAGGCACGCACCGCATCGACGTCGAACCGCTCCATGAGCATTCCCTTGGCCTGACCGATGACGTCACGGCTGGCCAGGGCGGAGCGGAACTGCAACGCACGGTCGTTGGCGATGAGGGCGGTCGCGGCCTGCGTCGCCAGCATCCCACCGACGGTCTCCGACTCATCGCTGAACGCGTCGACCTTCTCCGAGAACAGGTTCAACGCACCGACCCGGGAATCGAAGGTGAACAACCGGAAGGACAGCATGCTGACGATCCCCGCTTCCACTGCGGCGGGGGCGAACTCGGGCCAGCGCTCGTCGGCCCGAAGATCGGGTGCGCGGGTCGCGGGGTTGGTGGTCGCCGCGTCCCAGCAGGGCCCCTGCTGGAACCGGTGTTGCAGCGCGTCGAGCCTCTCCGTCAGTTCCGACGTGGGTGCGAGGGAGCCGTACTTCTCCGGTCCTTCGATGATCAGGATCGAGGCGCCCGCCACATCGGGGATCAGCTGGACGCACGCCGATGTGACGCTCTCGAGTGTGCTGTCGAGAGAACTGGTCTGCGCGATGTTGCGGGACATCTCCGCCATCGTCGACAGGAGGCTTTCGAACCCCTCGTCAGTCACTGTGCTCGTCCTCCGGTGCCGGCGGTGGTCGGTCTACCGCGAGAAAGTAGCACGGTCGCCCGGACTCTCCTCGCAGCCGACGAGGCCCGGGCAGGGCAGGGCTGTCTAGTCGCCGGGTCCCCCCGCCGGAGCGTCGTCGGGACGGGGCTGCAGGGCGTGGGGCGGGTGGCCGGTGAGGTACTCGGGGCTGAGGAGCGACGCGAGGGTCGCCTCATCGAGGAGGGCCCGTTCGCGCACGATCTCGACGACCCCGCGCCCGGACTCGAGCGCCTCGGCGGCGACCGAGGTCGCGGCGGCGTAGCCGATGGTGGGGCTCAGTGCGGTGACGACGCCGATGGACTCGCTCACCATCTGCTCCAACCGCTCCCGGTTCGCCGTGATCCCGGAGACGCAGCGCTCCCCGAGCACGCGGGCGCCGCGCGTGAGGTGCGCGATCGACTCGACCAGCGAGCGGGCGATGATCGGCTCGAAGGCGTTGAGCTGCAACTGCCCGCCCTCGGCGGCCATGGTGATGGTGACGTCGTGGCCGATCACCTCGTAGGCGATCTGGTTCACCACCTCGGGGATGACGGGGTTGACCTTGCCCGGCATGATCGACGACCCGGCCTGCACCGCGGGCAGGTGGATCTCCGCGAGGCCGGCGCGCGGGCCGGACGACAGCAGCCGCAGGTCGTTGCAGGTCTTCGACAACTTCACCGCGATCCGCTTGAGCACGCCGGAGAGCTGGACGAAGACGCCGACGTCGGCGGTCGCCTCGATGAGGTCGGTGGCGCCGACCAGTTCGTGAATGCCCGTGACCTCGCGCAGTTGCTCGATGACCTTGCGGCGGTAACCGGGGTGGGCGTTGAGGGCGGTGCCGATCGCGGTGCCGCCGATGTTGAGCTCGTGCAGCAGCCGAGTGGCCTCCTGCAGCCGCACGATGTCCTCGCCCAGCGTGGTGGCGAACGCGCCGAACTCCTGGCCGAGCGTCATCGGCACCGCGTCCTGGAGCTGGGTGCGGCCCATCTTGAGGATGCCCGCGAACTCGTCCGACTTCGCGGCGAAGGTGCCGCGCAGTTCCGTGAGCGCCTCGGCCAGCTCGGCGAGCTGGGTGATGAGGGCGATCTTGATCGCGGTCGGGTAGACGTCGTTGGTGCTCTGCCCCAGGTTCACGTGGTCGAGCGGGTGCAGCGCGGCGTAGTCGCCCTTCGGCCGGTCCAGGTGCTCCAGCGCGGCGTTCGCGATCACCTCGTTGGCGTTCATGTTCGTCGACGTGCCCGCGCCGCCCGCGATGGTGTCGACGACGAACCACTCGTGCAGCCCGCCGCCGCGGATCCGCTCGCACGCCGCGACGATCGCCGCGGACCGCTCCTCGTCGAGCAGGCCAAGCTGTCGATTGGCCGACGCCGCGGCCTGTTTCACTGCGGCCAGCGCGTGCACCAGGTGGGTGTGGATGGCGATGGGAACGCCGGTGATCGGGAAGTTCAGCAGCGCCCGGGCGGTGTGGGCGCCGTAGTAGGCGTCGGCGGGGACGTCGATGTCGCCGAGCAGGTCGTGCTCGCTGCGCGTCTGCGGAGAGGTCATCCGCTCATCCTTCCGCACCACCCTCCTCCGTCGGAGGATTTGCGGAATCAGCCTGTGCGACCGGCCCGCCCGCTGTGCGGTTCCGCGGTGACCGGGACACCCGCGGTGGCGAAGACGTCCAGCACCTCGGAGTAGAGCTTCGCGCCGAGCGCGGTGCGGACCTCGTCGGCGTGCGTGAGGCGGAAGCCGAAGGGCTCGTCCTCCGGGGTGCCGAAGCCGCCGCGCAGGCAGTCGACGAGGGCGTCGAGGTTGCTGCCGAAGTAGCCGTCGGGGCCGTTCACCGCGCGCCCGAGCTCGGTGTAGAAGTCGGCCGCCCCGGTCACCCGGCTGCCGTCCACGGTGTAGGTCTTCACGTCTCAGGCTCCCGTCACGATGCAGAACGAGGCGTAGTGGTCGCCGGTGTAGTACAAGTTCGGCGGGGACGTGAGCGGCGTTCCGCCGGTGACGATCCGGCGTGCGCCGCGGGTCGACGAGCCGGGCGTCGGCACCGTGTACTCGTGGTAGTACCCCGAGGCCTGCGCGGGCAGGATCCCCTCCCGGTTCTGGAACACGACCCCGTCGTTGCGCGGGTACGGGAACGGACCGCCCTGATGGATGAGGTCGACGGTGTCGGCCGCCTGCGCGGGCAGGGACGACAACGCGCAGGAGGGCAGGGCGGCGGAGGCGGGGGAGACGGTCGCGACCGTGACGCCGAGCGCCACGACGACCGATCCCGCGAGGCGGGTTGCGATGCGCATGATCAGAAGTTAGCCGAAGTAGATGATCGCCGGGTGGCAGCGCGGTGAACGTCCTGGACCGGCTGCGCCGATGGGTCGCCGGGCGCCGGACCCGGCGATGGCCGGCGCCAGGTGGGGGACTCGGCTTCCGGTGGGGGGTGCCGGCGGCGGATGAGGGGCGTGGCGGCGTTTCCTGGGGGACTGAACGCTGGGTGGGGGAGGAGCCGGCTTCTGGTGGGGGATTCGGCGCCGCGTGGGGGACGTTCGCTCCCCCGCTCCACGACCGGCGTCCCGTGGGGGCGGGAACGCAGGGTGGGGGAGACGGCGATCGTTGGGGGACTGAACGTGTGGTGGGGGGGGAGACGGCGATCGGCGGGGAACTGAGCGTGTGGTGGGGGTAGCGCGTCCGGGGCTACCTCTCGCGGGGGGTGTACGACGCCAGGCCCAGGGCGACGACGGTGAGCTGGCGGGTGGTGCGCTCGATGAGCTCCGCCTCGTCGCGGGTGTTGCGGGCGTCGATGCGCACCAGCTCGGCGACGAAGCCCAGCATGATCGTGACGTAGAGGTCGGCGGTCATGTCGAGGTCCTCGACGCTCCACTCGCTCAGCGCGGGGATCCGCGAGAGGTCGTGGGTGAGCTCCTTGGCGAAGAGTCGCAGCTCGACGTCGATCGCGCGTTGCAGTTCGGGGGAGCCGCCGTAGCGCTCGCGCACGAGGAACTGGAACTCGGCGTCGTTGGCGCGGGCCTGCTTGGCGACGACGCGGATCGCCTCCGCGCCGCTCGGCGCCACGCCCTCGCGCCGGCCCTCGCGCAGCATGCGGCGCAGCACGCGCATCGCGTCCTCGACCAGGGTGACGCCGAGGTCGTCCATCGATGCGAAGTGGCGGTAGAAGGCGGTGGGCACCACGCCGGCCGCCTTGGCGACCTCGCGCAGCGACAGGCTCGCGAACGAGCGTTCACCGGCCAGGGCCAGCGCCTCGTCGAGCAGGGTCTGTCGCGTGCGCTCCTTGGCCTCCGCCCGCGACGGTCCCGGGGTGTGCCGTTCGACGGCGCGCGGGGACGGTCTGGGCATGGGGTCGAGTCTATCGCCCCTGCGTCGGGGCGGTGTCGCGGAGGTTGTGGCCGAGGTCACGGAACAACTCCTTGACGAGGAGCGGACGGCTGCGTGCATACTGTGAGTGTACAAGCGTGCACTGAACGGAGAAACACAGCCATGAGCCGCTTCACTCGATTCGCCGGATCCGTCGTCGAGGCCGTGCTGACGCCTCACGCCGTCGACCGCTACCTCGAACTCGTCGATCCGATGGTCACGTGGACCGACATCCGCGGACGCGTCACCGCCGTGAGCCGCCGCACCGACCGGTCGGTGACGTTCACCGTGACGCCCACCCGCCAGTTCGAGGGCTTCGAGGCGGGCCAGTTCATCCAGGTCAGCGTCGTGATCGACGGTGTCCGTCAGTCGCGCTGCTTCTCGCCCGCCGGCTCGCAGCATCAGGGCGGCGAGCTCGAGTTCACCGTGACCGCGGACGCTGACGGCCACGTCAGCAAGCATCTCCGCGACAATCTCGCCGTCGGCGACGTGCTGGGACTCACCCCGGCCGCCGGCACCTTCACCCTGCCCGGGACGCCGGGGAACCGCCCCGAGCGGATCCGCCTCATCAGTGGTGGCAGCGGCGTCACACCCGTACTCTCGATCGTGCGCACGCTCGTCGACGAGAACCACGACGGTCCGATCGACGTCCTGCACTTCTGCCGCGACGCGGCCGATAACCCGTACCGCGCGGAGCTCGAGCGCCTCGCCCGCCTGCGGAACGTCTCCGTCACCTACGTGTACACCCGCGCCGGCGGCCGCCACCTCGGCCCGGAGCACCTCGAGGACTTCGGCGACATCGGCTTCGCGTGCGGCCCCGCCCCGCTGCTCGAGACCGCGAAACAGCTGTACTCCGACGCCGGCGTCGAGCTCCGCGTCGAGGAGTTCACCCCGCCCGTGGCGGCGGCACCGTCGGGCGAGGCGACCGGCACCCTGCGCTTCACCGAGGCCGGCACCGCGGTCGACAACGACGGCCGCAGCATCCTCGATCAGGCCGAGTCCTCCGGCCTGTTCCCCGAGAGCGGCTGCCGCATGGGCATCTGCTTCTCCTGCACCGCCGTCCGCAAGACCGGCTGCACCACCAACATCCTCACGGGCGAGACCGACGACGAGCCCGATCAGCACATCCAGCTCTGCATCAGCGCGCCCGTCGGCGACGTCGAGATCGCGCTGTAGCCCACCATCTTCGTAGGGGAGTCCATCATGACCGAGCACATCACCCTCACCGCCGAGCAGGTCGAGATCATCGGCGAACGCTTCGACGCCATCCGCACCCGCGTCCTGAACGACCTGGGCGCCAAGGACCGCGAGTACATCTACAAGATCGTGCGGGCGCAGCGCGGCTTCGAGATCGCCGGGCGCGCCATGATGTACCTGCCGCCGCTGTGGCCCGTGGCCGTCGGCTCCCTCGGCGTGTCGAAGATCCTCGACAACATGGAGATCGGCCACAACGTGATGCACGGTCAGTACGACTGGATGCGTGAGCCGGGCCTGAACTCCCGCGAGTTCGAGTGGGACACCGTGTGCCCCGCCGACCAGTGGAAGCACAGCCACAACTACCTGCACCACACGTTCACCAACGTCCTCGACATGGACCGCGACATCGGCTACGGCATCCTGCGCATGGCGCCGGAGCAGAAGTGGAACCCCTACTACCTGGGCAACCTCGCCTACGCGGGCGCGCTCATGGTGCTCTTCCAGTGGGGCGTCATGCTGCACGACCTCGAGGCCGAGCGGATCGTCAAGGGCGAGCGCAAGTGGGGCGACATCAAGGAGCTCGTCGCCGGCATGCGGAAGAAGGCCGGCAAGCAGGTGCTCAAGGACTACGTCATCTTCCCGGCGCTCACCGGCCCGCTGTTCCCGCTGACCTTCCTGGGCAACATGTCCGCGAACCTCATCCGCAACCTGTGGACGTTCTCCATCATCTTCTGCGGCCACTTCCCCTCGGGCGTGCAGACCTTCACCAAGGAGGAGACCGCCGACGAGACCCGCGGCGAGTGGTACGTCCGGCAGATGCTGGGCTCCGCGAACATCGACGGTGGCCGCCTGTTCCACATCATGAGCGGCAACCTGAGCTTCCAGATCGAGCACCACCTGTTCCCCGACATCCCCGCCAACCGTTACCCGGAGATCGCCGCCGAGGTCCGCGCGACGTGCGAGGAGTTCGGGCTGCCCTACAACACCGGCTCGCTGCGGGGCCAGCTCGGCTCGACGTGGAAGAAGATCGCCAAGCTCTCGCTGCCGAACCGGTGGACCAAGCAGGAGCCCGAGCTCGCCGTGACGATCGAGCGCGCCCGGCACGAGGAGGCCGCGTCGAAGGCCCTCGCCAAGGCGGGCTGGCAGCGCGCCGTCGAGCGTGAGATGGTGTCGGTCTAGGACCGACGGCAGGAGGGCGCGGACGTGGGCAGGCTCGAGCGGCGCAAGGACGCGGCGCAGGAGACCGTCGAATCGACGGCCATCCGCGTCGGCCGGATCGCGACCATCATCACCACCGCGGTGGCCGATGTCGCGCGGGAGATCGGCGACGCCGTGAGCGACGCCCTCGAGATGCGGCAGGCGGCCAAGGCCGCCGCCGCCGACGAGGCCCGCACCGAGCAGCGCACGTCCCGTCCCGCCGCGGCTGAGGGCGCCGCAGCCGAGGACTCCGTAGCCGGGGACGCCGCGGGAGGCGCCGCCGACGCCGGGGCCGCCGACGAGCCGGGCCCCGGCGACCGCGCCTGACCCGCACGATCGAGCCATCGTGAAGCGAACGGTGGCAGCCCACCGCTCACCGTGAGAAGGTTGCGATCCAACAATCTTCCTGGAGAGGTGTGGTCGTGAGCGCAGTGGAGCAGGGCAAGGCCGTGGTGACGACGATCCGCCGGATCATCGGCGGGCTGACGCAGGCGAAAGGAGCGGCCGGGCGCGCCGCAGGCGAGAAGTCCGAGATCACCTCCGACGTCGACGCCGTGAAGTCCGCGGGGAAAGAGGTCACCGAGGGCGTGTCCAACCTCAAGACCGCGGGCTCGAAGCTCGATGCGGACGTGAAGGCCACCGCGGCGAACGTCTCCGCGGACATCGCCGCCGTCAAGGGTGCGAAGGCACCGAAGGCGGCGGCCAAGGACGAGGCCAAGGCCACCGCCACGGCGACGGGGAAGCCCGATGCCACGGCCGCGCCGACGGCCGCTCCCCAGGCCGGTGCGAAGGCCGGGGCGCCGAAGACTGCGACACCCAAGGCCGGGGTGCCGAAAGCCGCACCCGCACCCGAGTCGCCCAAGGCCGCCGCGCCGAAGCCCGCTCCGAAGTCCGCCGCGAAGCCCGCACCGGCGGCCCCGAAGGCGGACCCCACGCCGAAGGCCTGACCAGTAGTACCCATCGCGAAACGGGCGGATCCGGCCCCACGAGCCGCTCAGCGGGCTCGGACGGCCGGATCCGCTCGTTCTCGCGATCAGTCGCCGCTGCAGCAGTGCGACTTCTTCGTGCCCGACGGCACGTCGAGCGCGGGATTGCGGTCGAAGAAGCCGACCGGCTTGAGCTTGAAGCCCGCGTAGTCCACCGGCATCACGGGCCAGTCCTCCGGGCGCGGGAAGTGCGTCAGCCCGAAGGTGTGCCAGAGGACCACGTCCTCGCCCTCGATCGGCCGGTTCCCCGCGATGTACGACGGCAGCCCCGCGTCGCCGGGGTTCTGGTTGACGTAGTCGCCCGACGGGTAGCGCTGCGCCTCGTCGTACCGGGTGACCCACAGGTGCTTGGTCGCGAACGCGGCGCGCGCGGCGATCGAGCTCGACGGGTCCGCGAGCAGCGCCGGCTGCCCCTCGGGGTGCAACGCGTACCCCACCTCCTGGCCCAGGTAGTTCTTCTTGTTCGGGTTGGTCACGTGCCACACCCGGGCCTTGAGGTTGTCCGCGAGGCGGGCGCCCTCGGCCTCGGTGGCGAGCACCGTCTTCTGCTGCCGGAAGGCGTTGCCCCACGGGTTCTCCGGGCCCATCGGCACGCGCACGGCGTCGACCTCCGACACCGTGTTCGTGGTGCCGTCCACCGCCATGTCGAGGCGGGCCGAGAACATGTGCTGGTGGAAGGGGGCGCCCAGGCCCGGCGCCATCTCGGTGGAGAAGCCCTCGGGGCCCCGGTAGGCCGAACTGAAGACGATGCCCGTGGCCTTGGCTTCCAGCTCGATCGTGCCGTCCAGGTAGAGGTACCAGTAGAAGCCGTAGTCGTAGTTGCCGATGGTGAGGAAGAACGAGATCACCAGGCGGCGCGAGCGGCGGGTCTCGGCCATGCCGTTGAACATGTCGGTGTGCTTCCACAGCACGCCGAAGTCCTCCTCGTGCATGCAGATCGCGTTCTTCATCACGCGCGGCTCGCCCTGCTCGTCGGCGATGACGGCGTCGAAGTACTGGATCTCGCCGAGGCAGTCGCAGCCCAGCTCCAGCGCGTTGGTGTACCGCCCGAACAGGTACTCGCCCTGGTCGAAGTAGTTCTGCCAGTAGCGGACCGGCGAGGGATCGGCGTACGGCACCACCATCTCGGCGATCGACGCGCGGTACACGACGGGGCGCTGCACGCCGCCGTCGGCGACGGAGAGCGTGTGCAGGGTCAGGCCCTCGCGCACGTCGAAGCCGAACCGGAACGTCCAGTCCGCCCAGGTGATCTCGTTGCCGTCGATGCTGTAGCTCGGGCCCTCCGGCTGCGTGATCTCGATGGGCTTGAGGTCGGTGCGCGGCGCGGGCGTTCCGTGCGGCGCCGCGTCCCACTCGCCGCGATCCGCGGGGACCGGCAGCTCGATCTCGTCGATCACCTTCGTCACGCGGCCCTCGGTGAGGTCGACGTACGCGACGACACCGTCGATGGGGTGCGCCCAGGGGAGGTCGGCACCGTCGTCCTGGTGGAAGGCGAGCACGCGGCACAGCCGGTGGCCCACCTCGTCCTCGTGGCCGAAGACGCCCGCGGACAGGGGGACCGCGCGGACCTTCGCGGGATCGATGCCGCGACTGCTCATCGCCGCGATCCACTCGGCGCTGTCGAGGAGGTACTTCTCGATGTCCTCGAACTCCTCATCGATGATCGGGACCTGGCCCTGCGTGCGGGAATCCAGCTGCACCGAGCCGACGACGGCACGCTCGGTGATCGAGACGACGTGGTCGGAGCCGGCGCCGGTGGCGCGGTCGAGCAGCATCACGCGGGCGCGGCGCTCGATCGGGTCGCCCGCCGTGAAGGAGAGGACCACCTGCTTGTGCGGCTCCTCCAGGCCGACGTAGACGAACCGGACGGTCTCGCCGAGCAGGCCGGCATCGCCGAGAACCTGCTTGACGGTGCGGATCTCGGCCGCCTGCAGCGGGACCAGCGGGTGCGTGACCGGGATCGCGGCCGTCGATACGCCGGTGTCCGTCGGGTCGAGGGTGGTACTCATCGTGCGATCTCCTTCTCGGGTTCTTCGGGGGTGATTGCTGTTCCGCCGGACGGCGGGGAGGTGCGGGGCCGGGCCGCCGCGGGGCGCAGGAGCGCCATGGCGACGCCGCCCAGGAAGACGCCCACCAGGAGCGTCCCGACGACGGCGGCCAGCGGGCGGGAACCGCCCACCAGGAGGGGCATGTTCGCGACGGTCATGGCCAACAGGACGGCGAGGCCCGCGAAGCCGAGAGCCGGTGCGATCAGGGTGTTCCAGCGGCGGTCGTCGACGGCGTTCCGCCGGAAGTAGACGAGCACCGCGATCGACGTCAGCGTCATCAGGGCGACCACGCCGACCGACGCGATCCCGGCGAACCAGGCGAAGACCTCGGTCACGGGGTCGAGGCCCACCGCCGCCGAGACGACGACCAGGACCAGCGCGGACACCGTCTGCACGACCGACGCGACGTGGGGCGAGGAGTGCCGCACGTGCGAGCGGCCGCACCCCGACGGCAGCGCGGCGCTGTTGCCCAGCGAGAAGATGTAGCGCGCGAGCACGTTGTGAAAGGAGAGCAGCGCCGCGAACAGGCTCGTGATGAGGAGGATCTCGACGAGGTCCCCCGCGGCGGAGCCGAGGTAGCGCACCGCCGTCTCCACCACCATGCCCTCGGGGTTCGCACCGGCGAGCGCGACGGCACCGTCGTCGCCCCAGGCGGTGACGACCGACCAGCTGGAGAGGGCGTAGAAGCCGCCGATCACGAGCAGCGCCAGGTACGTCGCCCGGGGAATGGTGCGGGCGGGATCGCGCGCCTCGTCGCGGAAGACGGCGGTGGCCTCGAAGCCGATGTAGCCGGCGACCGCGAAGATCAGGGCGACGCCGGGGGCACCCGCCAGGAAGGCCGCGGGGTGCAGCGCGGCCGTCGACGGCCCCGACTCCCCGCCCGACACCAGGACCGCAGCGTCGATCGCGAGGACGATCCCGACCTCGCAGACCAGCAGGACACCCAGCACCTTGCCGGACAGGTCGATGTGGCGGTAGCCGAGGAGCCCCACCACCGCCATCATCGCGAGCGACCACAAATACCAGGGCACCGACGGCCCGCCGTGCCCCGCGACGAAGACGTCGATCGCCGCGCCGATGTAGCCGTACACGGCGCCCTGCACCGCGGTGTAGGTGAGCAGCGCGAGGAACGCGGCGCCGAGGCCGACATGGCGTCCCAGGCCGTGCGTGATGTACGTGTAGAAGGCGCCGGCGCCGGGCACGCGCCGCGACATCGCCGTGAAGCCGACGGCGAAGAACAGCAGGATCACCGTGCACACGAGGTACGACGCCGGATAGGCGGCGCCGTTGCCGGCGGAGATGCCCAGCGGCACCGTCCCGGCGATCACGGTCAGCGGCGCGGCGGCCGCGACGACCATGAAGACGATGGCCCCGGCGCCCAGGCCGCCGGACAGGCGGTGCGGGGCGGCGGCCTCGGACGGCGTCGACATGACCCGGGTCCTCTCCTGCGATGGTTGAAAGACGGTGCGCAGCAATCCCTGTCGGCCTGGAAGCCGCGACTCCAGGGGGTCGCACCGGACTCACCATAGGCACGGGATGTGGCGCGTGTCACTGCTTTTCGCGGGTGGGAATCCGGCTGCGGCGCATTCTCATTCGAACCGGGAGTCGCGAGCGGGGCGATTCTCATTCGAACCGCGGACATCGCGCCACGTCACGCCGTCCGGCGGCATCCCGGACCGTTCTCGGGCGTCCCTCGTCGCGGACCGGATTCTCATTCGAGACCCGAAGAAGTTCATCGGGATTCGACGCGAACGGGTGCGCCGTCGGCTAGCGTGCACGCAGGGTTCCGGAGAGCAGGTGTGGCATGGCGGAGTCGTCGGGCATCAGAGCGAGGTCGCCGGTCGTCGGCCTGCCGCGGGGACGCCTGACACAGGTCCAGGTGCTCGCGCAATCCGTCTCCGCGGTCGCCCCCTCCGCGGTGATGGTCACACTGCCGGTGCTGGTGATGGCGCAGGTCGGCCGCGGCGTGATCGCGGTCTTCGTGGTCGCGACGCTCCTCGTCGCCGCGGTGGGCTACTGCATCCGCGAGTTCGCGACGCGCATGGCCGCCGTGAGCGGGCTGTACAGCTACACCGTCAAGGGACTCGGCCCGACGACCGGCTTCGCCGCGGGATGGTCGTTGCTCGTGGGCTACGGCGCCGCAGCGATGGCGAGCCTCGTCGGCGCGGGGAGCTACCTGGCCGCGCTCCTCGGCCGGACCGGGGTGCCGCAGGGCACGCCCACCGTCGTCGCGCTGTCCGCGGCGGCGGGGGTCGTCGCGCTGCTGCTCATGCTGCGCGGCGTGCAGCTCTCCGCGCGGATCATGCTCGCGATCGAGGTCTTCGCCATCCTCGCCGCGTCGGCGGTGCTCGTCGTGGCCTTCGCGGCGGGCGGCGGGGCCGCGGGCGGCGGGGCGCCGAGCGCACCGTCGGGCCCGGGCGCCGCGGGCTTCGCCGTGCTCCTCGCGATCACGGCCTTCGTCGGTTTCGAGAGCGCCGGTACCGTCGCGCGGGAGGCCCGGCACCCGTTCGTCACCGTCACCCGCGCGATCCGGTGGACGCCGGTCGTCGTCGGCGTTCTGTACCTGTTCGCCGCGGTGCTGCAGTTGCCCGAGTCCGCGCGGCTGGGCACGGACTCGCTGCGCGTCGTGCTGACCCTCCCGGACCGGCTCGGCGGCGGCTCGTCGGTGCTCGCCGCCCTGATGGAGGCCGGGATCGCCGCGTCCTGGTTCGCCTGCGTCCTCGGCTCCGTCACCGCGCTCTCGCGCACGCTCTTCGCGATGGGGCGGGAGGGCGTGTTCCCCGGGCTGGGCCGCACGCACCGCCGGTTCGGGACACCGGCCGCGGCGCTGCTGACGACGATGCCGCTGATCGTCGCGGTCCCCGTGCTGTGCCTGCTCGTGAGCGGGTCGAGCCGCGCGACGCTCGTCGGGCTGCTCGCGGTCTCCGCGCACGGCTACATCGTCGCGTACGTGCTGGTGTGCGTCGCGACGCCGGTGTTCCTGCGGCGGATCGGCGAATCCACCCGCGGGGCCACCGTGGTCGGGACCGTCACCGCCGCGTGCCTGGTGGGGCTCATCGTCTGGGTGGCCGTCACCTCGTGGGGCCGCGCCGAGGGCACCTCCACCGCGGTGTACCTGGCGATCATGGCGGCCGGCGCCCTCGTGCACCTGGTCCGGATCCGGCCCCGTCCGGCCATCGCGCAGCGGATCGGGGTCTACGACGAGACCACCGAGGCGGACCTCCTCGGGCCCTCCCCGCCCTGGGCGGTGCGACGGTGACGGCGCGCGAGAACGCTCTGTCCGGGCGGCAGCCGAAGGCCGTCATCAGCGCGCTGCGGGTGCTAGAGGAGGTCGCGCGCGGGGGCGAGGGCATCACCGCCAAGGAGATCACGGCCCGGCTGGGAATGCCGTCGGCCACCACCTACCGGCTGCTCACCATCCTCGTGGGCGAGGGCTACATCGTGCGCGTCCCGGACCTCTCGGGTTTCGCGCTCGGCCGCCGGCTCGGCGTCATCCTCGACGCGGCGGTCGCGCCGTCGGTGTGCGCGGCCGCCCGCGACGTGCTCGCCGAGGCCCGCCTGTCCGTGCGCTTCGGCGTCCAGCTGTTCTACGTCACCGGCAGCGGCGTGCGCGCCGCGGACCTGGATCCGGAGTACCCGCCGCAGGAGTCCGAGCGCTTCCTCAACGACCACCTGTACGCCTGCGCCGTCGGAAAACTGCTGCTCGCCGAGCGGGACGGGCTCGCGGAGGAGCGCCCCGCGCTGCGCGCGCTGACGGGCAGGACCGTGACCGCCGCCGACGCGCTGCGGCGCGAGCTCGACGCGGTCCGGGCGAACGGTCACGCCGCCCAGGTCGGCGAGATGCGGGAGGACACCGCGTGCGTCGCCGTGCCGATCCGGTCGCGCGACGGCGCGCTCGTCGCCGCGCTCGCCCTGTCCGGGCAGGCGGAGCACGCGCCCGTCATGCTCAAGCAGGTCGAGGCGCTGCGGGGCCATGCGGACCGGCTGGCGCCGCTGCTGGCGTGAGAGCGGTGGATCAGGTCTCGTCGACCTCCACGTCCGGATCGCGGGCCGTCACGACCGCCAGTCTTCGCCCTGCGCCGCGGCGATCGCGACCAGGCGATCGAGGCCGTAGTTCATGTCGAGAACGTGGGTGCCGACGAGGGGGATCCCGTTGGCTCCAGGCACGTTCACGTGCAGGAGGCGGTAGCCGCCTGAGTCGCTGCAGCGGCTGGTGCCGCGCTGTGCGCTCTGCGTCCAGGTCGAACGGCTCGTGGGCATCGCGCTGGGAAAGGTCGTGATTCCCATCGCGAGCTTGATGACGCCGGGGGCGTAGGGCTTGCTGGGCACGGTGATCGGTTGCGGTCGGTCGTCACCGGCGATGACAGCGGGATCGACGCAGGCCACTCGGTAGGCGGGGCCGTGTCGTAGGCCCCACAGGCGTGAGAGCAGGTCGACATCGGAATTGCCGAACAGTGACAACGCTGGCGTGACGAAGTCGGTGGAGTAGGCGACGACGCACCGGCTCTGGCCCGTGCGGGTGCAGATCGGGATGTTGTCGAAGTCGCCGCCCGTCGTTCGTCCCGGTGCGACCGTGACGTTGCCGCCGATGAGGAACGCGCCCGCGACTCTGGCGCGCACGGCCTGATTCCCGTCCACGTGCTCCCGGATCAGTTTGCGCAGCATGAGGGTGCCTTGCGAATGCCCGATGAAGATCACCGCCCGACCCCGGTTGTCGCGCGCGAGATACTCCTTCCACGCGCGGACCACGTCGTCGTAGCCGCGCTCGACAGGATTCGCGAGTTCTGGTGGCAGGATCGGCCCTGCCATCTGTGCGAGGAACCCCGGGACGGCCACCTGGCGGTAGAGCGGGGCGTAGACGCGGCACGCGTTCGAGAACCGCGCCACCTGGAACTCCGCGATCGATCGGACCTCGGGATCCGGCGTCGCCGTGGCATTGCCGACGATCTGGTTGCTCACCGTCGGGTAGACGAAGAAGCAGTCGACCTTGTCGCGGGACGAGCCGACGGGCGGTGTGACAACGCGCCCGTTCGCCAGATCGGTCGTGTCCATGGGGGAGTGGCACGGATCCTGGGCCAGGTCCGGGCGGCACAGCCACGCGCTCCTGGGCGCGGCGGTCGCCGTTGTCAGGCCACCGGAGACGATGCAGGCGGCGGCTACTGCGACGGCGACGAGTCGGCCCAGAACAGTCATTGCGGTGCTTCCTCCGGAGTTCGGCGAGGGCCCCAAACGGGGCCGAGGGGAAATTTACATGCAGATCTGCCTGTAAGTTGCTCATCAGAGGAATCCACATTCGACGAAGCCGTCGGGGCGGTGCGTACGGCCGGTACCGTTGCCGCAATGAGCGCGATGCCGCCCGCCAGACGAACCCAGAAGGAGCGGACCGAGGCGACCCGAACGGCACTCCTGGAGGCGACCGTCGACTGCCTCATCGATCACGGCTACGCCGGCACCTCCACCAACCGTGTCGTCGAACGCGCCGGGCTGACTCGAGGTGCATTGGCCCACCACTTCCCCACGCGCGACGCCCTCATCGTCGCTGCGGTGGAGCACGTCGTTCGACAGCAGATCTCCCTCATGCGGGAGATGGTGCTCGGTCTTCCGGCGGAGATGCCGCTCACGGCGACGATGGTCCTGGACGTGATGTGGGCGGGGAACCAGACAGCGACGTCGGCCGCGGGCATCGAACTGTGGGTCGCCGGTCGCACGAACCGTGCCGTCTCCGCCCACAGCAACCTCCTGCGCGACCGGATCGCCGAGGCAGCGGCAGAGGTCATCGCTGCACTGCCTGGCGTTTCCGATCCGCAGCGACTGACGAGCGTCATCGTCACCTGTCAGGACGCGATCCGCGGACTGGTCGTCACCGCATTGGGCGACCCCGACACCGAGCGGACGGAACAGAAGTGGCATCAGCTGCGGGACAACCTCCTGCCACTTCTCGGTGACGCGCTGTCGGGCTGACTCCGGCGAGCCGACCGCCGCCCCCGCCCCGCGGTGATGAAAACGGAACGAGCCCCGATCCCGGGAGGGGGATCGGGGCTCGTCGGCGTGCGGGATCAGTCCTGGTGCGGGGGACGCTGCTGGGGGCGCGGTCCCTCACCCGTCGGGCCCTGCGGGCGCGGACCCTGCGGCCCACCCGGGCCCTGAGGCCCCTGCGGACGCGGCGGGTACGGCTGGCGCGGACCCTGCGGACCGCCCTGCGGACCACCCGGCCGCTGCTGCCGCGGCAGCTGGCCGCTCGGTCCCTGGCCGATCGGACCGCTCGGGCGCGGTCCCTGGGGGCCGCCGGGGCCCTGCGGGCCGGGGGGCGGACCCTGACGGTGCCGCGAGGGCTGACCGGGAGCCTGCTGCGGGCCGCGGCCCGGAACCGGCTGCTGGTAGCTGCGCGGATCCTGCGGCGGGCGCTGCGTGGGCGCCGACGGGCGCGGCGGCAGCTCCAGCCGACCCGAGAAGCCGGGCGGCGGGCCGGGACGACGCGGGCCGGGGCCGACCGGGGTCGGCCGGGCCGGACGCACGTCGGGCAGGTTCGACGGCGGGTGGAGCCTGCCGTCCTCGGGCGCCGCGGGCGCGCGCGTGGCGGAGACCGGGGCACCGGCCCCGACGAGCTCCGGCGCGGCCTTGCCCGGCCCCGCGGTGGCGGGCTTGACCGACGACAGCGGGCGGCCGTCGCGGGTCTCGGCGGGCAGCGAGGTCTCGCCCAGGCCGACGGCCTCCTGGATCTTGCGCATCCACAGCGGAGCCCACCAGGAATCGTCGCCGAGCAGCTTCATCACCGCGGGCACGAGCACCATGCGGACGACGGTCGCGTCGATGAGCAGCGCGAACATCAGGCCGAAGGAGACGTATTTCAGCATCACCAGGTCGGACGTCGCGAACGCCGCCGCGACGCACGCGAGCAGCACGGCGGCCGCGGTGATGATCCGGCCGGTGTTGGCCGTGCCGGCGCGGATCGCCTGGTTCGTCGTGGCACCGCCCGCGCGTTCCTCGATCATGCGGGAGATGACGAAGACCTCGTAGTCCGTACTGAGGCCGAAGACCACCGCGATCACCAGCACCAGGACGGGCGCCATCATCGGGCCGCCGGTGAAGTTGAAGATGTCGCCGCCGTGGCCGTCGACGAACATCCAGGTCAGGAAGCCCAGCGTGGAGCCCAGCGACAGGAGCGACATCAGCACGGCCTTGATCGGCAGCGTCAGCGAGCCGAAGGCCAGGAACATCATCAACGTGGTGACCACGACCAGCAGCAGCAGGAGCATCGGCAGCAGGCTCAGCATCGAGTCGATCGAGTCGTACTGCAGCACCGGCATGCCGCCGACCAGGAAGCCGACGCCCTTATCCGGGTCGGCCCCGTCCATCGTGATGCCGCGCAGTGCCGTCACCGCCTCGCCGACGGCCTTGGTGTCGTTCGGGTCCTGCATGCTGCCGTTGGACGTCCGCACCGAGACCTCCTGGCCGCGGACCTCGAGCTTGTCCGTCGTGCCCTTGGCGGTGGAGACGGCGTCGGTCGCCGCGCTGAACCGCGCGGAGTTCGGGTCCGCGGGGTTCGAGTGCGTGAAGCCGGGGATCTTGTTCGCCTCGTCGAGCACCTGCTTGATCTGCTCGTCGCTGGCGTTGGTGAAGACGATCTTGACCGGTTGGCCGGTATTGTCCGGGAACAGCTCCTGGAACTGGTCCTGCGCCTGCCGGGTCTCGTTGGTCGGCGGCAGGTAGGTCTGCGAGATGCCGCCGAACTGCAGGCCGACGATGGGGATGCAGATCGCGAGCAGCAGCGTCACGACGCCGACGATCGCGGCCTTCGGGCGCTTCATGACCGCGTCGGTCACCTTGCCCCACATGCCGGCCTCGATGTTGGCCTTCGTCTTCGCGCGGCCCGTCTTCTCGGCGGCCCAGTGGATGATGCCGCCGATGAGCGGCAGGTTCCACTTGTCGAAGATGGTGAGGAACCAGTGGAAGCTCAGCGCGAAGACCCGCGGGCCGAGCACCGCCAGCATCGCGGGAAGCAGGGTCAGCGACAGGATCGCGGCGATGAAGACGCCGAGCAGCGCGCCCGTGGCCATCGACGTGAGCAGGCCCAGCGGCGAGATGTAGAGACAGGCCAGGGCTCCGACGATGAGCAGCGACGACATGATGATCGTTCGGCCGGCGGTCATGACCGTGCGTCTGACCGCCGTGGGTGTGTCGTACCCCTCGTCCAGTTCCTCTCTGAACCGGGACACCATGAACAGGCCGTAGTCGTGGGCGATGCCCAGGCCGATCAGCGAGATGATCGGCCCGACGAACAGGTTGACGTCCGTGAAATCGGCCATCACCGAGGCGACCGCCATGGCGGCGCCGATGGTGAGCACACCGATGATCATCGGCAGCACCGCGGCGACGATGCCGCCGTAGACGAAGAAGAGCACGATCGCGACCAGCGGCAGCGCGATGATCTCGGCCTTCTTCTGGTCCTTCTGCACACCCTCGGTGACCTCCGAGGTCACGGGCACGAGTCCGGCCACCTGAGCCTCGAAGACCGGCTTGTTCGCCTCCGACCGCAGGATCTCCATGAGCGGCTGCTGGATCGACACCCAGTCCTTGCCGCGCTGGGTGTCGTCCGCCGACTTCATCGGCAGCGTGAAGAAGCCCCACGTGCCGCCGTCGGCGTCGGTGCGGGTGAACTTCTTGTACAGCGCGTCGTTCGCCTGGGGCGCACCCGGGGCGAACATCGTGTAGCTGAGCGAGCTCTCCTGCGGGTCCTTCTCGTTGACCGGGTTCAGCTTGGCGTCGTCGCCCGTCGCGAACTTCGCGAGGACGTCCTCGCGGGTCTTCGCGACCGCCTTCTCGACGTCAGCGTCGGAGATCTTCTTGCCCTCCGCGGGCTTGATCAGCACCAGGATGTCGGGCTGCATCTCGCGGCCGTTCGCCTTATCGGTGACCTGGGCGGCGGCGACGGAGTCGCTGGCCTCGTCGTAGAGGCCGTTCATCTTGGTCTTGGCACCCAGCCCGAGGAAGCCCCAGACGCCGGTCGCGGCGATGGACACGAAGAGGACCGCGATGATCGTGTATCGGAACGCGTACGTGAAGCGTCCTATAGCTGCGAACAAGCGAAAATTCCTTTCCGGTGAACCGGTTCTAGGGCTAGGCCCGGCTCGAAAGTAGCGAGGACAGGGGACGGAACGGCTGCAGCCACGCACCCTCGTCGGGCAGCGAATCGAGGCTCACCCGTGGCAGCGGCTCGCGGAACACCCCGGCGATGTCCTCGAGATCGACGAACTCCAGAGTAGGGGACGCCAGCGCCCAGGCGGCGTGCTCGCGGAACCCGAGGACGGTAACCGGTACACCGCTTGCGGAGATCTCCTCCAGCGGCTCGCGGAAGGCCTGGCCGTCCGCGGAGGCGACGAGGAGCCCACCGAGGCCCGGCGAGTACCGCCGGACGTCGATGTGATCGAGCATGTCCTCGTCGACGTCGCTGTCGTCGTCGATCTTGGGCTTGGCGAAGACCGCGTAGCCCACGTTGCGCAGGGCCTCGACCCAGGGGCGGACCACGTCTGCGGTGCCGGGCGCGATGTTGGTGAAGACGGTGGCCTCGGGCTCGAGCCGGGTGTCCGTGTCCGATTCCAGGCCGGCCGTGTACTCCAGGAGCCAGCGGCCCAGCGCGTCGAAGCGCGGGCGGTGCGCGGCGGTCGGGCGGCCGCCGAGGATCGAGCCGAGCCCCATGTCGAGGTTGGGCGCGTCCCAGACGAGCAGGACGCGCTTGGCCGCGTCGGGCTGCGGGTCGGTGGGTGCGTCGAGCGGAGTCACCGCACCTCTCCTTCCTCCACGCGCTCCCATACGAACTCGTGGATCTCGCGGCCCACCTGCGCGGCCTTGTCCTGGAACTTGGTCACCGGGCGGTCGACGGAGATCGGCAGCCCGGCGTCGGCGAGCCGCGGCGGCAGCACCACGGGCCGCAGCAACGGCTCCGAGGGTGCGGTCTCCGCAATCGCCTCTGCATAGTCTGCATGATCAGTAGCCACGTGCAGAATCCCTCCCACACGCAGACGGTCCGCGATCAGGGAGAACATGCGCGGCTGGAGCAGCCGGCGCTTGTGGTGGCGGGCCTTCGGCCACGGGTCCGGGAAGTAGACGCGCACGCCGGTGAGGGTGCCCGGCGCGATCATGTCCTCGAGCATCGCGACCCCGTCGCCCCGCACGACCCGCACGTTCGTCAGCTCCGCGCGCTGCACCGCGCCCACGAGCTGCGCGATGCCGGGCAGGTAGACCTCCACGGCCACGACGTCGTTCTCCGGCTCGGCCTGCGCCATCGCCCAGGTCGACGTTCCGGTGCCGGAGCCGATCTCCACGATGAGCGGGGCCTTCCGCCCGAACCAGGCCTCCGCGTCCAGCGGGTGCGACGGTGCCGGGAACGTCCCGGGCGCGCCGTCGGGCGCACCGTCGGGAAGCGGCGACGCAGGAGGGATGTCGCGGCCGAGGGTCTCCCAGCCCGTGTCCATCGCCAGCTGCTGGGCGGGGGTGAGGGCGGCGCGGCGGGAGCGGAAACTGGTCACGCGGGGGTACAGCCGACGGTGCTCGGCGCGGGGATCCTGGGACTGGGGCACGCTCTCCATCGTCCCAGCTTCACGGTTGTGACTTAGCATTGGCCGCATGATCGTGCGTAACTCTCGCCACACGGCGCTCCGCCTCGCCTCCACGGTGGTGGCCCTGCTCGCCGTCGTCGGCCTTCTGGCCGCTTGCTCGAAGAGCGACGGGGAGAAGGTCAACGACGCGCCGCTGCCCGACGCCAAGACCCTGATCGACGCCTCGTCGAAGGCCGCCCGCGAGCTGCACGACGTGCAGCTGGACCTCTCCGTCGAGGGCACCGTGCCGAACCTGCCCGTCAAGAGCGTCTCCGCGTATCTGACCAACCAGCCCAAGGTCTCCGGCCAGGGCGATGCCGAGGTGACCTTCAACGGCACCCAGGTCAAGGCGAAGTTCGTGGTCGTCGACGCCCACCTGTGGGCGCAGTTCGGCGCCGGCCAGTCGTACCAGGACATGGGCCTCGCCTCCGCCATCTACGACGCCTCCGCCATCCTCGACCCGAACAAGGGCATCGCCAACCTCATCTCCTCCGTCCGCGAGCCCAAGGTCGAGGGCCGCGAGCAGATCGGCGGCACCGAGGCCGTGCGCATCTCCGGCATCATCCCCGGCACCGCGCTCGCCGGCATCGTCCCCAAGGCCGCGCTCGGCGACCGCCCGCTGACCTTCTGGGTGCAGGAGGCCGCGCCGAACAACCTCGTCCGCGCGAACGTCGGCTTCGATTCCGGAACGCTGACGGTCACGCTCTCGGACTGGGGCAAGAAGGTCACCCTGCTCGACCCGAAGACCGCGAAGTGACCGTCACCGCGGCGCCGGCCGCGCCGGGCCGCGTGCGCGGCCGCGGCGTCGCGATGGGCGCCGCGGGACTGGCCGTACTTCTCGGCGCGCTCGACACCTACGTGGTGGTCTCGGTGCTCGAGGACATCATGCGCAGCGTCGAGATCCCCATCAACCGGATCCAGCTGGCCACCCCGATCATCACCTGGTACCTGCTGGGCTACATCGCGGCGATGCCGCTCCTCGGCCGCCTCTCGGACCGGTTCGGCCGCCGGCTGGTGCTGCAGGCCAGCCTGGCGCTGTTCATCGTCGGGTCCGTAGTGACGGCGCTCGCCGGCACGGTGGAGATCGCCTTCCATGTTCCGCTGACCGGGCTCGACCTCGACGTCACGGCGCTCGACCAGGTGCTCGTGGGCCGCGTGGTCCAGGGCGTCGCGAGCGGCGCACTGCTGCCCGTGACGCTCGCCCTCGCCGCCGACCTCTGGTCCGCGCGCCGACGGGCCGCCGTGCTCGGCTGGGTCGGCGCGGCGCAGGAGCTGGGCAGCGTGCTCGGCCCCGTCGTGGGCGTGGGCGTCGTGACGCTGGTGCACAACCACTTCTCCTCGGTGCCCCGCGACGACGCCTGGCGCGTCGTCTTCTGGATCAACGTGCCGCTCGCGCTCCTCGCGATGGTGCTGCTGCAACTGACGGTCCCGAAGCGGGCGGTGTCGAAGCAGAAGGTCGACGTGGTCGGCGGGCTGCTGCTGGCCGTCGCGCTGGGGCTCTCCGTGATCGGCCTCTACAACCCGGAGCCCGACGGCGAGCACATCCTGCCGCCGAACGGGGCGTGGCTGCTCCTCGGCGCCGCCATCGCGTTCGTCCTGTTCGCGCTCTGGGAGAGATTCGCGCAGGTCAAGCTCATCGACACCGCCGGCATGCGGGTCACGCCCTTCCTCGCCGCCTGCGCCGCCTCGGTGTGCGCCGGCGCGGCGCTCATGGTGACCCTGGTCGACATCGAGATCTACGCCCGCATGGTGCTGCAGCGCGACGGGGTCGCCGCCGTGCTCACGCTGGTCCGCTTCCTGCTCGCCCTGCCGGTCGGCGCGATCCTCGGCGGCTTCCTGGCGACGCGGTTCGGTGACCGGATCGTTTCCGTCGTGGGGCTGGTCGTCGCCGCGGGCGGGTACGTGCTCATCGCGAACTGGCCGACCGATGTGCTCTCGGCCCAGTACCTCGGTTTCCTCCCCGCGCTCGACACCTCGCTCGCGATCGCGGGCTTCGGGCTCGGAGTGGTGATCGGCCCGCTGTCGTCGGCGGCGCTGCGCGCGGTGCCGCTCTCGCAGGCGGGTATCGCCTCCGCGCTGCTCGTCGTGGCGCGGATGAGCGGCATGCTGATCGGCGTGGCCGCGCTGACCACCTTCGGCTTCTACCGCCTGAACTCGATCATGGACTCGATGCCGCCGATCGCGCCGCAGGGGAGTTTCGTCGAGACCGGACTCGCCGTGTTCCGGCAGACGCAGGAGGCCTACGGCCGGATGTTCGGCGAGGTCTTCGGCGTGACCGCGGTGATCTGCCTGGTCGGCGCCGTGATCGCGGTCTTCGTCGCGGGCGGCCGACACGAATCGGAGCAATCGCCCACCGAGGACGACGAGGCGCTCGTACCCTCCCGGTAGGCGATCGCCGCGGGGGCGGTGATCGGGAGCGGGGGCTCTCATGGGGGATCTGTCCGTGCGCCGCGGCGCGCCACGGGTGCGGCTGCTCGGTCGCGCCGGCGTCGGGAGGACGGTGCTGGGCGCGGCGCTGCGGGCGCGCGCCGTCGAGACGGTCGAGGACGACGGCGCCGCCGACGCGGCGCTGTACTGCTTCGCCGGGGGCCTGCGCGCCACCGACCGCGCCGCGATCGAGGGGCTGAGCGCCGACCCCGCGGGACCGCCGGTGATCGCGTGGACGAAGGCCGACGCCGCGGGCTCGTGGCGCGCCGCCGACGACTACGCCGCCCGCCTCGGCGAGGTGCTGGGCCGACCGGTGATCGCGGTGATGGCGCTGCTCGACGGCGTGGACCCCGGCGACCTGCCCGCGATCCGCCGCCTCGCGGAGTCCGGGCTCGCGCTGCCGGAATCGGCGCTCGCCGCCGCGGAGGCGCTCGGCGAGGACGCCCCGTTGCTGCGCCGGTTCGGCGGCTACGGGCTGGCCTGCGCGCTGGGCGCACTGCGCGAGACCCCGTCGATGCCCGACGACGTGCTGCTGGCGAGCCTGCGCGACCTGAGCGGCGTCGACGCGCTGCTGTCGCCGCTCGCCGCCGCCCTGCAGGGCCACGAGGCGCGCCGCGAGGCGGAGTTCGACCGCACGCTGCGCGCCGTCGCCGCGACGGACTGCGCGCGCCGCGACGAGGCCGAGCAGCTGCTGCTGGACCGGCTGGGGCGGGCGTCGTGACGGTCCTGGTGGCCGGGCAGGACCCGGCCGGCGCGGCCGCGGTCGCCGACCGGCTGGGCGGGGACGCCGCGGCCGTCGGCGCCGACGGCGTGCCGGTCCCGCTCGGCGAGCACCGCGGCGAGCACGACGTGCTGGTCTACGTCCTCGACGCCTGCGTCCCCGCCGATGCGGTCGACGCCGCCGCGCTCGGCCGCCTCCGCGCCGGCCTGCCGACGGTGCTCGCCGCCACCGGCGCCGACGTCTACCCCGACGCCGCGGACGTCCTCGCAGCGTCCGGGCGCGTGTTGGGCGGCGACGTGGTGAGCGTCCAGCCCGACTCGGGCGGCGGCTTCGACGCGCTGCGCGCCGCCCTCGCCGACCCGCTCCCCGCGCGGCCCCTCGCGCCCGCCGGCCCGCCCGCCGCGCCGCCGAACCCCGCGCTGGAGCGGGCGGACCGTTCGGCCTACCTGCGCTCGACGATCGCGCGGGTGCGGGCCGCGCTGCTCGCCGACTCCGCGGAGGGCTTCCGGCGCCACGAGGACGAGCCCGGCGCCGACGTGCGGCCGCGGCTCACCGGCGTCGCCGTGGCGCTCGAACGCTCGCTGTACGCGCAGCTGTGCGCGGCCTACCGCGGCACCTTCGCGGGCTGGCCCGATCCGCCGGAGCCCGCGGTGCCGGTGCTTCCCCGACCCGACCCGCCGGAGGCGCCCGCGCACCGTCGCCGGCCCGAGGACCTGGCGGTGCTGATCCTGGGTGCGTCCGCCGGGCTCGGCATCGGCCGGGCCGTGGCCGCGCCGCTCGAGGCGCTGGGCGCGCTGCGCTGGCTCGCCCTGCCGATCAGCCTCGCCGTCGGACTCGCCGCGGCGGTGTGGCTGCTGCGGGTGCGCCGCCGCTCGACCGTCCGGGCGGACCGCCGGAGCTGGGCGGACGCCGCCGCGGCCGGCTTCCGGCAGCGCGTCGAGTTCGAGCTGGCGGCGGCGCTGGTCGCCGCGGAGGCCGATGCCGCGCTGCGGCTCGCGCGCGGACCGGGAACCGATCGGGAGGCTGGTGCGTCCAATGAGTATGGACCCTGATTTCGGGCTGTTCGGGGCGCCGGACGCGGACGCGTTCGGCCCGGGCCTGTTCGACGGTGCCGTCCCCGCCGCCGAGCCCTCGCCCGGCGGGCTCTGGGTGCACGCCGAGGACGGCTGGTACGACGTGCACGCCCTGGACACGGACGGCGACGGACTGGTCGACACGGGCACCCTCACCGACGCCCAGGGCACCGCCGTGTTCACCGATCTCGACGCCGACGGGGTGGCCGACGTCTACCACCGGGTGCGGCCCGACGGGACCTTCGAGACCTGGCGCTTCGGCGACGGCCGGTGGCGACTCCTGGATAGGGGCGACATTGCTTGACACGGTTCGATAGGGTTGCGATCGCAAACCTGATGGAGAGGCGACCATGGCGAACCGGTTCAAGGGGAGGCGCGCTGCGCGCGCCGGAGTGACGCTGACCCGGGCGCAGGAGCACGTTCTCGCCGCGCGCGCGGCCGATGGGCAGGGTCCGCTCTGGACGATCAGCGAGTACATCGTCCTCGACGGGGACGTCGACGACGCCGTGCTGCGCCGCGCCGCCGCGTACGTGGCGACGGCGGCCGAGCCCCTCGTGGTCCGGATCGACGAGAAGGCGCACACCCAGGTCACCGGAGCCGGTACCACGGTTGTCGTGGAGGAGGTCGACCTGCGCCACGCGGCCGATCCCGAGGAGGCGGCCCGCAGGTTCGCCGCGGACCGTCTGGCCTCGCCCCCGCGCGCGCCCCGGGTCCGCCTCGCCCTCGTCCGCACCTCCGCGACCCGGGTGCGGCTGCTGCTCGAATGCGACCTCGCGGTCGCCGACGGCTACACCGCCGCCCGCGTCCGCGCCGCGATCGCCCGCGCCTACACCGCCCTGGTCGAGGGCCGCACCCTGCAGGCGGACCCGATCCGTCCGCTGCGCGCGCTGCGCGACGCCGAATCCGGCTACCTCGCCTCCCGCGACCGCGCGGAGGACGCCGCGTACTGGCGCGCCGCCGGCCTCCCGGGCCCGACCACGCTTCCGGGCGGCGCACCGTCGGGCGCCCCGAACGGCCAGGTCCGGGCGCCGTTGCTGTCCGTTCCCGCGGAGCTCGTCGGCAGCCTCGACGCCGAGGCCCGCGCCGTGGGCGTGCGGAACTTCACCGTCGCCGTCGTCGCGGCAGCGCTCGTCGCCGCGCGCCGCACCGGCGCCGAGCGGGTGCGGGTCGACCTGCCCGTGTCCGGCCGCATCGACGAGACCGGCCTCGACACCGACGGCGCCGCGGGCACCACCATCGCCGTGCGCGTCGACCTCCCGCCGGCGGGCACGGTGCGGGAGTGCCTGCGCGCCGTCGACGCCTCCATCCGGCAGGCCTTCCTGCACCAGCGCGGCCGCCCGCTCGACGGCGAGCACGGCTCGACGGGCCTGGTCGTGAACTACCTGCAGCCGATCCCGGAGGACTTCGCCGGCGTGCCCGGTGGCACCGAGGTGATCAACGCCGGCCCCGTCCGGCACCTCGCCTTCGTCGCGCTCGCGATGGACGACGGCCTCGTCCTCGACGTCCGCGGCCGCGCCGGGGTCTTCGACGACGAGCAGGTCGCCGCCCTCGCCGCCGAGTGGCGCGGCGCCATCGCCGCGCTCGTCGCCGACCCCGACGCGCCGCTGGGCCCGCTCCGCGAGGTCGTTGTCGCCTCGGAGCCGGCCACCCCGGACGCCGCCGCGGTGGGTACCGCCGTCGGCGGCGACGACGTCGCGCTCGTCGCGCAGTTGCTGAGCGACATCCTCGGCGTGCCCGACGTGGGCCCCGACGATTCGCTCTTCGACCTGGGCGGCACCTCGCTGGTCGCGGTCCGGGTCACCGACCGGCTCGCCGAGCTGCGCGGCGTCCAGATCCCCGCGGTCGACGTCTTCGACAACCCCACGCCCCGCGGCCTGGCCGCGCTGCTCGCGACGGCGCCGCCCGTCGCCACGCCTGCGCCGAGCCCTTTGAGCGGCATCGCGATCGTCCCGGCGTCCGGGTCCGAGGACGCCGCGGCATCGTCGACCCCGGCCCCGTCCGGCCCGGTGATCCCGTCCCTGGGCGACGTTCCGGAGGCCCCCGCCTCGCACGCGCAGGCCGGCCTGTTCCGCGACTTCCAGCTCTCCGGGCCCTCGCCGGTCTACAACATGCCGCTGGTACTCGACTTCGACGAGCCCGTGGACGCCGCCGCGATGGCCCTCGCCGTGCGGGACGTGGTGATCAAGCACCGGGCGCTGCGCACCGTGCTGCGGCTGCGCGGCGACGACGTGGTGCAGGACCTCACCGTTCCCGTCGACGACGCCCGGCTGCTCGAGCGGCGCACCGTCGCCGCCGACGACCGCGACGACGCCGCCCGCGAGTGCGCCGCGTACGCCTTCGACCTCGCCGCGGAACCGCCCTTCCGGGGCTGGCTGCTGGAGGACGCCGACCCGGACGAGCCGCAGCGGATGGTCCTCGTGCTGCACCACACCGCCGGCGACGGCGCGTCCGTGGGGCCGCTGCTGCGCGACCTGGTCGCCGCCTACGCGGCCCGCCGCTCGGGCGTCGCGCCGGATCTCGGCGCCCCCGCCGTCGAGTACGCCGACGTCGCCGCGTGGCAGGTCGCGCGGCTGCGGGACCCCGACGGCCCGGTCGTGGCGCAGCGCGAGTTCTGGCGCCGCACGCTCGACGGTGCGCCCGCCGAGACCGCGCTGCCCGTCGACCGGCCGTACCCCGCGGAGAACGGCTTCGCCGGTGGCACTGTCGATCTCGCGTGGCCCGCCGAGCTCACCGCGTCGCTGCGGACCGTCGCGCGCGCGTCCGGAGCGAGCCTGTTCATGGTCCACTACGCCGCCCTCGCGGCGCTGCTGTCGAAGCTCGGCGCGGGCGACGACGTGGTGATCGGCACCGCCGCGTCCGGTCGCCCCGCGTCGTGCGACGACGTGGTCGGCATGTTCGTCAACCTGCTGCCCCTGCGCACCACCGTCGACTGGTCGGCCCCGTTCGAGGAGTACCTGCGGCGCACCCGCGCGACGGTCCTCGACGCCTACGCGAATCAGGACGTGCCGTTCGGCGAGGTCGTCGCGATGCAGCCCCGCGGCTCGGCCGCCCGTCACCCCGTCTTCCAGGTGATCCTCGGCTGGAACGAGGACCCGGGCTGGGGCGACGTGCGGGACGTCCTCGGCGCCGAGGTGGCGCCGATGGCCGCCGGCACGTCCCGCGCGGACCTGCTGTTCAGCATCACCGAGTCCGCCGACGGCCTCGCCGGCGGCGTCGAGTACCGCACCGACGTCTTCGACCGCGCCACGATCGAGACCCTGGTCGCCCGCTGGCGGCGGCTGCTCGAGCAGATCGCCGCGGAGCCGCGGACCCCCGTCGCGGCCCTCGACGTGCTGCTCGACGCCGAGCCCGCCACCCTCGCGGCGTGGGGCGCACCGTCGGGCCCGCAGCCCACCCGCGTCGTGCCCGACCTGATCGACGAGTGGATCCGCACCAGCCCCGACGCGCTCGCCCTCGTCGACGACGAGGAGTCGCTGACCTACGCCGACCTCGACCGGGAGGCGAACCGCTGGGCCCGCCACCTGCACGGCGAGGGCGTCCGCCCCGGCGACGTGGTCGCTGTGACGGTGCCCCGCTCGGCGCGGCTCCTCGTCGTGGAGCTGGCCGTGCTGCGCGCCGGCGCCGCGTACCTGCCGATCGACCCCGCGTACCCCGCGGAGCGCATCGCGTTCCTGCTGGAGGACGCGG
The DNA here is from genome assembly GCF_900104775.1 of Tsukamurella tyrosinosolvens. Taxonomy (NCBI): domain Bacteria; kingdom Bacillati; phylum Actinomycetota; class Actinomycetes; order Mycobacteriales; family Tsukamurellaceae; genus Tsukamurella; species Tsukamurella tyrosinosolvens. The sequence continues at coordinate 345,352 of NZ_FNSA01000003.1, forward strand.
CGCCCCGCCTCGTGGTCGGCGCCGACACCGTCCCCGACCTGCAGCGGTTCGACGGCGCGCCGCTCACCGACGCCGAGCGGGGCCGGCCCCTGCGACCCGAGGACGCCGCGTACGTCGTCTACACCTCCGGCACGACCGGCACCCCGAAGGGCGTCGTGGTGCCGCACGCCGGTGCCGCCGGCCTGGCCGCGGCGATCGTCGCCGAAACCGGGGCGGGCCCGGGCGCGCAGGTGCTGTCGAACTTCTCGGTGGGCTTCGACATCTCCTTCTGGGACCTGCTCAGCGCGCTCGCCACCGGCGGCACGCTGCGGATCTCCGCCGAGACCCGCGTCGGCGACGAGCTCGCCGACTTCGTCGAGGAGCACGGCGTCACGCACGCGCTCATCACCCCGTCGGTCCTGGCCGCGGTCACGCCGGGCCGGATGGCCTGCCTGACCTCGCTCACCGTGGGCGCCGAGGCGGTCACGCGGCCGCTCATCGAGGCCTGGGCACCCGGGCGCCGGCTGATCAACGCGTACGGCCCCACCGAGCTCACCGTCGCCACGACCGTCGGGCGGCTCGAACCCGGCGCCGACGTGGTGTCGATCGGCCGCCCCATCGGCGGCTCCCGCGCGTACGTCCTCGACGCGGGGCTGCGCCGCGTGCCGCCGGGCGTCGTCGGCGAGCTGTACGTCGGCGGGCCGGGCGTCGCGCGCGGCTACGGCGGCCGTCCGGGCCTGACGGCGTCGCGGTTCGTCGCCGACCCGCTCGGCGCCGACGGCGACCGCGTCTACCGCACCGGCGACCTCGTGCGCTGGCTGCCCGGCGGCGAGCTCGAGTACGTCGGCCGCGCCGACGACCAGGTGAAACTGCGCGGCTTCCGGATCGAGCCGGGCGAGGTCGAGGCCGCGCTCGCCGCATGCCCCGGCGTCAGCGCCGCCGCGGTCGTCGTGCAGGGCGACGGTGCCGCCCGCCGCCTCGTCGGCTACGTCACCGGCACGGCGACCGAGCCGGACGCCCGGGCCTTCGCGGCGCGGAGCCTGCCCGCGCACATGGTGCCCGCCCGCGTGGTGGTGCTCGACGCGCTGCCGCTGACCGCGAACGGCAAGGTCGACCGCGCGGCGCTGCCCGCGCCCGACGCCGGCGACGAGGCCCGTTACCGCGCCCCCGGCACCTCCGCCGAGGAGCTCCTCGCCGGGGTCGTCGCCGAGGTGCTCGGCGTGGAGCGGGTCGGCGTCGACGACTCCTTCTTCGAACTGGGCGGCGACTCGATCACGGCGATCCAGCTGGTGGGCCGCGCCCGCGCCGCGGGCCTGACGCTGACCGCCCACGACGTCTTCGCGCACCGCACCGTCGCGGGGCTCGCCGCCGTGGCCGGCGTGGCCGATCCCGCGGACGCCGTGCCCGACGACGGCGTCGGTGAGATCCCGCCGACGCCGGTCCTCACCTGGTTCGCCGCGCGCGGCGGTACGCCGGACGGCTTCCACCAGTCGGTGCTGGTCCGCACCCCGTCGTCGGTCGACATCGCGACGGTGCACGCGCTGACCCAGGCCGTCCTCGACCGGCACGACGCCCTGCGCGCGGAGATCGGCGAGGCGCCCGGCGGGGGCCTCTCGCTCACCGCGCGGCCCGTCGGCGCGGTCGCCGCCGCCGACGTGGTGGACCGCGTCGACGCCACCGGTCTCTCCTTCGACGAGGTCGGCGCGATGATCGCCGCCCAGCACCGCCGGGTGACGGCCCTGTTGCGCCCGGGCGCACCGTCGCTCCTACGGGTCGTGTGGTTCGACCTGGGCCCCGAGCGGGAGGGCGCGCTGCTGGTCGCGGCGCACCACTTCGTCGTCGACGGCGTCTCCTGGCGCATCCTGCTCACCGACCTCGCAACCGGCTGGCACGCCGCCTCGACGGGCCGGCCCGTGGTGACGGCCCCGGTGGGCAGCTCCTTCCGCCGCTGGGCGACGGTGCTCGCCGACCGCGCCGGGCAGGTGGGCCCGGACGAGCTCGCGTACTGGCGGTCCGTGCTCGACGGTGCGCCGTCCCTGGTCGACGGTGCGCTGGACCCGACCCGCGACACCCACGGTTCCGCCGGCCATGCCGAACTGACCCTGTCCGCCGACGTCGCCGCGCCGTTGCTCGGCGCGGTGCCCGAGGCGTTCCACGCGGGCGTGCAGGACGTGCTCCTCGCGGCCTTCGCGACCGCGGTGACCGCTTGGGCGGGCGAGCGCGGACGCGACGCCGAATCGGCGCTCGTCGAGGTGGAGACGCACGGCCGCGACGAGACCCTGGCCCCCGGCCTGGATCTCACGCGCACCGTCGGCTGGTTCACCAACGTCCACCCGCTGCGGCTGCGGCCGGGCGCGGGTGCCGACGCCGCCGCGGCGGTCAAGAACATCAAGGAGCAGCTGCGGACCGTCCCGGACGGCGGTATCGGCTACGGCCTCGCGCGGTTCGGCGGCGCCGCGGCGGCGCAGGAGTTCGCGGGACTGCCGCAGCCGGAGATCGGCTTCAACTACCTGGGCCGCACGACCGGCGCGAGCGACCGCGACTGGGCGCCCGACCGCCGCTTCCCCGACCTCTCCCCGGCGCCCGACGGGCTCGCGCTGCTGCACGCCGTGGAGGTGAACGCGGTCGCCCGCGACGGCGCCGACGGGCCGGAGCTCGTCGCGTCGTGGACGTGGGCGCCCGCGCTCGTCGACGAGGACGCGGTGCGCCGCCTCGGCGCGCTGTGGTTCGACGCCCTGCGCGGCGTCGTGGCCGCGGCCGACGACGCCGGCGGGCACACGCCCTCCGACTTCCCGCTGGTCGCCCTCACCGCGGCGCAGGTCGAGCGGCTCGACGAGCGCTACCCGGGCCTGCAGGACGTGCTGCCGCTGACCGCGCTGCAGCAGGGCTTCCGGTATCACGCGGAGCTCGGCGACGCCGACGACGAACGGCCCGACCCGTACGTGGTGCAGACGGTGATCGACTTCGCGGGCGCCCTCGACGAGGGCCGCTTCGCGGCGTCGGTCGCGGCGCTCCTGGCCCGCCGCGAGGCGCTGCGCGCCCGGTTCGTCGCCGACGGCCTCGACGCGCCCGTCCAGGTCATCGCCGCCCCCGGGCCCGCGCCCTACCGGTACGAGGATGTGCGCGCGGACGACGACCCGGAGGGCCGGTTCGCCGAACTCGCCGCGGCCGAGCGGCGCCGCGGCTTCCGCCTCGACCGCGACCTCGGCATGCGGTTCCTTCTGGTCCGGGTGGGGGAGCGGGACTTCCGGCTGGTGGTGACCAACCACCACATCCTGTGGGACGGCTGGTCGGCTCCGGTGATCTTCCGCGACCTGCTGGCCGGCTACGCGGGCCTCGACCCCGACGCCGCCGGCGTCCCGCGGGCGACGCTGCGCGACTACTTCACCTGGCTGCGGGGCCGCGACGGCGACGCCGCGCGCACCGCGTGGGCCGCCGAGCTCGACGGCCTCGACGAGCCGACGCTCGTCGCCCGCGACCTCCCGCGCGCGCACCCGAGCGGCGCCGCGCGCGGGCCCGGAGCCGACGGCGGACCGTCGGGCCCGGAGCAGGACGAGGTCCGCGCGACCATCCCCGCCAACCTGACCGCGGCCGTCACGCGCCTCGCGGGCCGCCTCGGCGCCACGCCGGGGGCGGTGCTGCAGGCCACCTGGGCGATCGCGCTCGGCGGCGCGACGGGCCGCGGCGACGTGGTCTTCGGCTCCGTGCAGTCGGGCCGCCCCGCGCAGCTCGACGGCGTCGAGGACCTGGTCGGCCTCCTCATCACCACCTCCCCGGTGCGGGTGGACCTGGACCCGCGGCGCACCGTCCGCGAGGTCGCGCTCGGCGTGCAGGAGCAGTACGTGCGCCTGCTCGACCACCAGCACCTCGGGCTGACGGGCATCGCCCGCGCGGCCGGGCGGGACGAGCTCTTCGACTCGCTGTTCGTGGTGGAGAACTACCCGTCGACCGCGGGCGCGACGATCCCCGGCACCGATGTCGAGGTCGTCGACGTGCGCGGCGACGACGCCACCCACTACCCGCTGTCCGTCGCCGTGGTCCCGGGCGAGACCCTGCACGTCCGCGCGGGCTTCCGCACCGACGCGGTGGACCGCGCGGCCGTCGAGGACCTCCTCGACCGGTGGCGCCGGATCCTGACCGCCGCGGTCGCGCGCCCCGACGCCCGGCTCGCCGACATCGACGGCGCAGGGGAGACCGAGCGGCTGCTGGTGCGGCGCTGGGGCGGCGCGATCGGCGGCGTGCCCGCCCGCACCCTGCCCGAGCTGTTCGCGCGCCGCGCCGCGGCCCGGCCGAAGTCCCGGGCCGTCGCGGGCGAGGGCACGCCCCTCACCTACGCCGAGCTCGACGCGCTCTCGAACCGGTGGGCGCGCCGCTTCCTCGCCGAGGGCGTCGGCCCGGGCGACGTGGTCGCCGTGACCGCGCCCCGCTCGATCGGCTTCGTCGCCGTCGTGCTCGGCGTCGCGAAGGCCGGCGGCGCGTTCCTGCCCATCGACGCCGCGACGCCGCGGGAGCGGATCGAGGCCATGTTCGCCGACGCGCACCCCGTCCTCGAGGTCGACGGTGCGCTGCTCGACGCGGGGCCCGGCGGGGACGCGGGCGAGGAGCCCGTCACCGACGCCGACCGGCGTGCTCCCCTGACCCCGCAGGACGCGGCCTACGTCATCTTCACCTCGGGCTCGACGGGCACGCCCAAGGGCGTCACCGTCACCCACGCCGGCCTCGCCGACCTGGTGCGGACCTTCGACGAGCTGGATCTCGGGCCGGGGACCCGGATGCTGCACAACGCGTCCGTCGGCTTCGACGCCGCGGTCTGGGAGCTGCTGTGCGCGCTCGGCACGGGCGGCACGCTGGTCGTCTCGGCGACGGTGCGCGCGGGCCGCGAGCTCGCCGCCTTCGTCGAGAAGTACCGGGTCACCAACGCGGTGCTCACGCCCTCCGTGCTGGCGTCGGTGCCGGAGAGGCGGATGCGGGGCCTGACGTCGCTGGTGGTCGCCGCCGAGGCGGTGCCGCGTGCGCTCGTCGACCGCTGGGGCCCCGGCCGCCGGCTGGTCAACGCCTACGGCCCCACGGAGGCCACGATCGCGGTCTCGTTCGCGCGGATCCGCCCCGGCGAGTCCGGCCCGGTGCCCATCGGCCGCCCCGTCCGCGGCATGGCGGTCCGGGTGCTCGACGGCGCCCTCCGCCGCGTCGCGCCCGGCGTCGTGGGCGAGTTGTACGTCGCGGGCGCCGCGGTGGCCCGCGGCTACGTCGGCCGGCCGGGCCTCACGGCGTCCCGGTTCGTCGCCGACCCGTACGGTGGCGCCGGGACCCGCATGTACCGCACGGGTGACCTGGTCCGGTGGCTGCCCGACGGGACGCTGGAGTACGTGGGGCGCGCCGACGACCAGGTGAAGATCCGCGGCGTCCGCGTCGAGCTCGGCGAGGTGGAGGCGGCGCTGGCCGCCTGCCCGGGCGTGAGCGCCGCGGTCGCCGCGGTGCGCGACGGCGCCACCGGTGCGCGGCTCGTCGGGTACGTCGTCGCGCCCGGCCTCGCGCCCGACGAGGTGACGGCCGCCGTCGCCCGCCGGCTGCCCGCCGCGATGGTCCCGTTCGTCGTGGTGCTCGACGCGCTGCCGCTGACCCCGAGCGGCAAGCTCGACCGGGCTGCGCTGCCGGAGCCGGTGTTCGCCGCCGCGGCCGGGTACCGGGCCCCCGAGACCGAGGAGGAGCGGGCCATGGTCGCGCTGTTCGAGTCGGTCCTCGAGGCCGAGGGCGTGGGCCTGGACGACTCCTTCTTCGAGCTGGGCGGCGACTCGTTGTCGCTGATGCGGCTCGTGGACCGCGTGGACGTCGACTTCGGGGTCCGCGTCCCGATCGTGGGGCTGTTCGAGAGCGCCACCCCGGCGTCGGTGCTCGCGTCGCTGTCGGCGGCGGGAGGGGCGCGCGCCGGCGTCGAGGTCCCCGTCGACGACGTGCGGTTCGCGCCGGCCACGCCCGACGTGGTGCCGAGCGGGCACGAGGTCCTCGTCACCGGCGCCACCGGCCTGCTGGGCGGGCACCTGATCCGGGCCGTGCTCGAGGCGGACCCCGCGGCGCGCGTGCGGGCCCTGGTCCGCGCCCGCGACGAGGCGTCGGGGCTGGAGCGGATCCGCGCGACGATGCGGGGCTACGGCTCCTGGTCGGACGGCTACGAGGACCGCATCACCGCGCTCCCCGGCGACCTCGCCGAGCCGGGCCTGGGCGTGGACGCGGCCGTGTGGGATCGCGTCATCGAGCAGGTCGACGCGATCATCCACTGCGGCGCGCGGGTCAACCACGTCGAGCCCTACCCGCGGCTGCGGGCCGCCAACGTCGACTCCACGCGGTTCCTGCTGGAGCTGGCCTCGCGGCGGCCGGGGACGGTCTTCCAGTTCGTCTCCACCATCTCCGCCGCGGGCGCCTTCGAGGAGATCCCCGACGCCGGGTACACGCACTCGAAGTGGGTGGCCGAGCGGGTCGTGGAGCTCGCGGCGGCGAGCGGCGTCCCGTCGACGATCCTGCGTCCCGGCCTCCTGACGGGCGCCCTGGACTCGGGCGCGACGAACACGGACGACGCCTTCTGGAACCTGGTGCGGTCGATCGCGACGGTCGGCGCGGCACCGTCGGAGCTGCTGGACCAGACGATCGAGATGACCCCCGTCGACCGCGCCGCGGAGGCGATGGTCGAGGTCCTCCGCACGGGCGACGAGCCGCTGCGGACGCTCGAGGTGGGCAGCGGCTCGCGGGTGAGCTGGCGGGAGATCGTCGGGGCGCTGCGCCGCGGCGGCTATCCCGTCGAGGCGGTGCCGGGGCACGTCTTCCTGGAGCGGCAGACCGCCGCGTTCCGCGACCGGCCGGAGGTGGCGGGGGCGCTCGCGCGCGCCATTCTGCTCATCCGTGCAGGTCTGGAGCGTGAGACCGTCGGCGAGGGTGGCGGCTGGACCCCGACGAGCGCCGCCGACGGGCGGATCGGGCTCGACGGTGACCGGGGTCCCGTCGGGGACGCCGGGCTCGACGTCTACGTCGACTACTTGGTGCGCATCGGCTTCCTCCCGCGCGTGGGGAAAGGGGCCGAGGTGTGATGTGAGATGTTGCACGTCACCCTCGGTTCTGTGACCTTGCCCGATGTGTGACACTGGTTCAAAGGTTCGTATGCGACTTTGGAGATGACACCTATGACGTCAGCCACGATTCCCGGCCTCGAGGGGGATTCGGTCCCCACGAAGCACGCCCAGCTCGTCGAGTGGGTGCGCGAGGTCGCCGAGCTCACGCAGCCCGACCGCGTGGTGTGGGCCGACGGTTCGGACGCCGAATGGGATCGCCTGACCGCCGAGATGGTCGCCGCGGGCACGTTCACCAAGCTGAACGACGCGAAGAAGCCCAACTCCTTCCTCGCACTGTCGGACCCGGCGGACGTGGCGCGCGTGGAGTCGCGCACCTACATCTGTTCGGAGACCAAGGAGGGCGCGGGCCCGACGAACAACTGGGTCCGTCCCGCCGAGATGCGCGCGACGATGACCGACCTCTACCGCGGCTCGATGCAGGGCCGCACCATGTACGTGGTGCCCTTCTGCATGGGCCCGCTGGGCGCCGACGACCCGAAGCTGGGCGTCGAGCTGACCGACAGCCCCTACGTGGTGGTCTCGATGAAGATCATGACCCGCATGGGCACCGCGGTGCTGGAGAAGCTGGGCGACGAGGGCTTCTTCGTCAAGGCCATCCACTCCGTGGGCAAGCCGCTCGCGCCGGGCGAGGCCGACGTGGCGTGGCCCTGCAGCGAGACCAAGTACATCACCCACTTCCCCGAGACCCGCGAGATCTGGTCGTACGGCTCGGGGTACGGCGGCAACGCGCTGCTGGGCAAGAAGTGCTACGCGCTGCGCATCGCCTCGGCCATGGCGCACGACGAGGGCTGGCTCGCCGAGCACATGCTGATCCTCAAGCTGATCTCGCCGGAGGACAAGGTCTACTACATCGCCGCGGCGTTCCCGTCGGCCTGCGGTAAGACCAACCTCGCGATGATCCAGCCGACCCTGCCGGGCTGGCGCGCCGAGACCGTCGGCGACGACATCGCCTGGATGCGCTTCGGCAAGGACGGCCGCCTGTACGCGGTGAACCCGGAGTTCGGCTTCTTCGGCGTCGCCCCGGGCACGTCGATGGACTCGAACCCGAACGCGATGAAGACCATCGACGCCGGAAACACCATCTTCACCAACGTCGCCAAGACCGACGACGGCGACGTCTGGTGGGAGGGCATGTCGGCCGCGCCGCAGCACCTGACCGACTGGCGCGGCGACGACTGGGAGAGCTCCTCCGCCGAGAACGAGGACGGCGTCGTCACCGTCGCCGCGCACCCGAACTCGCGGTACACCACCCCGATGTCGCAGTGCCCGTCGATCGCCCCCGAGTGGGACGACCCGCAGGGCGTGCCGATCTCGGCCATCCTGTTCGGCGGCCGCCGCAAGACGACGGTGCCGCTGGTCACGCAGGCGCGCGACTGGAAGCACGGCGTCTTCATGGGCGCGACCGTCGGCTCGGAGCAGACCGCCGCCGCCGAGGGCAAGGTGGGCACCGTCCGCCGCGACCCGATGGCGATGCTGCCCTTCCTGGGCTACAACGTGGGCGACTACTTCGACCACTGGCTCACCATCGGCAAGCAGGCCGACGAGTCGAAGCTGCCGGCCGTGTTCTACGTGAACTGGTTCCGCCGCGGCGAGGACAAGCGCTTCCTGTGGCCCGGATTCGGCGAGAACAGCCGCGTGCTGAAGTGGATCGTCGACCGCATCGAGGGCAACGCCGCCGGCAAGGAGACGCCGATCGGCATCGTCGCCACCCCGGAGGAGCTGGACCTCACCGGCCTGGACACCCCGGTCGCCGACGTCGCCGAGGCGCTGGCCGTGAACGTCGACGAGTGGAAGGGCGAGCTGCCGTCGATCGACGAGTGGTTCGAGTTCGTCGGCGACAAGCTGCCCACCGGCCTCAAGGACGAGCTGGACGCGCTCAAGCAGCGCCTGGGCTGATCCCCTGACACGCACTGCGCCCCCGCCGAGACCGGCGGGGGCGCAGTGCTGTCCGGGCTACCGCAGACGGCGCTCCGCGTCAGGAGCGCGACCAGTCCCGCTGCCGCAGGTCGCGCTTGAGGATCTTCCCCGCGCCGGAGACGGGCAGTGCCTCGACGAAGGCGACGGACCGCGGCAGTTTGTAGTTCGCGATGTGCACGCGCGCGAAGTCCCGGAGCTCGTCGCCGGTGACGGACGCGCCGGGGGCTAGCACGACGACGGCGTGCACCCGCTCGCCCCACTCCTCGTCGGGCACGCCGATCACGGCGACCTGCGCGACCGCGGGGTGCTTGGCGAGCGCGTTCTCGACCTCCACCGAGTAGACGTTCTCGCCGCCGGTGATCACCATGTCCTTGATGCGGTCGGCCACGAAGACGTATCCGTCCTCGTTCATGTAGCCAGCGTCGCCGGTGTGCATCCACCCGCCGCGCAGCGCCTCGGCGGTCTCGGTCTCCTTGTTCCAGTAGCCCGCCATGAGGTGGTCGCCGCGGGCGACGATCTCGCCCACCTCGCCACGCGGCAGTTCGACGTCGTCGGGGCCCACGATCCGCACCTCGGAGTGTGCTGCCGGGCGGCCGCAGCTGCGCCGTAGAGCGGGGTCGTCGTGGTCCTCGGCGGTGAGGAGGGTGGCGACGGGGGCCAGTTCCGTCATTCCGTAGGCCTGCGTGAGCCGCGCCTCCGGAAGCAGCGCGTGTGTCCGCTCGAGCACGGCCTCGGAGATCGGCGAGGCGCCGTACATGATCCGGGTCAGGCTCGACAGATCCGCGGACCGTCCCTCGGGGGAGTCGATGAGCATCTGGATCATCGTGGGCACGAGCAGGGCGTCCGTCACGCGGTGTTCCTCGATCGCGGCGGCCACCCCCGCCGGTGTGAACGACGGGACCATGACGTGCGTGGCCCTCGTGAGGCACGCGATGGTCCACGCCGCGAGGTCGGCGAGGTGGAACATGGGCGCCGCGTGCAGGAGGACACCGCCGCGGTTGAGCATGCCGGTGGTGACCAGCGAGCCCATCGCCGACGTGAGGCACGCGCGGTGGGAGAGCATCACGCCCTTCGGGGTGCCGGTGGTGCCGCCGGTGTAGAAGATCCCGTACAGGTCGTCGCCGTGACGCCGGGCGTCCTCGATCGGTGCGGTGGAGGCGATCAGTGCCTCGTAGCCGAGCATCCCGGCGGGGACCGCGCCCTCGCCCGCGTGGATCACCGACGTCACGTTCGGTGCGAGGGCACGCAGCTCCGGGACGAGGGGGGCGAACGCGTCGTCGACCACCAGGAGGTCCGTCCCGCAGTCGGCGAGGGAGTAGGCGATCTCGGCGGCGCTCCAGCGCACGTTGACCGGATTGACCACGCATCCCGCCCAGGGCGTCGCGAGCAGGACCTCGTGGTAACGGTCGCTGTTGAGCGACAGGATGCCGATCCGGTCACCGTCCTGTGCGCCCAGGCCGCGGAACGCGCCCGCGAGCCGCGCGACCCGGTCGGCCGTCTCGGCGGCCGTGCGGCGGCGGTCGCGGTACACCGTCACCACGTGCTGGGGCACGGCCTGTGCGGTCTGGGACAGCGATTGTGTGATCTGCACGGCAATCCTCCGAGGAGTGAACGGCTACCAGTGTGATGCTGGCTACAACGAGATCGACTATTGCATGTCAGGATGGATCCGTGCAATAAATGTGAATATCCAATCGTACGGAGGTAGAAATGAGTCGCACATTCGTCGCCGGCGTCGGGATGGTGCCGTTCGCCACCCCGCGCACGGCCGAGCCCTACGACGTGATGGCTCCGGCCGCGATCCGGGCCGCCCTCACTGATGCGGGCGTCGAGCTCGCGGACGTACAACAGGCCTACGCCGGGTACGTCTACGGCGATTCGACGAGCGGCCAGCGCGCGCTGTACCGGGTCGGAACGACGGGGATCCCCGTCGTCAACGTGAACAACAACTGCTCGACCGGCTCGTCCGCGCTCTTCCTCGCGCGCCAGGCCGTCGCGTCCGGCGCCGCGGACTGCGTGCTCGCCTTCGGTTTCGAGCAGATGGAGCGCGGCGCGCTCGCCATCAAGTGGCCCGACCGGCCGAGCCCGTTCGTCGACTTCATGGCGATCGCGGAGGAGCGGAACGGTGCCAGTGAAGCGCCGTTCGCCGCTCAGCTCTTCGGCGGCGCGGGCGCCGAGTACGCCGAGCGCTACGGCGTCGCACCGGAGACCTTCGCCAAAGTGGCGGTCAAGGCCCGCACCCACGCCGCGAACAACCCGTTCGCGGTGTTCCGGGACCCGGTCACCGTCGAGCAGGTGCTGGCCTCTCCCCAGATCTTCGGCCCGCTCACGCGCCTGCAGTGCTGCCCGCCCACCTGCGGGGCCGCCGCCGCGATCATCGTCAGCGAGGAGTTCGCCCGCGCCCGCGGCCTGCGCACGACGGTCGCGATCGCCGCGCAGGCGATGACCACCGACGGTGCCGCGACGTTCGACGGATCGCTGATGAACCTCGTCGGTGCGGACATGAGCCGTCGGGCCGCGGACCAGGTGTACGAGGCCGCGGGCGTCGACCCGGGCGACGTGCGGGTCGTGGAGTTGCACGACTGCTTCACGGCGAACGAAATCCTCTCGTACGAGTCCCTGCGGCTCACTCCGGACGGGACCGCGGAGAAGTTCATCGAGGACGGCGACAACACCTACGGCGGCGCGGTGGTCACCAATCCATCGGGCGGTCTGCTGTCCAAGGGGCATCCCCTCGGCGCGACGGGCCTGGCCCAGTGCGCGGAACTGTCCTGGCAGCTGCGCGGTGAGGCCGGGGCCCGCCAGGTCGACGGCGCCACCCTCGCCCTGCAGCACAACATCGGGCTCGGCGGTGCGGCCGTCGTGACCCTCTACGAGCGGGGAGACCGATGAGCATCGACCGCGACGCCGCGCTGGCGCTCGCCCTGCCCGAGTTCCCCGTCGACGTCGAGCGCGGCCGGTTGCGGTTCTTCGCGCAGGCGATCGGCGAGACCGATCCCGTGTTCACCGATCTCGGCGCCGCCCGCGCCGCGGGCCACCGCGACCTGCCCGCCCCGCCGACCTTCGTCTTCAGCCTCGCGCTGGAGGCGCCGGACCCCTTCGGCTACCTCGGCGACCTCGGAATCGACCTGCGGCACATCTTGCACGGCGAGCAGCGCTTCGACCACCATGCCGTCGTGTACGCCGGTGACCGGATCACCGTGCGGGAAAGCATCGTCGACGTCTACGCCAAGAGCGGCGGCGCCCTCGATTTCCTGGTCAAGCGGTCCGAGTTCCTCCGCGACGGCGAGCCGGTCGCCACGGCCACCTCGACGATCGTCGTCCGTCGCCCGCAGGAGGCCGCCGCATGAGCGCATCCATCGACGTGGGCACCCAACTGCCCCCGCTCGCCGTCGGTGAGATCACGCGCACCACCCTCGCACTGTTCGCGGGCGCGAGCGGCGACCACAACCCCATGCACATCGACCTGGACGTCGCCCGGTCCGCCGGACTCGACGACGTCTTCGCCCACGGCATGCTCGGCATGGCGCACCTGGGCCGAATGGTGACGGATTGGGCCGGCGTGCAGCGCATCCGCAGCTTCGCGGTGCGGTTCGTCGCCATCACGCCCGTGCATGCGGAGCCGGTCTGCCGGGGCACGGTCGTCGCGGTCGACGATGCCGCCGGCACCGCCATCCTGGACCTCACGGTCACCCTCGCCGACGGCACCACGACCCTCACGGGCACCGCCGTCGTCGATCTCTGACCCCCACCCCGAAGGAGCACAACCATGTCCGCACTGAACGGCAAGATCGCCGTCGTCACCGGCTCCGGCCGCGGTATCGGCCGCGAGATCGCCCTCAAGCTCGCCGCCGACGGCGCCGCGATCGTGGTCAACGACCTCGACGAGGAGCCCGCCGCGCAGACCGTCGCCGACATCGAGGCGGCGGGCGGCCGTGCCGTCGCCTGCCCCGGCAGCGTCACCGAGGAGGGCTTCGCCGAGCGCTTCGTCGGCACGGCCGTCGATGAGCTCGGCGGGCTCGACATCATCGTCAACAATGCCGGGTACACGTGGGACTCGGTCGTGCAGAAAATGACCGACGAGCAGTGGGACGCGATTCTCGACGTGCACCTCAAGGCCCCGTTCCGGATCTTGCGCGCCGCCCAGCCGGTGATCTCGGGTCTCGTGAAGGCCGCCCGTGCGGAGGGCCGCGAGGTGCCGTGTCGCAAGGTGGTCAACATCTCCTCGATCGCCGGGCTCGGCGGCAACGCGGGCCAGGCCAATTACGCCGCGGCCAAGGCGGGCGTCACGGGCCTGACGAAGACGATCGCCAAGGAGTGGGGCCGGTACAACGTCACCGTCAACACCATCGCCTTCGGCCTCATCACGACCCGCCTGACCGAGGCCCCGGCCGGCGGCGACGGCAGCATCGACGTCGCGGGACGGGAGATCAAGGTGGGCGTCAATCCACAGCTGCTCGACGCGATGGCGGCCCAGATCCCGCTGGGCCGCGCGGGCACTCCCCAGGAGGCCGCCGGCGCCGTGTACCTGTTGTGCCGGCCGGAGTCCGACTACGTCAGCGCGCAGACTCTGGTGTGCGGCGGCGGCTACATGATCTAGGCGCCCTAGGCTTGGACCCCATGGAGGCGACATCGGTGGTGCGCTCGCGGCCGGCCAATCGGCGCGAGCTGATCATCGAGGCCGCGGCCACGGCGTTCGCGGCTCGCGGCTATGAGAACGTCGCGATGAGCGCCGTCGCCGAGGCCGTGGGAGTGCGCCCCTCCGCTCTGTACCGGCACTTCGCGAACAAGGAGGCGATGCTCGCGGCGGCGTTCGAGGGGTACGTCCTGGACCTGCGGGAGGCCCTCGCGGCGGGGTCGGAAGGGGACCGGTTCGGGCCGCTGATCGACCGGACGCTGGCGCATCGTGCCGCGGGCCGGCTCTGGATCCGGGAGGCCCGCTACCTCCCGGCGGACTCGGTCGCCGTGGTTCGCGAGGGACTCCTGGCGGACCTCGATGCGGTGGTCGCGGCGCCGGGCGACGGTGCCGGAGCGCGGGTGCGGTCCATCGCCGTGCTCGGCGTCCTGCTCAGTACGGCGATGCACGCCACGGAATCGGCGGTGCCACCGATGCGGGCGCTCCTCTCCGCGTTGGTGTCCCGTGCGGCGGCGGGGCCACTGGCGGCGGACGGGGCCCCCGTCGTCGCGCCGCGCGGCCTGCCCCGGATCGCCAAGCGCGAGCAGATCCTCGCTGCCGCGGTCGAGTTGTTCGCGGCCCGGACCTACGACGGAGTCGCGTTGGACGACATCGCCGCCGCGGTCGACCTCGCACCGTCGAGCATCTACAACCACTTCGCCAGCAAGGAGGAGATCCTCGCCTCGGCGCTGCACCGCGCCAACGGTTTCGTCCAGGTGGATCTGGACGAGGTGCTCGCCGCCACCGACGACCCCGGTCTCGCGCTCCACGCGATCGTGGAGCGGTACGCGGGCTTCGCGGTGCGCCACCCCGGAATGACCCAGGCCATCGTCTCCGAGATCGGCGAGCTCACCGAGCGGGAGAGCGCCGTCCTGATCGACGCTCAGCGGGCCTACGTGGGCGAATGGGTCCACCTGTACGGCAGCGTCGACCACGCCGATTCCTCGGCGCGTCGGGTCGCGGTGATGGCGGCGATCACCGCGGTCAATCAGCTCGCGTGCACGCCGGGGGCCCCGCGCGGAGCGGAAAGAGCTGCGCTGGTGACGGCGTACGGGCGCAGGATCCTCGGTGTCGACGGGGCGCGGGCCCCGCTTCCACGGGCCTGACGGCGCGGCGCCGGTTCAGAGCCGGGTGCCGCGGCCGTACCGGCCGAACTCGAGCAGGATCAGCGCGGCCGCGACCCGCACGAGCTGGTGCGGGCGCAGCATGACCGCGCGCTCCTGGTCGAAGGAGCGGTACTTGCGCAGGTAGCGGTACAGCCGCTCGACGTGCAGCAGCGGGTCGAAGGCGTGAACGGCCCGCCGGGCCGCAGCGCGGGCCCACGGATGCCGCAGGGCCGTCGCGTCGTCGGCGAACAGGTCGGGGAAGGGTGCGAAGGCGAGGGAGACGCGCTTGTAGCCGTGGTCGCGCGCCCACGCGATGGTCTCCAGCGTGAGCCGCTCGTCCACGCCGTTGGGCGCCCGGCGCGCGCGGAGCGGCAGGTCGAGCGAGAGGTCCTCGGGTCCGGCGGGCAGGTACCGGTGCGCGGCGCAGACGGTGCCGTCGGCCGTCCTGGCGAGGGCGAAGACCCCGTCGGGCGTGGCGCCGTCGAGCATGCGTCCCAGGATCATCGAGAAGCCGCGGGTGGGATCGTGCCCCGCGAGGGTCTCCATCCGGCGGACGGCCTGCCGGTCCAGGTCGGTGACGTCGGCCTCCCTCACGATCTCGACGGTGACGCCCGCGTTGCGGGTGCGGGAGACGGCCTGGCGGAGGTTGCGGAACCGTCGTCCGACGAGGTCGAAGGAGCAGGTGTCGACGACGACGTCGCGGCCGATGGGCACCGCCCGCAGGCCGTGCGCCTCCCACAGCGGGCGGGCGGCCTCCCCGGCCCCCAGCACCGCGATCGGGCGGCGCCCGGCGCGCCGCACGAATTCCGCGACCGCGGCAGCGCGGGCCTCGGGGGTGAGGCCGACGGGGTCGCCGCTCGCGACGACCACGCCGAGCCGGATCGCGTAGCCCAGCACTGCGTTCCCGTCGGGGGAGGCGATGTGGGCCTTCTCGGGCCGGAGGGCGAACGGTGCGAGGGGATCGCCGACCGACCGGCCGACCAGGTCCGAGACGCTTCGGTTGCCGAAGGACATGGTTCGATTATGCGCTCGCGCGCGATTCCGGTCCCGGTGGGGCGGCCGCCCCGGCGATTTCGACGGGGCCGCAGCGCCGTTCGCGCGACGAGACCGCTGAGGCGGAACGTCGAGACAGTGGGCGACGCGATGTCGCACGCCGGACGGCTCGGGACGCGATGGCAAATCGTACGGTGTACTGATTGTGTCGGAAGTGGCGGCGGCAATCGCCGTCGGCGAGGGTTCGGTGCCGTGACGGGTGCGATTGTGGGGTGTGATCGAAAAAATTACCGCCGCGAAACACTCTGCCCTTCACGGTGGGCAAGACAGTTTCCGAAGACGCTTTCCGCGCATGTGGTCGCGTTCACATCGTGTTGGTTTTGTTACCTGTGTCCCCTGGATTCCGATTCGTTACTCGTGTTGGCTCGGAGATGGGTCGAATCGGTAGCCATAGCAACCACCTCCGAGTTCTCTTTCACATCAATGCTTCTCATCCGCGCGTCGCGAGCACATCGCCGGTGTCGCGGTGATCGGTGCTGCGCTGTGGACGCCGGGTCGGCCGCCGAGGGAATGGTCGTGCGCGAGGGAGAAGGAGAATTCATGTCCAGGTATCAGGGACGGCATCGTAAGGACGTCCGGACGGCCGTGTCGGTGACGCGGATGACGGCATCGGCGGCCGCGGCCGTCGCGGCGGGGTCGATCTGGCTCGGCGCGGGCGCCGCGCAGGCCGGCGGCGACCCGTCGCAGCCTCCCGCTCCCGTCCAGCCTGCGGGCCCGGGCAAGCCCGGTGCCCCCGCGAAGCCCGCCGGTCCGGCGAAGCCGGGCGGTCCGGCGTCGACCGCCGGGACGGCGGGGACGGCGAAACCCGGTGCGCCGGTGGGCTCCGCAGGTGCGCCTGCGGCCGCGGGCGGGCAAGGCTCCAGCGGAGCGGGCGCGGGCGGGAACGGTACGGGCGCCGCAGCTCCCGGCGCCTCGGGCCGTACGAGTGGCGCGGGCGGCGCGGGCGGTGGCGGCGGTGCGCAGGCCGCCACGGCACAGGGCGGCGGTGCCCAGGGTGGCGCCGGGCAGCAGGGCGCAGCAGCACAGCCGGTCGGAACGGCGCAGCAGGGCGGCGGCGCCGGTGGGACCGGCGCCCGCGGTACCGGCACGGGCGCGGGTGGCGGAACCGCGGGCCGCACCGCCCCGCAGGGCACGACGCCGCAGGGCGTGGCACCTCAGGGTGCGTCCCCGCAGGCCGCAGGCCCGCAGGCGCCCTCGGCCGCGGGTGGCGGCGGCGCGACGGGTGCGGGCGCACCCGACTCCGACTCGACCGTCCAGGCAGCGGGCACGGGTGCGGCCGCGAGCGCCTCGGCGCCCGGCGCGGACCGCGACACCGCCGCCTCGCTCGCGGGGACCGGATCCACCGGCGCGCGGGCCGAGGGCACCACCGGTACCGCGGGTGGCGTGACCTCAAACGGTTCGGGCGGCTCCGCGTCCACCGGCGCGGGCGGCGCGAGCGGTTCCACCACCGGCGGGTCGGGCGCGGGCGGCGCCGCGTCGTCCACGGACGCCGGCGTCGCGGCCTCCGTCCCGGGCGCGTCCACCTCGTCGGGTTCCGACGCGGGAGGCGGCCTGCTCAGCGACGTCCTCGACGCGATCCCGCTCCTCTAGCGACGACCGTCGTGCCCCCGCGGCGGGGCACGGCGGTGGGTCGGCGGGCCGTCAGTCCGGCGGCGACCAGCGCTGCGCGCTGCGGAAGACCCGGTCCATCATGGCGTTCGGGGCGGCGCGCATCGCCACGTCCCGCCCGCGGACGAAGAGCGGCGTCGGCCACTGCAACGCCGCGCCGATCAGGTACGCCTGCCGCGCGATGGACTGCGTCCGGGGCCGGCGCGCCTTGTCGTAGGCGGCGAGCTTGGTCGGGATGTCCCGCGGGTCGTGGTCCCGCGCGATCGGCCGGAGCAGCGAGACCAGCACCGCGGCGTCCTCCAGCGCCAGGTTCGCGCCCTGCCCCAGCGTGGGCGGCATGGCGTGCGCGGCGTCGCCGACCAGCGTCGCCGGGCCCCGCGAGTACGTGCGCAGCGGGTGCGCCAGCCGCTCGATGGGCTGGTAGCCGATGCGTTCCGGGGCCGTCGCGGCCAGGAGTGCGGGGATCGGGTCGTGCCACTCGCCGTACCGCTCCTCGAGCTCCCCGGGTTCGGGCAGATCGTCGTCGGCGGCGGGGCGCACCGCGAACCAGTACACGCGGCCGTCGCGCAGCGGCACGTACCCGAACCGCTCGCCCCGGCCGAAGGTCTCGCCGCTGTCGGGCAGCGCGACGGGGGTGTCGGTGATGCCCCGCCACGCCCCGTAGCCGCAGTACGCGGCCCCGGGGTCGCCGGCGTGACTGCCCCGGACGCGGCTGCGGATCCCGTCGGCGCCGACCAGCACGTGCCAGTCCTCGAGCAGCCCGCTCGGTCCGAGGTCCAGCGTCTCGCGGCTGAGCCCCTCCACCCGGATGCCCGGCCGGACGGTGTCCGGGGCCAGGTCCCGCAACAGGGCCCGGTGCAGGTCGGTGCGGTCCACCACCCGCAGATCGGCGAGGGTGGCCGGCGAGAACTCGGTGAGCCGGGTGCCGTCCGCGCGGCGGGTGCCGTACGGGATGGACGGCGGACCGTCGGCCACGACCTCCCGCACCCGCTCCTCGAGGCCGAGCGAGCGGAGGGCCGCGAAACCGTTGGAGAGCAGCGAAAGTCCGGAGCCCCGGGGGAGGAAACGGGCGGCCTGCTCGAGGACGATCACCTCGGCACCGGCGCGCTGCAGGCCGGAGGCCACCGCCAGCCCGCCGATGCCGGCGCCGACGACGGCGACGCGCAGTGAGTTGGTCCTCCACATGCCTTCGACGCTAGTGCGGAACGGCCGCCGTGTCACCGAGGTGTGCGCCGAGTGACACGCCGTGTTGTCATAGGGCTGTCCTGCGTTTGGGATCCCACCCGACCTGTGGTTATTCTTGTGCGTCCCTCCAACGCTGAAACGAGGGCAGAGCCCTCGAGGAGTGACCGTGGCCGTCGCCGACGAATGGGAACTGTGGTTCCCCGACGCTTACGAGATCGGCGCGGAGACGGTGCGGTCGTTCGCCCGCGCGACCCGCAGCTGGGACGTCCCCTACGCCGTCAGCCGCCGGCTTCCGGACGACGTGGTCGTGCCGGCGACGATGCTCGGCGCACCCATGCTGCAGGCGGCGTCCGCGGTGGTCGGCCGGGCCATCCCCGGATGCAACCTCGCGGCGATCATGCACGCGGGCCAGTCCTTCACCTACTTGCGGCCGCTGCACGTGGGCGACGTCCTCAGCCTGGGGGTGCGGCTGACGTCGCACATCGTCAAGGCGGAGACCGACCTCATCGTGGTCGAGTGCATGGTCTACTCGGACGGCGAGCCGTCGCTCGACGCGGAGATCTTCCTGGTGCACAGCCAGCGCGAGACCGGCATCGACCTCGAGGCGGCCGACCGGCTCGCCGACGAGGTGATGATGACCGGCACCGGGCCGTCGAACAGCGACGCCTACGCCGCCAACGTCGCCGGGTCCCGCTAGATCAGACCGCGGCGCCGAGGATCCCGTCGAGCGCCCGCGCCATGTCGGCGGCCTCGATCCGCATGAGCACCGCCTCGTCGACCCCGGCCAGGTCCAGGCCCGAGTCGGCGAGCCGCAGCTCCCGCTCCTCCTCGGCCGCCTCGATGACGTTCCGCACGAACCGGCCGTTGCCCAGGCGGTCGAGCCGGTCGGCGACGCCGGCGCAGCAGGTCTCCAACACCTCCGCCGCGTCGCCGGTGAGCACCGCGTCGCGCGAGCGGGCCATCGCCGCGCCGATCTCGGCGAGCTCGCCCGGGCTGTAGCCGGGGAACCGGATGCGGCGCGCGAACCGCGAGGCCAGGCCCTCGTTGGAGCCGAGGAAGCGGTCGATCTCGGCGTCGTAGCCCGCCACGATCACGACGAGGCGGTCGCGGTCGTTCTCCATCCGCGCGAGCAGCGTGTCGATCGCCTCCTGCCCGAACGCGTCGCCGCCGCTGAGGCCCTCCTGCACCAGCGTGTAGGCCTCGTCGATGAACAGCACCCCGTCGAGCGCGGAGTCGATGACCGCGGAGGTCTTCTGCGCCGTGGCGCCGAGGTACTGCCCGACGAGGTCGCGGCGCGAGCACTCGACCACGGTGTCGGTCGCCAGTAGCCCCAGCCCGCGGTACATCCGCGCGACGATGCGCGCCACCGTCGTCTTCCCCGTGCCGGGCGGACCGGTGAAGGCGAGGTGCAGCGACCGGCTCCCGCTCGACAGCCCGCGGTCGGCGCGCACCCGGGCCAGCTGCATCGTCGTCCGCAGCCGGGTGACCTGCTCCTTCACCTCGCGCAGCCCGACCTGCCGCTCCAGCTCGTCGGAGGCCGCGGCCAGTAGCTCGTCGCCGGCTTCGGCGGGTGCGTCGTCGGGGGCGGGCGCGTCCGGGGCGTCGAGCACCAGGCGGTGGCCCGGGTCGCGCAGCGCGGCCTCCGCGGGCGGGTACGACGGTGCCGCCCGCTCCAGCAGTTCGCGCGCGCGCTCCTCCTCGCCCTGCTCCCGCAGGACGAGGCCGTGGCAGTACCGGGCCGCGGCGGCGGCGCCGGGCACCGGGCCCTCGGCCGCGACGGTCAGCAGCCGGGTGGCCTCGGCGAACCGGCCGAGTTGCGCCGCGGCGGATCCCGCGATCGTGGCCGCCGCGGCGGCGAGCACCGGGTCGTCCCAGTCGGCGTGCCCGGCGAGCGCGGTCAGGGCGTCCGGCCACCGTCGGGTCCGGGCGGCGACGACCGCGCGCTGGTAGTGGGCGATCGGGCACGGCGGGGCGCCGTCGAGGGCGCGCTCGGCCTCGTCGGGCGCACCGTCGGCGAGCAGGCGCGCGGCGTAGGCGACGTGCGCGGTCGCGGCGTCGCGGAGCGGGTAGTCCACGTAGAGGCCGGTGGCGAAGGTGGAGCTCAGCGCGCCGGGCGCAAGACCCACGCGGCGGGCGGCGGCGCCGATCCCCTCGACGTGGCGGTGCAGTGCGGCGAGCACCTCGGCGGTGTTCTCGCCGGCCGCGGCGCGGCCCAGCCAGGCGTCGGCCATCCCCGGATCTGCGGTGGTGGCGGCCTCGAAGGCGCGGCGCGCGAGCGCGGGGTCGGGCGGCCCCGCCTCGAACTCGCCGATCCCGATCCCGAGCGCGGCGACGCCCGCCTGGAACGCGCGGAGCGCAGATGTAGCCATGTGGTCCCCCCAGACCCCGATGTTGCGATCACACTAGCGGGGTGGCGCGCGGCGCGGGCGGATTCGGGGGAGGCGGCGCGGTCAGCGGGCCAGTGCGGCGATCTCGCGGATCTCGGCCAGATCGGGGCCGTACTCCGGCGACGACCAGAATCGCAGTCGCCAGTGGTCGTCGCCCTCGCCGGCGTGCCGCGCGGCGGCCTCGACCTCGTAGTAGCCGCGGGCCATGGGGAACTCCAGCACCTCGCCGGGCCCGTCCGCGGTGGGGGAGAACCACTCGACGGAGCCGGAGGTGTCGACGCACAGCTGGGTGCGCAGCACGGTGTCCCACTCGCCGTCCTCCGGCGGGACGGCGTCCCAGTGCTCGAGCTCGACGGGCATCGCCGCCTGCGCCCGGGACGGGGACGCGAAGCCGGCGGTGGCCCGGTTGGTCGCGGCGCCGTGCACCGTCACGGCGGCCAGCAGGTCGTCGGGTACCCGGTGCCCGAAGCAGCTGCCGAAGAACTTCCCGTCGCGCAGGTCGAGCACGCCGGAGAGCTGCGTGAGGATCCGAGGTTCGAGGCGCATCGGTCCATCATGACGGATGCGGGCGGAGCCGCACCCGATGTGTCCGATTCGGTGTGGGGGATCGCCCCGATGCCGCAGGTGACGAGATTCTGGCATTCTCGGTGACATGTCACAGACTCCCTACGCGCCGGCGACGCTGCCCACGCCCGAGACGGTGGCCGCGCGCGCCGTCGGCGTCACCAAGGTCTACGGCGAGGGCGACAACGTCGTGCACGCGCTCGCGGGCGTCACCGTCGACTTCCGGGCGGGGGAGTTCACCGCCATCATGGGGCCGTCGGGCTCGGGCAAGTCGACGCTCATGCACTGCCTCGCCGGGCTCGACGCCGCCTCGGGCGGCTCGGTGCAGGTGGGCGGCACGGAGCTGACCTCGCTGAACGACAAGCAGATCACCCAGCTTCGACGCGACCGGATCGGCTTCGTCTTCCAGAGCTTCAACCTGGTGCCCACGCTCACGGCGATCGAGAACATCACGCTCCCGCTCGACATCGCGGGCCGCAAGCCCGACGAGCAGTGGCTGAACGCGGTGATCGACCGGCTGGGTCTGCGGGACCGGCTCGATCACCGGCCCACCGAGCTGTCGGGCGGCCAGCAGCAGCGCGTCGCCTGCGCCCGCGCGCTCGTCGGGCGGCCGGAGATCATCTTCGGCGACGAGCCCACCGGCAACCTGGATTCGCGCTCGGGCGCCGAGGTGCTGTCCATCCTGCGCGCCGCGGTCGACGACTTCCGGCAGACCGTCGTCATCGTGACCCACGATCCGCGCGCCGCCTCCTACGCCGACCGCGTCGTCTTCCTCGCCGACGGCCGCATCGTCGACGAGATGCGCAGCCCCACCGCGGAACGGGTGCTGGAGAAGATGATCCACCTCGACGAGCTCGTCGCCCGCTGATGGCGAATCCGATGCGCCGGGTGGCGCTGCGGAACCTCTTGGCGCACAAGGGGCGCCTCGTCCTGACGGTGCTCTCGGTGCTGCTGGGCACGTCGTTCATCGCCGGCTCGATGGTCTTCACCGGCACCCTGTCGAAGGCCTTCGACGGGATCTCCGACAAGATCGCCGTCGGCGTCGACGCGCGCATCTCGCCCGAGAACGCCCAGGGCCAGGGCGGATTCGGCCCGGCCGGCCCGGGCGTGCCGCTCTCCGTCGTGGACCAGGTGAAGGCGGTGCCGGGCGTGCGCGTCGTCGTTCCGGCCGTCACCGGCACCATCGCCCTGCGCGACGGGAACGGCGACGTCGTCTCGCCCACCGGCGCCCCGCAGGTCGGCGGCGCGTACCTGCCGCCCGGCGAGAACCTCGACCCCGACGGCCTGAAGATCACCTCGGGGCGGGCGCCGTCCGCCCCGAACGAGATGGTGCTCAACGAATCCGCCTCCGAACGACTGAAGCTGCCCGTGGGCGCGAAGACCACCATCGTCGCGCCGCACTCGCCCGGCCCGACCGACGTGACGATCGTGGGGCTGTACACGATCTCCACCGACTCCGGCGGCTACCTGGGCGCGCTGTTCGCGAAGGACGAGGCGCAGAAGCTCTTCGGCGACGGCGCGACCGCCCCCTACATCGAGGTCGGTGCCGCACAGGGCACCTCGCCAGAGCAGCTGCGCGACGCCCTCGCCGAGCGCCTGCCCGACCTGAACGTGCAGACGGGCGCGGAGGTGCGGCAGGAGTTCGAGGACACGATCAACCAGGGCCTGAGCTTCCTCAACTACTTCCTCGTCGCCTTCGGCCTCATCGGGCTCCTCGTGGGCGTCTTCATCATCTACAACACCTTCTCGATGCTCGTGGCGCAGCGGCTCTCCGAGCTCGCGCTGCTCCGCGCCATCGGCGCCGGACGCGAGCAGGTGCGCAACTCGGTGGTGCTGGAGGCGCTCGTCGTGGGCGTGGTCGGCAGCGCGCTGGGGCTCGCCGTCGGCATCGGCCTCGCGGTGCTGCTGCGCGCCGGCGTCACCGCCGCGGGCGCGGGCTTCCCCGACGGCGGCCTCGCCGTGAGCCCGTCCGTGGTGATCACGGTGATGGTGGTCGGCACCGTCGTCACGGTGATCTCCGCCCTCATCCCCGCCGTGCGCGCCTCCCGGGTGCCGCCCGTCGCCGCGATGCGCGCCCAGGACGGTGGCTCCGCGCAGTCGCTGCTCGTCCGCGGCGCGGTCGGCGCGGCCCTGCTGCTGTGCTCGCTGGCGCTGCTCTTCGTGGCGACCACCGAGGTCGGCTCCACCGCCGCGATCGAGGTGGGCATCGCCGGCTTCGGGTTGATCCTCGCTATCGTGATCGGCGGCCCCGCGCTGGTGGCGCCGCTGCTCGGCGGCATCGGCAAGGTCATCGCCGCCCCCTTCGGGCCCGCGGGCCGGCTGGGCCGCACCAACGTGATGCGGAACCCGCAGCGCACCACCGCCACCGCCTTCGCGCTGGTGATCGGCGTGGCGCTGGTCGGCGTCATCGGCACACTCGGCGCGTCGATGCAGAAGTCGGTCGACGCGCAGGTCGATCAGGGCATCCGCTCCGACCTCATGTTGCAGGCGCCGTCGCTCGGCATGCCGCCGGCCGCCCTCACGGCGATCAAGGACGTCCCCGGCGTCGGCACCAAGACCATCCTCTACGGGGTGCCGGTGCGGATCGGCGGCGACCGGCTCAGCGCCCTCGGGGTCGACGGTGACATCACCACCGCGTTCAACCTCACCCGGACGGCGGGCGAGCTGACGCTGAAACAGGGCGGGCTGCTCGTCGACGACCGCACGGCCCGCGAACGCGGCTGGGACGTGGGCACCGAGGTCGAGCCGGCGTCCGCCGTCGGCGCCGCGAAGGCGAAGCTCGCGGTGACCGGGATCTACTCCGCCACCGGCGGTTCGCTGTCCGGCCCCGTGATCACCGCCGCCGACATGAACACCCTGTATCCGCCCGCGAGCGGCGCCACCGCCCCGCTCGTCTCGCCGCAGTCGGTGTTCGTCGACGCCGCCGACGGCACGTCGGTGAGCGATCTCAAGGAGCGCCTGCGTGAGGCCGTGAAGCCGTTGCTCGTGGTCAACGTCGACGACCAGGACGACCTCAAGGATCAGGCGGGGCAGGCGATCACGGCGCTCATGGGCGTGCTGTACGGGTTGCTCGGCCTCGCGGTGGTGATCGCGATCCTCGGCATCGTCAACACGCTGGCGCTGTCGGTCGTCGAGCGCCGCCGCGAGATCGGGATGCTCCGCGCGATCGGCCTCATCCGCTCGCAGGTGCGCCGCTCGATCTACCTGGAGTCCATGCTCATCGCGGTCTTCGGCGCCGCGCTGGGGCTGGTGCTCGGGGTGCTGCTGGGCGTCTCGCTCGTGCACGCGCTGCGTGACGAGGGCCTCGGTTCCGTGGTGGTGCCGTGGTCCACGGTGATCGTCATGCTGGTCGCGTCCGCATTCGTCGGCGTCGGGGCGGCGATCCTGCCCGCCATCCGCGCCGCCCGCACGCCCCCGCTCGCCGCGATCGCGGAGGGTTGAGTCCCCGCGCGTTCCGAAAGTCGAATTCTCCGGGGCGGCGCGCCGAATGCTGTCGCCGTGCGCCGCAGGACTCGACTTTCGGAAGGCGTGTCACAGATCGCGCGCGGCCGGTGTCCCATGTGCGGAAGACTCGAATTCGCATGAGGAGGCAATCATGAAGGTCGTCGTGATCGGCGCGGGCTACGCGGGCACCATCGCCGCGAATCGGCTGGTGAAGAAGGCGGACGCGGAGGTGACCGTGGTCAACCCGCGGCCCGGGTTCGTCGAGCGGGTGCGACTGCACGAGCACATCGCGGGCAGCGGCACGGTCGTCACGCCGCTCACCGAGATGCTGGACCCGCGGATCCGCCTGGTCGTCGGCTCCGTCGACAAGATCGGCGACGGCACGCTGCTCCTCGCCGACGGCACCTCCCTCCCCTTCGACCGCGCGATCTACGCCGCGGGCGGGGCGCCGACGGCACCGTCGGGCGCCTTCGCGGTGGGCGCGCTCGAGACGGCGGAGGAGGCGCACCGGGCGCTGTCCGCCCTGCCCGACGGGGCCGGCGTCACCGTCGTCGGCGGGGGCCTGACCGGCATCGAGACCGCGGCCGAGGTCGCCGAATCCCGCCCCGGCCTGCGGGTACGACTGCTCAGCGAGGGCGAGGTCGGGGCGTCGCTCGGGCCCGGCGCGCGGGCGCGGGTCCGGCGCGAGCTCGACCGCCTCGGCGTCGTGGTGGAGCGCGGCCGGTTCGACGGCGCCGACGGTGCCGACCTCGTGCTGTGGGCCATCGCGACCCAGGTCAGCGACCTCGCGGCGCGCAGCGGCCTCGCCGTCGACGACGCCGGGCGCGTGATCGTCGACGAGTTCCTGCGCAGCGTCTCCGACCCGCGGATCGTCGCGGTGGGCGACGGTGCCGCCGTCCCCGGCGCACGGTTGAGCTGCCAGACCGCGCTGCCCCAGGGCGCGCACGGTGCGGACAACCTGGCCCGGGAGGTCGCGGGGAAGCGGGCGAAGCCGTACTCGATGGGCTACACCGGGCAGAACGTCTCGATCGGCCGGAGGAGCGCGGTGATCCAGGCCGCCCGGCGCGACGACACCCCCACCCGCCTCCAGTTCGGCGGGCGCTCCGCGGCGCTGGTCAAGGAGCAGGTCTGCAGGGTGGCCAAGGGAGCCGCCAGGACCGCGCGCTACGCCTGGTTGCCCGCGCCGCGATGAGTGCCGAGGAGCTCTTCGCCGGGCATCGCGCGCTGCTGTTCTCCGTGGCGTACGAGATCCTGGGCAGCGTCGCGGACGCGGAGGACGTGCTGCAGGAGAGTTACCTGCGGTGGCGCGAGGTGGACCTCGACACCGTCGAGAACCCGCGGGCGTACCTGGCGCGCATCGTGACCCGGCAGGCGCTCAACGCCCTGCGGGCCGCATCGCGGCGGCGGGAGGAGTACGTGGGGCCGTGGCTGCCGGAGCCGCTGGAGGCACCGACGGGCGACGCGCCGGCCGAGCACGTGCTCACGGGCGAGGCGGTGACCACGGCGATGCTGCTGGTCCTGGAATCGCTGACGCCCACCGAGCGCGCGGTCTTCGTGCTGCGGGAGGTCTTCGATTTCGGCTACCCCGAGATCGCCGAGGCCGTCGGCAAGAGCGAGGCGACGGTGCGCCAGACGGCGCACCGCGCCCGCGGGCACGTGCGGGCCCGGCGACCGCGGGAGGTCGTGGATCCGGCGCAGGCGCAGGGCGTCGCCGAGCGGTTCGTGCTGGCGGCGGCGACGGGGGACGTGCAGGCGCTCATGGACCTCCTGGCGCCCGACGTCGTGTACCTGGGCGACGGCGGCGGGGTGGTCTCGGCCGCGCGGCGGCCGGTGCAGGGCGCGGACCGGGTGGCCCGGTTCGTCGCTGGGCTGTTCCGGAAGAGCGCCACGATGGGGGAGCTCGGGCTGCGGTTCGCGGTCTACAACGGCATGCCGGCGATGGTCGTGACGTTCGACGGGGTGGTCGACCAGGTCACCTGCATCGAGGTCGACGGTGGCGCGGTGACCGGCGTGTACACGGTGCGCAATCCGGACAAGTTGCGGCGAGTCATCGGATGACTACGGTAGGTCGGTGAACAGCGGTTCCCGCCACCGAGGTACGGAATCGTTCACTAACTTTGTCGCCTTTGCGGCATTCCGTACGCGCGAAGTCTGAGTCGAACGGCGCGCTAATGAATGTGCGACCGCAAACCTGTGACTGACGTGCTACTCCACTAAAGGCTCTCGACCTGCATGTTTGCTGGCGATTGTGATGCCAGTCACGAAACGATAACGGTTGCATTTCGAAACGGATTTGCTACTGCCAGGTAGTGAATCCTGTGATTAATCTTCGCGGTGATCGAGGGTGACCACCGTTCCTTATCAGCGAGTGAACTCCCTCAGTCATCCGATCGCCGCCGACCCCCAGGCGCGTGGATCGTCACGTGAAGAACCCAGGAGAGACCTATGCGTGCTGCCACCCTGCCCACGAACACCGCGCCCGTCGGAGGCACCCCGTTCAGCTGGAGCCGGACGGGGGTGATCACCCAGGCGCTGGCCGCGACCGTCCTCGCCGGCTCGCTGACGCTCACCGCCATGCCCTCGTCGAGCTTCCAGCTGCCGTCCCCCGCGCAGGTGCTCGCCGTGCCCGCGGCGGCGGCCCCACTGCGCATGGACGTGCAGATGACGAGCATCATCGACCTGCTGCCTCCAGGGGCGATCGCGGCGATGCTGGAGGACACCAGCTCGCAGAAGCTCGCCGACGCGATGGCACTGACGAATCCGGCGAAGGTCGCCGACATCATGTCGCGCATGGACCCGGCCAAGACCGCCAAGATCCTCGAGGCGATGCCCGCCGACAAGGTCGTCGCGATCATGAACCTGATGGACGAGAAGAAGCTGACGGCCATCGTCAACGGCCTGCCGCAGAACAAGCTCAACACCATCGTCGCGGGCCTGTCCCAGGACAAGCTCAACGCGGTGGTCAAGGCGATCCCCGAGGCCAAGCTCATCGAGGTGGTCAAGAGCCTCGACGACGCCACCCTCGGCAAGATCGTCGGCGCGCTGCCGACGGATCGCCTCGTCACCATCGTCTCCGGCCTCGATCAGCAGAAGCTCAAGGACCTCGTCGGGGGCATTCCCGCCGACGTCCTCGGCCCCGTGGTCGGAAGCCTCCCGGACGACAAGCTGGCGGCACTCGTCGGGCAGATCCCCGTCGACAAGCTGGGCGCGGTCGTCGCGACCCTCCCGCCCGCGACCATCGCCAAGCTGGTCGAGGGCCTGCCGACGTCCGTGCTGACCGAGGTGATCGGCACCGTCGACCCCGCGAAGATCGGTCCCGCCGTCGCCGGTCTGTCGAACGACAAGCTCGCCGCCCTGGTCGGCTACATTCCGACCGACAAGCTGGCCGCCGTGGTCTCGGGCTTCGACGAGAAGAAGCTGGGCGAGATCGTCGGCCTCATCCCGGTCGAGAAGCTCGGCCCCGTGGTCGCCGGCCTGCCCGCCGACAAGCTGACCGCACTGGTCAAGCAGATCCCCGTCGAGAAGCTCATCACCGTGGTCTCGGGCCTCGACGACAAGACCCTCAGCGAGCTGGTCAACGGCATCCCGGTCGAGAAGCTCGGCCCGATCGTCGCGGGCCTGCCGACCGAGAAGCTCATCCAGCTGGTCGGATCCATCGACTCCGAGAAGCTCAAGGCGATCGTCGGCGGCCTGCCCGACGACAAGCTGCTCGACATCATGGACGGCCAGCTCATCGGCCGCGTGGTCTCGCTGGTCGTCGCGAGCCTCGGCACCCCGGGCGGCATCGCCAAGCTGCCCGACCTGCTCACCGGCGTCGTCAGCGGCGCCGTCTCGGGCGGCGCGCAGCTCGTGCCGAACCTCGTCGCGAACATCCCGCTGGTCGGCCCGGTCATCGCCGGACCGATCCAGCTGGTCACGAACGCCGTGGTGGTGCCCGCGGTGAACCTCGGCCTGAGCCTGCTGCAGCCGGTGTTCTCGCTGATCGCCACCGTCGTCTCGCTGCCGGTCTCTCTGGCGACGTCGGTCATCGGAGGCGGCGGCCTGACGGACCTGTTCGGTGAGGTGACGAAGGGGCTCGCGGGTCTCGCCGGAACCGACGCCGCGAAGTCCCTCGACGTCGCCGCGAAGTCGCTCACCGCCGACGCGAAGCCGGAGGCGGCATCGCTGCTCGCGACCGCGGCCGCGCCCGCTGCGGAGGACGAGGCCGCCGCAGCCGGCGCCGCCGAGAAGGCGAAGGACGCCGAGACCGCCTACGTCGGCAAGCACCGCGCCGACGACAGCGAGGCGGCCGATCCGGTGACCGTCGCGCCGACGACGGCCGAGCCGACCGACGCCGCCCCGGCGACGGAATCCGCTCCGGAGACCGTCACGGAGGCCGCTCCCGCGACCGAGGACGCCCCTGAGGACGCCCCCGAGGAGGAGGCGGCCCCCGCTGAGACGCCGGCCGCCGCGGAGACCGCCGCTCCGGCACCCGCCGAGGAGACGGCGGACGCTGCGGACGCTGCCGCCGCCGACGAGGACGCGTCCACCACTGCCGACGCCGCCTGACACCCCACTCTCCGGCCCCCTCCGCGCACCCGCGGCGGGGGCCGGAGCCGTGTGCGACACCGTCGGGCCGGTCAGCGCTTGCGGAAGACCAGGACCAGGTTCGACACGAGCAGCTCCCGCAGGCCCGGGACGCGGACCATCCACCACGCCCACGACGGGTGGTAGCGCGGGAACGCCGCGACGAGCTCCGCGCCGTCGACGGTGGCGGCCCAGCCCAGCCCGTCCGCCGCGCCCACCTTGAACAGCGACGTGCCGTAGAGGTTCTTCGGCGGGTGCCCGTGTTTACGCGTGTACATCCGGGCGGCGCGCTCGCCGCCGAGGTAGTGGGTCAGTCCCATCTCGTGCCCGCCGAACGGGCCGTACCAGAGGGTGTAGCTCAGGATCACCATGCCGCCCGGGCGGGTGACGCGCAGCATCTCCTCGCCCATGGCCCGCCAGTCGCGCACGTGCTCGGCGACGTTGGACGAGAGGCAGACGTCGACGGCACCGTCGGCGATGGGGAGCGCCAGGCCCGAGCCCCGCAGGCCCCGCGACGACGTGATGCCGGCGGCGTGCGCCTCCGACGCGTCGGGCTCGACGGGCACGTAGACGGCGCCGTGCTCGGCGAAGGCGTCCTCGAAGTAGCCGGGCCCGCCGCCGACGTCGAGGACGAGGGCGCCGTCGAGGTCCCCGAACAGGTCGCCGGTCAGCTCGACGGTGTCGCGGGCCAGCGAGCCGTAGAAGCGCGCGGGCTCGGACTGCTCGAACCGGAAGTCGGACAGCAGCCCGACCGAGCGGCGCAGGGTGGCGCGCCGCCGCAGCCGTGCCGTCGCGTTCTTCCAGGTAGAGGGGTACACGTGACCGGACGGTACCCTAGAACGCGTGCGTGAAGTCCTCCTGCTGTGTTGGCGTGACACCCGCCACCCTCAGGGCGGCGGCAGCGAGCTGTACCTCGAGCGCGTCGGCGAGGAGCTGGCCGCCCGCGGGGTGCGCGTCACGCTGCGGACCGCGATGTACCCCGGCGCGGCCCGGTCCGAGACCGTGCGCGGCGTGCACCTCTCCCGCGGTGGCGGCCGCTTCACCGTCTACCCCCTGGCGCTGATCGCCATCCTCCTCGCACGGTTCGGGCGCGGTCCGCTGCGCGGGATCCGCCCCGACGCGGTGATCGACACCCAGAACGGCATCCCGTTCTTCGCGCGGCTCGTCGCGGGCGTGCCCGTGACGGTGCTCGTGCACCACTGCCATCGCGAGCAGTGGCCCGTCGCGGGACGCCTCGTGGCGCGGATCGGCTGGTTCATCGAGTCGCGGCTCTCGCCGTGGCTGCACCGGCGCTCCCAGTACCTCACCGTCTCGCTGCCCTCGGCGGAGGAGCTGGCGCTGCTCGGCGTCGGCGCGGAGCGGGTGGCCGTGGTGCGCAACGGGATCGATGCGGTGGCCCCGGGCGTCGCGGACGTGCGGTCCGCGTCGCCGCGCATCGTCGTGCTCTCGCGGCTCGTGCCGCACAAGCAGATCGAGGACGCCCTCGACGTGCTCGCCCGCCTGGGCCGTCGCGTCCCCGACCTGCACCTCGACGTCATCGGCAGCGGCTGGTGGGACTCCGAGCTGTACGCGCACGCCGCGAAGCTCGGCGTCCTCGACCGCGTGACCTTCCACGGCCACGTCACCGAGCAGCGCAAGCACCGGCTGCTCTCCCGCGCGTGGGTGCACGTCATGCCGTCGCGCAAGGAGGGCTGGGGCATCACGGTGATCGAGGCGGCCCAGCACGCGGTGCCGACCGTCGGGTACGTCTCGTCGCGCGGGCTCACCGACTCCGTGGTCGACGGTGCCACCGGGCTGCTGGTCCGCGACCTCGCAGGCCTCACCGAATCGGTGTACACGCTGCTGAGTGACGCTCTGCTGCGGGAGGAGCTCGGCGCGAAGGCGCAGGAGCGGGCGGGGGAGTTCTCCTGGCCCGCCACCGCCGACGGCGTCTCCCGCGTCCTGGCCGCGTCCGTCGCCGGGGAGCGCGTCGGCGGGCTCGTCTGACCGCTGGGGCCGGCCGGGCTGCTCGGTCTTCGGCGACGCCGAGCCCGGCGGGACGGCGTGCGGTGGATTCTTGCCGCTGGGCGGGCACTATCCACCGCACGTCGTCGACCGCGGCGGGCGTGCCCCGGCATCGAGCCTCGCCGCGAGCTTCGGTGGGAATCTGCGGCGGAGCTTCGGCGTGTCGTCGACGAATCGCACCGAAGCTCGACGGCGCCCCGACCGGTATCCGTTACCGTGAATACGTGATGAGGCAACGTGAGGTGCCGCGGATAGCGTGGATGATGATGCTGTTCAGCGGACTGCTGGGGGCTGCGACGATGCTCCTCGTGGACTGGGCGCTGTGGCCGAGCTTTCGGACCGTCCTTGCCGTCTGCATGATCGCGGGCTACGTGATCGTCGCGGCGGTGGGTGCGGTGGGCCTCGTGAGGTCCCGGTGATGAGCCGCTCCCCTGTGGTGCGGACGGTGCCGGTCGCGGTGCTCAAGGCGTTCGCCGGGGTGCTGTTTCTGCTGTGGCTCGCGCTGTTCGCGGCGTTCGTTCTGCTCGATTGGCCGTTCGACGGCCCGCCGAGTCAGCGGATCGCGCACGGCTTGTTGCTCGCAATCGGCCTGACCCTGGCGACGGTGGCGGGCCAGCTGTGGCGGACCGCGATCGGGATGGAGCCCGTGACGAGTGTCGGCGACGCCCGCTACATGCTGGGCGGCATCGCGCTCCTCATCCCGGCGATGGCGCTTCTGTGGATGGACTACGGCGCGTGGGCGTCGTGGCGCATCGCAGCAGTCGTCGTGCTCTTTGCGGCGATGTTCGTGCTGGTCGTCCTCAACTTCCGCGACCGGCGGCGGCACAAGGGCGAGATCGCGGCGCCGGTCGCGGCGATGACGGTGCGAACCGCCCGCGGCGACCGGGAGGTGCGCATCGCGCAGCCGGAGGGCTTGCCCGACCGGTGGATCACGCACTGGTCGATCGACGGCGCCCCACAGGGCACGATCCACCGCGTCTCGTACGGACCCGACCCGATGCGTTCGCTCACAGCTGCACTCGCCGACGCGGAGGCCGCGGTCGCCGTAATCTGAAACGGTGGCTGAAACTTCAGGGCGGCGCCCTGCGATTCTGACCGTCGACGACGATCCGAGCGTGTCCCGCGCGGTGGCGCGGGATCTGCGGCGCAAGTACGGCGACGAGTACCGCATCGTCCGCGCGGAGAGCGGCGAACAGGCGCTGGAGGCGCTCAAGGAGCTCAAGCTCCGCGGCGACCTGGTGGCCGCGATCCTCGCCGATTACCGCATGCCGCAGATGACGGGCCTCGAATTCCTCGAGGCCGCGATGGACGTCTACCCGGGCGCCCGGCGGCTGCTGCTCACCGCGTACGCGGACACGGGCGCCGCGATCGAGGCGATCAACGTGGTCGACCTCGACCACTACCTCCTCAAGCCCTGGGACCCGCCGGAGGAGAAGCTCTACCCCGTCATCGACGCGCAGCTGGAGGCCTGGCTCTGCAGCGACCACCGGCCCGTGCCGGAGACGAAGGTCGTCGGGCACCGCTGGTCGGCCCGCTCGTCGGAGGTTCGGGAGTTCCTGGCCCGCAACCAGATCCCGTACCGCTGGTACACCGCCGAGTCGCCCGAGGGGCAGCGCCTCCTCGCCGCCGCGGGCAGCGACGGCCAGCAGCTCCCGCTCGTCGCCGCGGCCGACGGGACCGCGCTGTGCGCACCGTCGGACAGCGAACTGGCGGCCCACGTGGGCCTGAACACCACCCCGTCGGAGGAGTTCTACGACCTGGTCGTCGTCGGCGCGGGCCCGGCCGGGCTCGGCGCCGCCGTGTACGGCGCGTCCGAGGGGCTGCGGACGGTGCTCGTCGAGCGGTCCGCGACCGGCGGGCAGGCGGGGCAGAGCTCGCGCATCGAGAACTACCTGGGCTTCCCCGACGGGGTCTCGGGCACCCAGCTCACCGACCGGGCGCGGCGGCAGGCGACCAAGTTCGGCGCCGAGATGATCACCGCCGCCGACGTCGTCGAGCTCGAGGTGACGGGCTCCGGCCGGCGGGTGCGGTTCTCCGACGGCACCGTCGTGGGGGCGCACACCGTCATCCTCGCGACGGGCGTCGCGTACCGGCAGCTGGACGCGCCGGGCATGGCGCGGCTCACGGGCGCCGGGATCTTCTACGGCTCGGCGATGACCGAGGCGCCGGCCTGCGCCGGCCAGGACGTCTACATCGTCGGCGGCGCCAACTCCGCGGGCCAGGCCGCGGCGTACCTGTCGAAGGGCGCGCGCTCGGTGACCCTGCTGGTGCGGGGGCCGTCGCTCGAGGCGTCGATGTCGTATTACCTCATCCAGCAGCTGAACGCGATCGAGAACGTGCACGTGCGGCCGCACACCCAGGTGGTCGAGGCGCACGGCGACGACCACCTCACACAGCTCACCCTGCGGGACACCGAGTCGGGCGCGACGGAGCAGGTCCCGGCGGACTTCCTGTTCGTCTTCATCGGCGCCGAACCGCGCACGGACTGGCTCGACGGCGTCGTCGCGCGGGACGGGCGGGGCTTCCTGCTGACGGGCCCGGATCTCGCGCTCGACGGTGCCGCGCCCCGGGGATGGGAATTGGACCGGCCGCCGTTCCACCTGGAGTCGAGCGTCCCCGGCATCTTCGTCGCCGGCGACGTCCGGTCCGAATCGGCGAAGCGCGTCGCCTCCGCGGTGGGCGAGGGCGCGATGGCCGTCATGTTCGTCCACCGCTATCTGGAAGGAGTCGACTCGTGAGCACTCATGACCCGTGCTTCGTCGACGAACTGCGCACCCTGTTTCTGTTCGAGAAGCTCAGCGACGAGCAACTGGAGTGGCTGTGCCGACGCGGCCACGTGGAGACCTTCCCGGCCGGCCCCGTCTACTCCACCGGCGATCCGGCGCAGTGGCTGTTCGTGCTGCTCAGGGGCACGATCGCGCTGTCGCAGAAGGTGGGCGACGCGGAGGTCGAGACCACCCGCTCCGATCAGCGCGGCGCCTACTCCGGCGCGTGGTCGGCGTTCCTCGGCAAGGGCGGGCCGGCGCAGAAGCAGTACAACTCGTCCATGCGCGCGGTGACCGAGGCGCAGTTCTTCATGCTGCCCGCCGAGGACTTCAACGAGGCGATGCACGAGTGGTTCCCGATGGCGGTGCACCTGCTGGAGGGCGTCTTCTACGGCGGGCAGCGCACCCGGCAGATGGTCGAGCAACGCGAGCGGCTGCTGGCGCTGGGCTCGCTCTCCGCCGGCCTCACCCACGAGCTGAACAACCCCGCCGGCGCGGCCACCCGCGCGGCCACGGAGCTGCGCACCCGTGTGGGCGGCATGCGGCACAAGCTGGCCGGCATCGCCAGCGGCAAGCTCGACCGGACGCGCCTCGTCGACCTGGTGAAGTTCCAGGAGGAGGCCGTCGAGGCGGTGGCGGACGCCCCCGACCTCGGTCCGCTCGAGGCCTCCGATCGCGAGGACGAGCTGATGGACTGGCTCGACGACCACGACATCGGCGACGGCCACGTGCTGGCCCCCGTGTTCGTGGCCGCGGGCCTGCAGACCGACTTCCTCGACCGCGTCGCGGGCTCGCTCGACGACGGGCCGGTGCTCTCCGGCGCGCTGCGCTGGCTGTACTACACCGTCGAGACCGAGCTGCTCATGAACGAGATCACCGACTCCACGAGCCGGATCTCCACCCTGGTGCAGGCGGCCAAGCAGTACTCGCAGATGGACCGCGCGCCCTTCCAGGTGCTCGACGTCCGCGAACTGCTCGACAGCACCGTCGTCATGCTCAGCCGCAAGATCGGCGACGGCGGCGTCACCGTGGTCCGCGACTACGACCCCGACCTGCCCGACATCCAGGGGTACGGCGCCGAGCTGAACCAGGTGTGGACCAACCTCATCGACAACGCGGTGCAGGCCATGGACGGCCGCGGCACCCTCACCCTGCGGGCGCACCGCAAGGAGGATGCGGTGGTCGTCGAGGTCGCCGACACCGGCTCCGGCATCCCCGCCGACGTGCTGCCCCGCATCTTCGAGCCCTTCTTCACCACCAAGGGCGTCGGCGAGGGAACCGGACTGGGCCTGGACATCTCGTGGCGCATCGTGGTGAACAAACACCAGGGCGACCTGGCGGTGCGCTCCGAGCCGGGGAACACCGTGTTCACCGTGGAACTGCCCATCGACGGGCCGCAGCGCGAAGCAGTGATCGACGATCCCGGCGAGCCGGGAGAAGGACTGGAGCCATGAGCGAACCGACCGACCCGATCGATCCGACGGTGCCGCCCAGCGGCGCCGGGTGCGTGGAGTGCGACGCCGCCGGCGGCTGGTGGGTGCACCTGCGCCGCTGCGCGAAGTGCGGCCACATCGGCTGCTGCGACTCCTCGCCGTCGCAGCACGCGAGCGCCCACGCCCGCGCGAGCGGCCATCCCATCGTGCAGAGCTTCGAGCCCGGCGAGGCCTGGTTCTGGGACTACGTCTCCGAGGACTACTACGACGGTCCGCTGCTCGCCGACCCGCAGAACCGGCCCGTCGACCAGGCCGTGCCCGGCCCCGCGGGACGCGTGCCCGCCGACTGGCGGAACCACGTGCACTGAGCCCGAGTCCTCGTCGGCCCGATCAATGCGAGGATGGCAATAGTCGTATCCGGACCAGGAGGAGAACCGTGCCGCAGACCGTCAGAGGAATCGTCGCCCGCGCGAAGGGCGAGCCCGTCGAAGTGGTCCCGATCGTGATCCCCGATCCCGGCCCCGGTGAGGTGGTGGTCGCGGTGCAGGCGTGCGGCGTCTGCCACACCGACCTGCACTACCGCGAGGGCGGCATCAACGACGAGTTCCCCTTCCTGCTCGGCCACGAGGCCGCCGGCGTGGTCGAAACCGTCGGTGAGGGAGTCGATCACGTCGTGCCCGGCGACTTCGTCGTGCTCAACTGGCGCGCCGTGTGCGGCCAGTGCCGCGCCTGCAAGCGCGGCAAGCCGCAGTACTGCTTCGACACCTTCAACGCCACGCAGAAGATGACCCTCGAGGACGGCACCGAGCTCTCGCCCGCTCTCGGCATCGGCGCCTTCGCGGAGAAGACCCTGGTCCACCAGGGGCAGTGCACCAAGGTCGATCCCGAGGCCGACCCCGCCGTCGTGGGCCTCCTCGGCTGCGGCGTCATGGCCGGCCTCGGCGCCGCCGTGAACACCGGCGGCGTCTCGCGCGGTGACACGGTGGCCGTGATCGGTTGCGGCGGTGTGGGAGACGCGGCCATCGCGGGCGCCCGCCTCGTCGGCGCGCGCACCATCATCGCCGTCGACCGCGACCCGAAGAAGCTGGAGTGGGCGCGCGAGCTCGGCGCCACGCACACCGTCAACGCGGCGGAAAGCGATGCGGTGGATGCGATCCAGGAGCTCACCGACGGTTTCGGCGCCGACGTCGTGATCGACGCCGTCGGCCGCCCCGAGACGTGGAAGCAGGCCTTCTACGCCCGCGACCTGGCAGGCACCGTCGTGCTGGTGGGCGTGCCGACCCCCGACCTGACCCTCGACATGCCGCTCATCGACTTCTTCTCGCGCGGTGGGGCTCTCAAGTCGTCGTGGTACGGCGACTGCCTGCCCGAGCGGGACTTCCCGCAGCTCGTCGACCTGTACCGCCAGGGCCGCCTGCCGCTGGAGAAGTTCGTCACCGAGCGGATCGGCCTCGACGAGGTGGAGCAGGCCTTCGCGACCATGCACCGCGGCGAGGTGCTGCGCTCGGTGGTGGTCCTGTGACGCTGCGCGTCGAACGCGTCATCACGTCGGGCACCTTCAGCCTCGACGGCGGCACCTGGGACGTCGACAACAACGTCTGGCTGGTCGGCGACGACAGCGAGGTGGTGGTGATCGACGCCGCCCACTCCGCCGACCCGATCGTCGACGCCGTCGGCGGGCGGACCGTGCGCGGAATCGTCTGCACCCATGGGCACAACGATCACGTGACCGTCGCGCCGGAGCTGTCCGAGCGGCTCGACGCGCCGATCCTGCTGCACCCCGGCGACGACGTCCTGTGGGACATGACCCATCCGGGCGTCGGGCACGAGGATCTCGCCGCCGACAGCCGGATCGCCGTCGGCGGCACCGAGATCCGCGTGATCCACGCGCCCGGCCACTCGCCGGGGTCGGTGTGCCTGTACCTGCCCGAGGCCGGGCAGCTGTTCAGCGGCGACACCCTGTTCGCCGGCGGGCCCGGTGCGACCGGCCGCTCGTACAGCGACTTCTCCGTGATCATCGAGTCCATCCGGGACCGGCTGTTCGCGCTGCCGCCGGAGACGGTCGTGAACACCGGGCACGGCGACGGCACCACGCTGGGCGCGGAATCCCCGCACCTGGAGGAATGGATCCGTCGGGGCCACTGATCCCCGCCCGAATCGGAACCCGGGTTGTATCTTCTTTGCATGACCAGGGTGCAGATGGGGCCGCGGGCGAGCAGGTGGTGGATCGCCTACCTGCTCGTCTTCGGCGCCGCGCTCCTCGGGGCCGTGATGGACCGGCGCTGGGGCAGCGCCGCACTCGTCGCGGCGATCCTCGTGGCCGGCCTCGTCACGACGGCCGGGTCGTTGCTGCTCCAGCTCGCGGTGCACGTGGTGGCCTGCGCGTTCGCCGCGCTCTCCGCCGAGATCGCCTTCGCCGGCGGTGACCTGTTCTGGGGCGCCTTCGGCGTGCTGGCCGCCCTCGTGCTGGGCGCGCTCGTCCCGCTCGCGCTCCGCGAGGGCTCGGGTGGCCGGATCCGCACCGAGGAGCTCGTCGGCCGCACCGTGCCGGAGGCCGAGCGGCTGCTCGGCTACCCGCGCGACCGCCAGCCCGGCGGTCTCGGCGCCCCGGTCCTCGTCGCCGTCCCCTACGGTCCGCTGCCCGACGGTGCCGACCGTCGCGCCCGTCTCGTGGTGACCGCGGTGGCCGTCGACCCGGCCGGCCCGTGGATCGCCTTCGGGGTCACCCCCGCCGCCTATGCGCCCGCCTTCGACCGGCGCCGACGACGGGCGCTGCAGGCAGAGCTGCACGCCCGCGTCGGCGGCTTCCCCGCCGACCTCCGGCAGGACCGCACCGTCGCGCCGGTGCCGGCGGCGGCCGCTACGCCGAGATGAGGGCGGGGGAGCGGTCGGCGACCTCGATGATGCGGTCGCGGAGCAGCCGGAAGACGGTGTCCACCGAGCGGGTCGCCTGCGTGGTGTCGGGGTGCATCGCGTTGAAGTCCAGGCCCGACTCGTCGCGGTTGATCCACGTGAACACCTCGCGCGAGGGCGTGGCGTTCGCGAACACCGAGAAGTCGTGCTGCCGAGCCAGTTCCGCGCCCGGCACCCGCGTCACGTCGATGTAGGAGAGCATCGGCGCGGTGAAACCGTGCTCCACGGGGAACTCCGGATCGTCGGCCAGCAGGTCGATGACCGGGAACACCGGCGTGCGGTCGAGCTGCTTCGCCGTCGCGACCGCCTCGTGCGCGTTGCGGGCGACCTCGTCGAAGCTCCCGGAGGCCGAGAACTGGACGGGCACCAGCGTCACGTACCAACCGACCGCCATCGCGTCGCCGGTGGCGGACCGGTCGGCGCGGGGGATGAGCATGGTGAACAGCTCGTCGCCGGTGAGGTTGTGGTGGACCTGCCCGAGCACCGCGAGGAGCGCGCTGTTCATGTTCGCGCCGGCCCGCTTGGCCGCCGCGCCGAACCGGGCGGTGCGGTCGGCGTCGATGAACGAGGCGTGCACCGCGATGCGGCCCGGGGCGGCCTCGCCGTCGGCCAGGCCGAGGGGCAGGGGGTAGCGCGGCATGCCGCCCGACCGGCGCAGCGTCTCGCGCCACTGCACGACGTCCGGGTGGGTCGGCGTCAGCGTGGCGGCCAGCGTGCGCTGCTCCCGGGTGAACTCGCGGTGCGGGCGGACCGGCACCGGCGTGTACGGGGCGCCGCTGCGGGCCGCGGTGTACCGGGACACGAGCTCGAAGAAGCTCACGGCCTGAGACACGCCGTCGGTGTACAGGTGGTCCGAGCAGACCACCACCTGGAAGTGCGGCTCGACGGCCCCGGGGCGCGCGTTCTCGACGCCGGTCACGGCGAAGGCGAACGCCGCCCAGTCGTGCAGTTCCGGCACGTTCGCCATCAGGTAGCCCTTGACGGTGTCACCGGGGTGCGTTTCCGAGGTGGCCTCGACGGCGAGATCGATCTGTTCCGGAGAAAGGGTGCGGCCGCGCGGATCCGGGGCCGCCGATACCGGGAAAGCGGTATGGAAAACGCCGTGCGCGCGGACGAATTCGGTGAAGACCGATTCGACGATTGTTCGATCGAAAACATCGTGGATCGTGAATGTGGTGAAAACGAGCCGGCGGGTGCAGGCCTCGCCGTCGATGCCGCTGCGCAGGTGGTCGGCCTGCACGTAGGACGTGCAGACGTCCTGGTCAGGGGCGGTGCGCATCGCCTCCTTGGTGGTCGCGTCCGGAGCCCAGACGGCCCACTCTCCCGCCGGGCACTGCCACTGCTCTGAGAAACCCGAGATCATGTAGAACATGATGACGAACTCCATAGCGCAGCAAAAGACGCGCGAACAGTGAGAAACCCGACAATTCCCGGGGGTTCACATTTTGTCGTGCATGACGCATCATGCGCAGTGCTAATTACGGCATGAGGTAATACAGGTTGACGGGACGTTCGACCTGCAAAATGAACAGTGGGTTTCCCGCACGTCGTACGGGAACGGGATCACGCCGACGGGGCCGGGGCGGCGGCACCGTCGGGCCTTGCGGACCCGCGCGCCCCGCCGGTCGCGGCCACGGCCCCGCCGCCCAGCAGCAGTGCCGCCCACAGCAGATGCGCGGCCCATGCGCCGCCCCGCTCCGCGGACGATGCCGAGTCGGTCGCGACCTCGCCCGGCACCCGGTAGAGCCGCAGTTCAGGAGTGTCGACGGCGAGCTCCAGGCCGGGGAGCGGCACCGTCGGGAAGACGGTCGCGCCGTCGACGGAGACGGCCTCCACGAGCACCCACCCGACGCCCAGCTCCGCCAGCCGACCGGCCAGGGCGTCGCCGCCGGCGGCCAGCGCGTCCTCCGCGTCGGACGCCGCGCCCGGCACGCGGTCGACGGAGCGCCCGCCGACGCGGAGTTCACCCGTCTGCAGGACGGGCGCCCGCAGCATCCGCGGCGCGGGGTCGAGGACCGGCGCGTCCGGGCCGTACGCGTACGTCCGGAACATGCCCGGCGGCAGCACCGCGACCGATCCGCGGTCCGCGGGCACGGCCTCGGCGACGGTGCGCCACGCCGCCGGGTAGGTCACCGGCGAGAGCGCGCCGCCCACGCCCCACGCGAGGCCCGGCAGCACCGCGATCGGCAGCGCCACCGCCATCACGGAGCCCCCGGCCCGCGCGGCCGCTGGCAGCGCGGCCACCAGCGCCGCGGCGCACGCCGCGTACAGCGGCAAGGCCAGCGCCACCCACTTCTGCCCGTCGCGCAGCAGCCCGCTGCCCGGGATCGCCTGCACCACGGCCTCGAGCAGCGCCGTCCCGGGGCCCGTCGCCGCCACTGCGGGCAGCACCACGGCGCACAGCGCCAGCAGCGCGAACCGGCCCAGCGGCGGGGCGAGCAGCCGCGCGCGGAGCACCAGCACCCCGCCCGCCAGCAGCGCGAGGGCGAGCGCGGTCCAGAGCCAGGGGGCACCGTCGGGCACGGCCTGCCGGTTCCAGATGCCCCCGAGCCCGAGGAGCGAGCCGAGCGTGCCGAGCCCCGGCTCGGCGCGGACCGCGAAGGCGGCGACGCTCGCCGGATCGGCGCGCACGCCGCTGCCCGAGACCAGCGACGGGTACAGCCACGGCGCGGCCGCGCACACGAACAGTCCGAGCAGCCAGGCCCACCGGCGGGGCGCCGCGACCAGGCCCGCGATCAGCGCGAAGACGGCGCCCGTCGGCGTCAGCCCGCCCGCGGCCAGGCACGCCGCGAAGCCGCCGAGCTGCCGCCGGCCCTCCGACCGCAGCCCGACGACGACGGCCCAGCCGATCGCGGCGTACCCGGCAAGCAGGCTCCAGTGCCCCTGCAGCAGCCGCTCGGCGACGAACGGGTTCCACAGGCCCACCGTCGCGGCGGCCAGGCCCGCGCCGAGGCCCGCGTCGCGGCCCACGGCGGCGAGGATCGCCAGCGCGCAGCGACCGAATCCCCACCCCGCCGCCACCAGCGCGACGAACAGCAGGGCCGTGACCAGGAGGCCACCGTCGACCACCTGCGAACCGACGGCCAGCAGCCAATCCTGCGGCGTGGCGCGGGCGGCGTTGTCGCCGAGGCCGAGCGCGGTGTCGGTGAGGTACGAGCGGGGCGTCGAGACGGCGTCGCGGAGCAACAGATAGCGGCCGCCGACGGCCAGCGGGCCCAGGATCACGGCGGCGAGCACGGCGGACCAGGCGGCGAGGGCCAGGTCGCGCGATCTCATCGACCCGAGCCTACTGACACAATGGCCGGGTGCGAGGTTTGGCGTGGGTCACGATCGGCTCGATGGCGGCGAACCTGTGCTCCTACCTGGTGCACCTGCCCGCGAGCCGCTGGCTCGGGCCCGCCGGGTACGGCGAGTTCGCCGCCCTCCTGCAGCTGTCGTTGATCCTCGCGGTGCCCGCGCTCGCGCTGCAGACCGTCGTCGCGCGGCAGGTCGTCCGCGGCGCCGGGGCCGCGCAGATGCGGGCGCTGGGCTACCGGATCGCCCTCGGCGCGGGTGTGCTGGCGCTGGTCGCGGTGCCGCTGGCCGCTGCGGGCCTGCACACCCGGGCGATCACGGCCGCCGCCGCGCTGGCCGCCGCGCCCGCGCTCGTGCTGCTCGCCGTCGAGCAGGGGCTGCTGCAGGGCGAGCGGCGCTTCGGGCGGCTCGCGGCGCTCCTCGCACTGGCGGGGGTCGGCAAGCTCGCCTTCACCGTGCCGGGGCTGCTGCTGGGCCCCGGGCCGGCGCTCCTCGGCACGACGGTGGGCGCCCTGGTCGCGGCCGTCGTCGGCCGGGCGCTGGCCGGGGCCCCGTCGGGACACGCGGCCGGGCCGGACGCGGGGGTGCGCGCGGTGCTCGGCGCCAGCTCCGTGCAGCTGGTGCTCGTCGTCTTCGCCTCGCTCGACCTGCTGCTCTCCCGGCCCGTGCTCGGAGCGGCCGCGGCCGGCACCTACGCCCTCGGCGCGGTGGCCGCGAAGGTCGCGTTCTGGCTGCCGCAGGCCGTCGGCGTCGTCTTCTACCCGCAGCTCGCCACCCCCGGCCGTGCCCGCGGCGCCCTGCGCACCGTCGTCGGGCTGCTGACCGCGCTCGGCCTGGCCTGCATCGCCGGCGCGGCGGTGTGCGCCCCGCTCGCGACGCTGCTGGCCGGCGAGGACTACCGGCCCGTCCAGGGACTGCTGTGGCTGTTCGCCGCGCAGGGCGCGCTGCTCGCCCTGCTGCAGGGGCTGCTGCTCTACGCCATCGCCATCGAACGGACCCGGATGGCGCTGTTCGCCTGGGTGGTGGTCGCGGCCGAGGCGGCGATCCTGCTCACCCTGCCGCACACCCCCGCCGAAATGATCACCGCCGCGGCGCTGTGTGCGCTCGCGGCGGTGATGGTGATCGGTGCGGTCGTGACCGTCAGCGCTCGTCGCGCTTCCGGAAGTCGATCGCCTCGGTCTGCGACTCGTCCGGCCGCGGCTGAGCGCTGAACGCTTCCGTCGCCGGATCGCCGCCCACGTCCGGGGTGGTGATCGGCTCGTCGTCGAGCGGGGCCGTGGGCGCGGCATCGCCGGAACCGGCGTTCGCCCGTCCGCGGCCGCCCGTGCCGGGCCCGCCCGCGGTGGCGGGGTTGCGGCCCAGGAACAGCGCGAAGACGCCGAGACCCAGCGCGATCAGGCCGAGGACGCCGCCCGCGACCGGCGCCACGTACTTGGCGACGGCGATCTTGTTCTGCGCCGACTTCGCGACCTCCGCCTGCGAGCGGACCGTCGCATCGACCCAGCGCTGCTTGGCGTCGAAGACGTCGAGCTTGAAGTCGCGGACCGGCTTCGGCGTGTTCGGGGCGACCTGGCCCGGAAGGCGGAACTGCTGCGTGTAGTGCAGCGACTGGTCGACGATGACGCCCGAGGTCGGGTCGACCCACAGGTCCACGTCGGTCTTCGCCCAGCGGTTCAGCGTGATGTCGTCCTTGGGGTCGACGCCGCCGATGCCCCACCAGCCCGCGGGCATGGTGAGCACGGTGCCGAGCGTCGGGTCGTTGCTGTCGCGGATGGTGGAGAGGTCCACCCAGTTCTGCTGGCCCTGGAAGTGCAGCGTCTTGGTGCCGCTGACCTCCTTCTCCTCGACGAACTTCAGGCCCACGTTGCTGCGCGTGACGAGGTCGAAGAACTCGTACTTCCCGTCCTGCGTGGTGCCGGCGGGGAAGCGGTACTGCAGGCCCTTGCGGTCGGCGATCTTCACCGCGGGGGTGCTCTCGCCGGGCTGGTAGGTGGCCTCGGAGGTCTTGCCGGTCGGCTTACCGGTCTCGCGGTCCAGGGAGACGCGGTCGAGCCACGCCTGCACCAGGCCGTCGTCGCAGGGACGCTTGTCCTGCACGGCGCCGGTCAGCTCCGGGTGCCGCGGCTCGCCCTTGGTCTTGATCGACGGGACCACCATCGAGCTGCCGGACTGCACCGTCATCGTCGACTTGTCCGACGGGGTGGTGACCAGCGTGCGGGTCTGCGTGGTCACCGAGACCTCGTTGACCACGGCCTTGCCCTTGTCGATCGAGCACATGTCCAGCGACTTCGCGGGGAACTCCGCGTCGGCCTGGGAATCCGCGACCTTCTCGGACTTCGCCACCGTCGTGGTGTCGATGTCCAGCGGGATCGTCGTCAGCTTGCCCGCGACGTACGCCGGTCCGGCGATCGCGGCGGTGATCAGCAGCGCGCCCAAGAAGATCAGGATCGGACCGATAACGCGCGCCAGCCGGCTACGGCCTACCGCCATCGAAGTGTCTCCTCACATCTCTGTGGGGCGCGTGCGCGGTTCGCACACGCCGTCGGGGCACGCGGTCGCGCTCCCTTCCAAGTACCCGAGCCTACAGGTGGTGTCGGGGTGGCACGGGCCACGCGCGCGGGCGAAGACCGATTCGCGGGTAGATTCGGTGGACGATGAGCGCCGCCGGTACCAGCGATTTCGCAGCTGCAAAGCCCGCGGGTGCGGCCGGATTCGTGCCCGCACTCGAGGGCATGCGCGCGTGCGCGGCCATCGCCGTGATGCTGACCCACACCGCCTTCCAGACCGGTCAGGTGGGCTATTCGGTGGTGGGACGGGTCTGGGGCCGCTTCGACATGGCGGTCGCCCTGTTCTTCGGATTGTCGGGTTTCCTGCTGTGGCGCGCGCACGCCCGCGCCGCGTGGACCTCGTCCGACGGTCCGTCGACGGGGCGGTACTACCGGTCCCGG
Organism: Tsukamurella tyrosinosolvens; assembly: GCF_900104775.1. Classification (NCBI taxonomy): domain Bacteria; kingdom Bacillati; phylum Actinomycetota; class Actinomycetes; order Mycobacteriales; family Tsukamurellaceae; genus Tsukamurella; species Tsukamurella tyrosinosolvens. Next base: position 390,314 of record NZ_FNSA01000003.1, read on the forward strand.
ATCGTGCGGATCATGCCCGCGTACCTCGTGGTCGCCCTCGTCGCGCTGGCCCTGCTGCCGCGGTCGACGGCCCCGTCGGGCTCCACCTGGCTCGCCAACCTCTCGCTGACCCAGGTCTTCGTGCCGTACTCGCTCACCGACGGTCTCACCCAGATGTGGTCGCTGTCGGTGGAGATGCTCTTCTACCTGCTGCTGCCGCTGGCCGCGCTGGCGTTGGTGCGGCTGCGCGGGGACGCGGCGCGGTGGCGGGTGCCGCTGCTGCTCGCCGCGGCGGCGGTGTCGCTGAGCTGGGCGTGGGTCGGCGCGGCGCTGCCCCTGCCGCCGGGGGTGAACCACCACAATTGGCTGCCCTCGTATGTCCCCTGGTTCGTCGCGGGCATCGTCCTCGCCGAGATCGTGAGCGCGCCGGTCTCCCGGTTCGGTCCGGTGCGGCGGCTGGCGCGGCGTCGCGTGTGTTGGCCGGCGGCGCTCGTGGTGTTCGCCGTGATCTGCACGCCGCTGGGCGGCCCCGTGACCCTCGACAGTCCCGAGTCCTGGCAGTTCGCCGTGCGCATGGGCCTCGGCGGGGTGCTCGGCTTCCTGCTGCTGGCGCCGCTCGTGTTGGCGCCCGCGGGGGAGTCGGCGCGGTGGTTGGGGTCCGGCTTCATGCTGGCGCTGGGGCGCTGGTCGTACGGCATCTTCATCTGGCACCTGGTGGTGCTCACCGCGATCTTCCCGCTGTTCGCGATCGTGCCGTTCAACGGCGCCTTCGGGAAGGTGACCCTGTTGACGCTGGTCTTCTCCGTGGCCGTCGCGGCGCTGAGTTACGCCTGGGTGGAGGAGCCGGCCCGCCGCCGGCTCGCGCGTCGCGAGGCCCGACGGCCCGCCGCCGCGCCTCCCCGCGAGGCGCCGAACAGCCAACCGGGATTGGTGTTTTCTGTCACAAGACACTGATGATTTGCCTGCCTGATCGCTACCTTCGTGAACGTCGAATGAGGGGGCAATCGGATGGTGCAAACGGTGGAGGCGGTCGAGCAGCGGATCGCCGATGTGGTGTTCGACCAGGTCGAGGCCGGTCGACGCGGCTGGTCGGATGTGGAGCTCGTGTACATGGCATCCGTCACGGGTGGAGTCGGGTCGCTCGTGCTACGAGTCGACGGTGGAGCTGATCACGGGCACACCGTCGCCGAAGTCGCGCCACTGTTCGAACAGCTCAGGACCGCGATGGCGTCTCCCGGGAGACCCGTCTGGTTCTCAGCGAGGATGCTCATGGACGAGGACGGCGAGTACGCGTTCACCTTCGCCGCTCCGCCAGTGTGGTCGAGGCCTTCGTCGGTGACCGCGGCCGCTGTCATTCTGTTGGTCTTGTCCGGTCTCGTCCTGCTCGGCTTCCTCGCGTCGAACTCGAACCCGAATCGACCTCCGGCCACCTCGTCGGCCGAAGTGGCCGCGGCGCTCACGGTCGCGGCGATCGTGTGGAGCGCGGTGATCCTCGGTGTCGTCGCCGGAATCCGCTTGCTGCGCGGTCGCGGCGGCCGGGTGGTGGCGACCGTCGCGGCGTGCATCTTCGGCCTCACCTGCGTGGGGTTGGTCGCAACGATCGCCGTTCCTCTCCTGCTGTGGCGGAACGACGAATCCCGCGGCTGGTTCGACCGGGCCCCGCGCTATCTCCCACCATCCCGGTAACCGCCGCTCGAGCAGGCGCGGGGGCGTCGTCGGGGCGGATCACAGCAGCAGGATCCGGTGCCGGGCTGATCCGGTGGGTATGCGCCCCACGCATCGCCCGATCGGCAAAACACGGCTCTGAACTGGGATTTCAGGGGGTATGCGTGGCGCGCATAGCTATTCAGTGCGACCACACTCCTCCTTCGCGGCTCAGTCCGTGGCCTCGCCGGTCCCATCGTCACCATCGGCCGTCGGCGCGCCACCGCCGCGGCGGTGCAGGAGCCGCACGGGCGGCACCGTCGACCAGGCCATCAGCAACACGCCGACCAGCGCCAGGCCCTGCGGCCACGGGCCGTGGCCCACGTAGCCGGCCTCGGCGTGCCACGGGCCCGTCGCCAGCAGCAGCATCCCGGCCAGCACGAAGCCGGACGAGCCGAACACGCGCAACGCCGCCCGACGGTCCGCCGACACGTGCAGTCCGGAGACCACCCAGGTCGCGAGTCCGGAGGCCGCCCACAGCGCGAGCCCCGGCCACCCGCTGAGCACGAACGCGACCGCGCCGATCCCGAGGCCCGCTGCGATACCCGGCTGCCAGGCCCGCACCGGTCCTCCGGAACCCCGCGGCCGCGATCCCGGGACCAGTGCCAGCGCGGCGAGGATCGCCAGCAGCGCGAGGCCGCCGAACAGCCCGATCCGGTAGGGCGCGTTGAGGGCGTACCGCAGGGTGACGGCGCCGTCGGTGCCCTGCGGCACCACCCAGCCCTGCTGCCACCCGTTGACGGTCACGGCCTTCAGCGGCGCGCCGTCCGGGCCCGTCGCCGCCCAGCCGGAGTTGCGGCTCTCGGGCACCACGAGCACCTGGTCGGCGTCGGCGCGGCTCACCGTCACGACGCGGCGATCCGGGGTCCAGCTCTGCACCTTCACGCTCTCGTCCCGCGGCGACGCCTCGGCGGCCGCGGGCGTGTCCAGCGCCAGCGAGTCCACGCTGAACGCGAGCCCCGGCGTCGCGACCACCTGCGCCTTCCCGGCCGGCAGCGGCACCGGCGCGGGATCGCACGCCACCGCGCGGACGGGCGCGCCGTCGCGCATCTCCCGCGCTCCCGCCTCGATCCGGAAGCGCAGCACGCGGTCGCCGATCCGCACCGTCGGACCGGTCTCACACGGCACCACGACCGGACGGTCCGCGGGCGCGGGCTCCGAGCCGGGGACGGGCGCACCGTCGGGGCCGACGGCCCGCACTTCTGCCAGCCCGGGCGCCATCTTCTCCGGGAAGCCGAAGTCGTTGATGTTGATCCGCTCGTCCCAGTCGAGCAGCGAGATCGAGATCGAGTCGGTCACGGCCGGGTCGACCTTCACGGTGACGGAATCGCCCGCGGGCAGCTCGCGCACCTGCCTGCCGGTCCCCAGGTCGACGCCGATCCGCGTGGGCCGCGCGGGCGCCTCGCCGCGCGGCAGCCGCAGCGTCAGGCCGCCCACGACCTGCGGCGACGGCAGCCGCAGCCGCAGCACCGGCTTCGGCGACGTCGGCTCCGTGACCGACTGCGGCGCCGACCAGACCGTGTTGGGGTCCCCGTCGACGGCCGCGGCCGAGCTCGCCCGGCCGTCGCCCACCGCCGACTCCGCGAACGCCGACGGCGCGCCCGGCGCCCCGAGCAGCGCCGACAGCGCCTGCCCCGGGCGCGCGCGGACCGTCAGCGACGGTGTCACCGCAGGGGCACCGGGCCCGTCGACGGTCCGCCGCAGCGGCCCGGGCTCCTCCGGCCCGATCGCGATGTCGGCGCACTGCACCGGCCCGGGCGCGCCGTTCTCGCCGGGCGTGACGACGCAGCCGGACCGGCCCATCGTGTCCTGCCCGAACACCCAGCGCTGCGCGGGACCGGACGCGGGCAGCGCCACGTCGTGCCGCGCCGGAATCGTCGCGCCGGACCGCGTGTCCGCGAGCTCGGCCTCCGTGATCGCGAACTGGTTGCCCCACGTGCGGTCGGCGGTCTCGGCGGCGGTGATCCGCACCCACCGCGTCGGCTCCGACGGCGCGACCAGCGTGATCGGCGTCCCCGCCGTGACGGGATCGGAGTACACCGTGCCCGCCTCCGTCGTGATGAGGAGGCGCGTCACCGCGGGACCCAGCGCCCGCCCGACGGTCACCGTCACCGACAGGTCCGCGCGGGGCTCGGGCAGCGTGAACTGCATCCACTGGTTGATGGCGTGGTCGAGGCCGGAGGACACCCACGCGGTGTTCTTGTCGCCGTCCACCGCGGCGGCCGTGCCCGCGCCGGGGAGCACGGTGCCGAGCTGCGTGGCGTCGGCGGCGGAGCTGGAGGCGGACACCGTCGCGCCCTGCCACGTCCCGTCGACCAGCCCCGCCGCCGGGTAGTCGGGCAGCCGGTTCAGCGTTCGACGGGGATCGGAGGCTGTGCGGATCGCGGAGCTGTGGTCGTCGACGCGGCCGTAGTCGGTCTCGCGGCGCTTGGGGGTATCGGTGACGGTCAGCGGGCCGTCGGGCAGCCCCGCGTCCTTCGCGTCGGAGGCGAGCAGCGCCGCGCCCAGCTCACGCCGGCCCGACGCGGCGGCGTCGGCCTGCAGCCCCAGCAGCGCCTCCGGCCCGCCCGCGACGCGCGGCATCGACGCCAGGTCGGCGACGTACGGCCCGGTGGGGGCGGCACCGTCGACCCGGTAGATCGTGATGGCGGGGAGCGGCGGCCGCAGCCCCGAGTCGACGACCACCTTCTCGACGGTCGGCGGGGCGATGTCCGCGCCGAACCGGGCGACCTCGCTGATCCCGGGCGAGCCGATGATCGCGGCGCGGGCCAGCGCAGGCCGCGCCGAGCGCGACGTTCCGGGATCGAGATCAGCGCGCAGCACGAGGTAGGAGATGCCCTGGCGGCGCAGCGTCGCGGCCAGGCCCGCCGACGGGGTACCGGCGCTGAACAGCCGCTGCACCGAGTCGAGGGCGCGGATCGCGCCGGGCGGGTTGAGCGGGATCGCGTCGCGCACCGCCCACGGCGTCTCGGCCAGGGGCTGGATCGGCTCGTCGCGCGTGAGGCCCCACAGCTGCGCACCGAACGGCGCGCCGGGCACGACGAGCGCGCGCTCGGCCCGGGCCTGGCCGGGGGCGGTCCCGGCGGCGTGCGCCGACAGCCAGTCCGCGGCCTGCGACCAGTAGTCGGGGATCTTGTCGTACGGCCCGCGGGGCGCGAGCTTGCCCGTCCACGCCATGCCGCCCGCGAGCGCGAGCACCACGACCACGGCCAGGGCACCCGCCGCGAGCCGGTCCTGCTCGGGGTGCGCCAGGGCCCGCCGGACCTTCGCGAGGCCGACGGTGCCGGGCAGCGGCGCCCGGGCCAGCAGGTGTGCCATGCCCAGGACCAGCGGCAACCGCAGGAAGGGCTCGAGCTTGTAGACGTTGCGCAGGGGCGCGCCGACGCTGTCGAGGAAGACCCGCACCGGCTCGGCGAACGGCGAACCGAGGCCGCTGGCGTAGCCCGCGCCGATCCCCGCCAGGCCGACGAGCAGCACCGTCGCCCAGACCCCGCGCTTGGGCATGCGGCGCATGGTGAGCCCGGCGATGCCGGCGCACGCGACCAGGCCGGTGACGACGACGGCGGCGGGGGAGGTGGTGAGCATGGCGCCGGCGCCGCGCTCGTCGGAGATGAACGGGCTCCACGACGTGGTGCCGCGCAGCACCTCCGGCACCGACGCCCACTGCGTGGTCGCGCGGGAGGACTCGATGAACTCGAGGAACGGCGGGCTGACGCGGCCCATGATGAGCAGCGGCACGATCCACCACGTGGTCGCCAGCGCGACGCACACCGCCCACCAGGCGCTGAACGTCCAGAAGCGGCGGGTCCCGGCGCCGAAGCGCACGTGCAGCAGCCACCACAGCGCGGCGACCGCGCACGCGAAGCCCGTGGCCACGGCGTTGACCGCGCCCATGAGCGCGACCGCGACCGCCGAGCGGGCGGCCAGGTTCCGCAGCGGCACGTCCGCGCCCTGCAGGAGCTGCACCAGCGGCAGCAGCACCCACGGCGCGAGCATCACCGGCGCGGTCTCGGAGCTGATCGCGCCCAGCGTCGTGAGCACCTGCGGGGCCAGCACGAACGCCGCGGCCGCGACGACCCGGCTGCCGCGCGAGCCGGTGCGCAGTGCCTCGGCGAGCCGGATGATCCCCCAGAAGCCGGCGAACAGGAGCAGCGCCCACCACAGGCGCTGCGTGACCCACGGCGGGACGTGCAGGAACTGGCCCAGCGCGAAGAACGCGCCGTGCGGGAAGAAGTAGCCGTAGGCCTGGTTCTGCACCTGGCCGAGCGGGGACTGGCTGGACCAGACGTTGGCCGCGCGGGCGAGGAAGCCGATGGGGTTCGCCGTGAGATCGAGCTTGGTGTCGGCGACGACCTTCCCGGGCGCGCTGAGGAAGCTCAGCGCGAGCAGGGCGACGAACGCCCACGCGCCTGCGCGGCGGGTCAGGGGTTCGTCGGAGAAGTGGGGGCTACTTGTTGGCACCCGAGTCGTCGCGCTCGCCGTAGTTCGACGAGCCCTGCAGGAAGCCCTTGTCCTTCGACACGGTGTTGACGTCGGTGGTCGGCGACGTCTGCGCGACGGCCGCGCCGCTCACCAGTGCGAGGGCCACGGCGACGACGATGCCGGCGAGCGCGGCGGTGGCGCTGGCGATGATCGAGGTGCGGTCCATGCGGGAAAGTCTACAGGTCCAGCTCGGCGCAGCCCGACGGCACGATCATCACCGGCCGCTTGCATCCGCGCAGCACGTGCTCGGAAACGGACGAATGCCACAGCGACCGGATGCCCGAGACGCCGCGGCTCCCGGACACGATGACGTCCACGTCGAACGTGTCGGACGCGGCGATGAGCGCGGTCCACACGGTGGTGGACACCTCGATGAGCTCGCCGTGCGCGGTGAAGCCGGCGGCGGCCGCCAGGTCGACGCCCTGCTGGTTCGTCTTCTTGGCCTCGGCGTGCACGACGTCGCTCTCGCGGGTGAGTGCGGTCTCGGCGGCACCGGCCCCCGCGACGCCGGACATGGCGGACAGGCGGGCGGCCTGATGGATCGTGGACTCCCACGCGGTGACGACGATCGCCTCGGCGTCGCGGCCCTGCGCGAGGACCTTGCTGGCGTACTTGACGGCGCGCTGGGAGGACTCGGAGCCGTCGTACGCGATCAGAACCTTGACGGGGACACTCATGCGGATCACCTCGATCTTCACGGTTACCTGATGCCTCCAGGCTACGCCGAAACGCCTCGGTTGCAAGATGCAAGTCCGGGCGAGTCCGGCGCGCCGCGAACGCGCCCCCGGGCTGGTTTTCCCGCGCCTGCCAGACTGCGCGCATGCGAAGAAACCGCACCCCGCTCCGTCCCGTCGCCCTCGCCGCGGCCGTGCTCGCCGCCCTCGCCGTGACGCCCGCGACCGCGGGAGCGGCACCGTCGAACCAGGCCTGCGGGGGCTGGCGCACGACGGTCCTGCGGTCCGGCATGGGCGCCCTCGAGAACCTCGCCTTCGACGGCACCGGCACCGTCTACCTGTCCCGGCAGAACGTGCTCACCGGGAAGGGGAGCCTGCTCGCGGGCGCCGCGCCCGGCGCGCTGCGCACCGTCGTCGACCTGCCGAACCCCGGCGGGATCGTGGTCCGCGGCGGCGCGGTGCACGTCGCGACGGCGAACAGCGCGCCGTCGGGGCTGCTGGGGAAGCCGGACGGCACGGTGACCGTCGTGGACCCGGCCACCGGCGCGACCCGCATCGTCGCGTCCGGGCTGACCATGCCCAACGGCCTCGCGCTGCTGCCCGACGGCCGCGCCGTGACCAGCACCGTCCTCGGCCCGCGGCAGGGGATCGTCGCGACCGCGCCCGGCGGCGTGCCCGTGCCCTTCGCGCTGCGCGGCGAGCCCGTCAACGGCCTCTGGTTCGACGGTGCCTCCGGCCGCCTCTGGGCCTCGACGGCCACCACCGCGACCACGCGGCTCTACGCCATCGATCCCGCGCATCCCGACCGGCCGCGCCGCTACGAGGTGCCCGGGTTCGGGCCGGGGCACTTCGCCGACGACCTCACCGTGGGGCCCGACGGTGCCGTCTACGCCGCGCTCGACCTGCCGGGGACCGTCGTGCGGCTCGACCCGGCGACCGGCGCGCAGTGCACGATCGCGACCGGTCACCGCGGCGTGACGTCGGTGCGGTTCGGCCGCGGCCCGGGCTGGGACGGCGCCGCGCTGTACGCGACGACCCTCACCGGCAAGCTGCTTCGGCTGGCCCGGTAGCGGCGGCGATCTGACAGACTGGCCCCGATGCAGAAGTTTCGGAACCTCACGATCCTGGTGATCGCCGCGGCCGGCGTCGCGGCGTGCGGCCCGTCGAACCCCGACGCCGCGCTGTCCACGACGACCGTGGCGCAGGCCCCGTCGGCGACGAGGTCCGCGGCACCGTCGTCGGGCCCGGGACGCCCGGTGACCTGCGCTTCGGACTTCCTCGCGAAGCTCTCGGTGCGGGAGAAGGCCGGGCAGTTGCTCATGGTCGGCGTGAAGGACGCGGCCGACGCCCGGCGCGCCGTGCAGCAGGGCGTGGGCGGCGTGTTCATCGGTAGCTGGACCGACAAATCCGTGTTCTCGGGCGGGACGCTGCAGGGCGTCGCGAAGGCCGGGAAGGTGCCGGCGATGGTCTCCGTCGACGAGGAGGGCGGCCGCGTCTCCCGCGTGCCCGGCGCGAACCTCGTCTCGGCGCGCGAGCTGGCGCGCACGAAGACCGTCGCGCAGGCGCGAGCCGAGGGCGCGCGCGTCGGCAAGCTGTTGAAGTCGATGGGGATCACCGTGGACTTCGCCCCCGACGCCGACGTCTCCGCCCAGTCCGACGACTCCGTGATCGGCGACCGCTCGTACTCGAACGACCCGGCCGTGGTCGTGAAGTACTCGCAGGCCTTCGCCGCGGGCCTGCGCGACGGTGGCGTGTACCCGGTGTTCAAGCACTTCCCGGGGCACGGCAGCTCGTCGGGCGACTCGCACCAGGGCGGGGTGAGCGTGCCGCCGCTGAACGCCTTGAAGGCCAAGGACCTCGTGCCCTTCCGCGCCGCGGTCGACACCGGCGACGCGGGCGTCATGGTCGGCCACCTGACGGTGCCCGGCCTCACGGAGCCGGGCCTGCCGACCAGCCTCAGCCCGGCGACGATGCGCCTCCTGCGCGACGGTGCCGGGTACGGCGCGAAGCCCTTCGACGGGCCGATCTTCACCGATGATCTCTCCGGGATGAAGGCGATCACCGACCGGTTCAGCGTGCCGCAGGCCGTCGCGAAGTCGCTGGAGGCGGGCGCCGACGTCGCGCTGTGGATCTCCACCGATCAGCTGGGCGCGGCGCTCGACGCCGTGGAGGCCTCGGTGAAGGCGAAGCGCATCACGATGCGGCGCCTCGACGATTCCGTGCTCCGCGTGGCGCGGGTGAAGCACGCCGTACGCTGCTGATTCCGAACGGATTTCACCGGAACTTACTTGCGAGTAACCTCGTGGGCTAGGATCTGACTCGAGAGTAAGGAGGACGCCGATGGCCGGTGGGACGAAGCGTTTGCCGCGCGCGGTACGCGAGCAGCAGATGCTGGACGCCGCCATCAAGGTGTTCTCGCGCAACGGCTTCTACGAGACGTCGATGGACGCGGTGGCCCGTGAGGCGCAGATCAGCAAGCCGATGCTGTACCTGTACTACGGGTCCAAGGACGAACTCTTCGCCGCGTGCGTCACGCGCGAGGCGGGCAAGTTCATGCGCAGCATCGAGTTCGACGCCAGCCCCACGCTGCCGCCGTCGCAGCGCCTGCGCTCGGTGATCGCCGGCTTCCTCAAGTACGTCGACCAGAACCGCGACGCCTGGCGCGTGATGTACCGCGAGACCACCGGCCAGGCCGCCTTCGCCGCGCTCTCCGAGAACAGCCGCGAGCGGGTCGTCGAGATGACCGCGGTGCTGCTCCGCGAGGCCGCCAAGTACGCGCCGGAGGACACGGATTTCGAGCTCTACGCCGTCGCCCTCGTCGGCTCCGGCGAGGCGATCGCGGACCGTCTGGCCACCGGCAAGGTCGAGCTCGACCGCGCCGTCGAGATCATGACCTCGTTCCTCTGGGGCGGCATCCGCGGCGAACGCCCGGAGTGAGTCAGTCGGACAGTTCTTGCCACCACCGGCCGGAGAGGTGCGTGACCCTGGTCCGAGCCGCGTCGGTCGGGGTCGCGCCGTCGGGGTGGTAGGCCAGGCGCGTGGTACTGATCGACGGGCCGGCGATGTGGAACCGCACGACACTGTCGGTCTTGTACGCCGAGTAGACCTGCTGAGTTCCGATCTTCCGTGATTCGTAGTCGACGACGTCCGCCCGCGGGTCGGCGAGCATCTGCTCGGCGACGGCCCGCAACCGGGGTTCGTCGTAGTTCCACCGGGCCTCGGGCACCGCGTTCGTCACGCCCAGCCCGATCGCGATCGCCCCGATCAGCGGAATGATCAGCAACCGCCACGCGAACCGGCGGATCGTGCGCGCCCAGGCCACCAGGTACACCAGCCAGCCCAGGAACAGAACCACACCGCCGAGGAGCGACAGCACGCCCAGGCCGGGGTCGCCGGGGAAGGTGCCTGCCCAGAGGAGCGCCGCGGCGTCGAGGACGAGAAAGACCGCCAGTCCGTACCCGAAGTGGGTCCAATTGCGCTGCGCCTCACGATCTGCCGTCATGCATCGACACTACGAGATGCTGCATGGCCCGAGCGCGGGAATGTCGACGCCGCTGCGTCCAGTGACGGGTATGCGTTCCGCGCATCGCTCTTCTGAACGACTACTGCACCCCCGCGGCCCGCGCGCCCGCACCCGGAGACGACGGTGCCCGCCGCGGCCGAAGCCGGGCGGGCACCGTCGGAGAACAGGGCTACAACGGCGTGACGGTGGCCGTCACGTGCGGGAAGCCCTTCTTGAGGTCCTTCGCGACGATCTCGGTACCGCCGGTCGCCTCGTCGCGCGAGACGTACAGGCCGATCTTCGCCGGCAGGATCACCGGGCGGCCGAAGCGCACGTGGTGCACGACCGCGTCGGGGATGTGGCCCTCGACGACGCGCAGCATCGCCGCGGCCGTCCACGCGCCGTGCGCGATCGAGGACGGGAAGCCGAACGCCTTGCCGCCGATCGGCGACATGTGGATCGGGTTCCGGTCGCCGCTGACGCCGGCGTAGCGGCGGATCAGGCCGCCGTCGGCCGAGAGCAGCGCGTCGGGGGCGCCGGGGCGGCCCTCCTTCGGCGCGGGCCCCGACGGCTCGCCGGACAGGGACGTCCGCTGCTGGATCAGCATCGTCGACACCTCGGAGGCCACCGACGCGCCGGACGCGTCCGTGAACTCGGTGGTGAAGTCGATGAGCATGCCCTTGCGGTGCTCGCGGAGGTTGCCCACCGAGGTGCGCAGCGTGAGCTTCTCGCCCGGCTCGACCCGGCGGCGCCGCGTGATCGTGTTCTCCACGTGCACCGACCCCACCGCCGCGGCGGGGAAGTCGTCGGCGAGGAACAGGTCCATGATCAGCGGGAAGGAGAGCACGTAGAGGTACATCACGGGTACCTCGCCGGTGTTCTTGAGCCCGACGACCTCGCAGTACTCGCCGACCCGCACGGGATCCACGTCGACGGCGAGCTCGACGGTCCGGTCCGGCAGCGGGGTCTCCGGCTTGAGCGGGCCCTGCTTGCCGATCACGGGCAGGATGCCGCGCAGCCCGCGCGTGAGCACGGACAGGCTCGACGGCGGCGCCTGCAGGACGGTGGTCTTGGCGGCCATGATCAGGCCCCCAGCAGGCTCTGACCGCAGACGCGCACGACGTTGCCGGTCACCGCGGCCGAGGACGGCGCGGCGAAGTAGGAGATGGTCTCCGCGACGTCGACGGTCTGGCCGCCCTGCTGCAGCGAGTTCATGAGGCGGCCGGCCTGGCGGGTGGCCAGCGGGATCGCGGCGGTCATGGCGGTCTCGATGAAGCCGGGCGCCACGGCGTTGATGGTGATGTTCTTCTTCGCCAGGACCGGGGTGTAGGCGTCGACGATGCCGATGACGCCGGCCTTGGTCGCGCCGTAGTTGGTCTGGCCGCGGTTGCCCGCGATGCCGGCGATCGACGAGACGTCGACGACGGCGCCGCCCTCGTTCAGGGCGTCCTCGGCGAGCAGGGCGTCGACCAGCTGCTTCGGCGCCTTGAGGTTGACGGCCATGACCGAGTTCCAGCGACCCTCGTCCATGTTGGCGAGCAGCTTGTCGCGGGTGATACCGGCGTTGTTGACGATGATGTCGAGGCCGCTGTGGCGCGACTTCACCAGTTCGGCGATCTTCTTGCCCGCGTCCTCTGCGGTCACGTCGAGGGGCAGCGCGGTGCCGCCGACCTTGTTCGCGACGGCGGACAGGGCCTCGCCGGCGGCGGGGATGTCGGCGGCGATGACATGGGCGCCGTCGCGCGAGAGGACCTCGGCGATGGTGGCGCCGATGCCGCGGGCGGCGCCGGTGACCAGCGCGACCTTGCCGGCGAGCGGCTTGTCCCAATCGGCGGGCGCGGCGGCGTCCTTGTCGGTGATGCGGATGACCTGCGCGTCGACGTAGGCCGACTTGCCCGACAGGAGGAAGCGCAGCGTCGAGGCCAGGCCCGAGGCGCCGGTGGCGGCGTCCGGGTGCACGTAGACGAGCTGCGCGGTGGCGCCGTCGCGGAGCTCCTTGGCGACGGAGCGGGTGAAGCCCTCGAGGGCGCGCTGGACGATGTGCTCGTCGAGGTCCTCGATCAGCTCGGGCGTGGTGCCGAGCACCACGACGCGGGCGCTGTTGCCCAGCGTGCGCATCTGCGGGCCGAAGAACTCGTAGAGGCCGACGAGCTCGTCGATCGACGTGATGCCGGTGGCGTCGAAGACCGCGCCGCCCAGCTTCTCGGCGCCGCGGGCGCCGCCGTTGTTGACGACGAGGTCGTAGTCCGCGAGCAGCTCGCGCACGGGCTCGACGAGGCGGCCCTTGCCGCCGAGGAGGACGGGGCCGGCGAGCGCGGGCTTGCCGGCCTGGTAGCGGCGCAGGACCGGCGGCTGCGGCAGGCCGAGTCGGCTGGCCAGGAAGGAGCCGGGGCCCGACTTCACGAAGGCCGCGTAGAAGTCCGTGCTGGGTGCATCAGGCATGTGAGGTACCTCATCCGTGTGGGGTTCCGATAGGCTATCGACAAGCAACTTACTCCAGAGTAAGAATACTCGGTAGTAGCAACCCTCGATCACTGGGAGAAACCCGTGGCAAACATCGAAACCCGTCCGGTCGCCATCCTCGGCGGCAACCGGATCCCCTTCGCGCGTTCGGACCGTGCGTACGCGAAGGCCAGCAACCAGGACATGTTCACCGCCGCCCTCAATGGTCTCGTGAGCCGCTTCAACCTGCAGGGCGAGCAGCTGGGCGCCGTGGTCGGTGGCGCCGTGCTCAAGCACAGCCGCGACTTCAACCTGATCCGCGAGTCGGTGCTCGGCAGCCCGCTCAGCCCCTACACCCCTGCTTTCGACGTGCAGCAGGCCTGCGCCACCGGCCTGCAGGCGATCAACGCCGCGGCCCAGGGCATCCAGCTCGGCCGCTACGAGGCGGCCATCGGCGGCGGCGTCGACACCACCTCCGACGCGCCGATCGGCGTCTCCGAGGGCATGCGCAAGGTGATGCTCGAGCTCAACCGCGCGTCGAGCACCGTCGACCGCCTCAAGCTGGTCGGCAAGCTCCCGGCCAACCTGGGCATCGACATCCCGCGCAACGGCGAGCCCCGCACCGGCATGTCGATGGGCGAGCACGCCGCCATCACCGCCAAGGAGATGGGCGTCTCCCGCGCCGAGCAGGACGAGCTGGCCTACCTCAGTCACACCAACATGGCGGCGGCCTACGACCGCGGCTTCTTCGAGGACCTGATCACCCCGTACCTGGGCCTGACCCGCGACGACAACCTGCGCCCGGGCAGCTCCGTCGAGAAGCTCGCCACGCTCAAGCCCGTCTTCGGCGTCTCGCTGGGCGACGCGACGATGACGGCCGGCAACTCGACGCCGCTTACCGACGGCGCGTCGACGGTGCTGCTGTCCTCCGACGAGTGGGCGGCCGAGCGCGGCCTGCCCGTGCTCGCGTACCTCAAGGACGTGGAGTACTCGGCCGTGGACTACGTCGGCGGCAAGGACGGCCTGCTCATGGCGCCGACGTACGCCGTGCCGAAGCTGCTGGCCCGCAACGGCCTCACGCTGCAGGACTTCGACTTCTACGAGATCCACGAGGCCTTCGCCTCCGTCGTGCTCGCGACGCTGCAGGCCTGGGAGTCGCCCGAGTACTGCAAGGACCGCCTGGGCCTGGACAAGCCGCTCGGCTCGATCGACCGCAGCAAGCTCAACGTCAACGGCTCGTCGCTGGCGGCGGGCCACCCGTTCGCCGCGACCGGCGGCCGCATCGTGGCCTCCGCCGCGAAGCAGATCAAGGAGAACGGCGGCGGTCGCGCGCTGATCTCGATCTGCGCCGCCGGTGGTCAGGGCATCACCGCCATCATCGAGGGCTGATGCCCCGGGGCGCGCGCCCCGAGGACTGATGCTGCCGGCCCCGGCCGCCTAAGCTGGTGTCATGACCGCGACGGACGATCTGATCGAGAGGATCCTGCGCGACTACGACACCATCACGGTGGTCGGGGCCAGCGTCGATCCGGCGAAGGCGGCCCACGACGTGCCCGCCTACATGCAGCACCGCGGATGGCGCATCATCCCGGTGAACCCGCACGCCGACGAGATACTCGGCGAGCCGGTGTACCGCACCCTGGCCGACGTCCCGGAACAAGTCGGCCTGGTCGACGTCTTCCGGCCCGCCGAGTTCACGCCCGACATCGCCCGGCAGGCCGTCGCCGCCGGGGCGACGGCGCTGTGGCTGCAGCTGGGCATCCGCTCGGCCGAGGCGCGCGAGATCGCCGAGTCCGCCGGGCTGCTCTACGTCGAGGACCGCTGCCTCATCATCGAACAGCGCCGCACGCAGATCTCCAGGAGGAGCGCATGACCTTCGGCATCGTCGTCGTCGCCGTGGTCGCGGTCGTGGCCGTCCTCATGCTGATCGGCGTCGTGTGGTTCCTCCGCGACTCCAACAAGCGGATCAAGGACTTCGCCAACTCCGGCGATCTGATCCCCGGCCGTCCCGGCCGCGCGCCCGCCGAGTGGGCGAACGCCACCTCCACCGAGGCGCTCCTGCACCAGCGCACCCGCTACGCCATCGCCGACGTGCACCGCGGCGCCTTCGCCCCAGCCGTCCCGCCGCCCGCGGATTCCGCGATCAACGGCTCGGAGTCCGACCTCGCCGCCCTCGACGACGCCGTCTTCGCCCTCGACGACCGCATCATCGCCGCCGCGCAGCTCTCGGGCGAGGAGCGCACGAAAGCCCTGGGCGAGCTGGAACCCAAGGTCGCGGCTCTGGAAGGCCTCACCGGGAAGCTCTGGGATGCCCCGTCGGCCCAGCGCCGCCCCCTCATCGACGGCGTGACCGCTACGCTCCTCCGCTGAGCTCGTCGCCCGCGCGGGGCGGGGTGTTGCTCGGAGCAGTTATGCGTCCCACGCATACCCCCGAACCCCGCAGCTAGACGCTGTCTTCTTCGGGCCGGGCCATGCGTCTGGCGCATACCCTCGTCCTCCAGCCTGACGGTCCGCCGCCCGCCACGGCGATCTGGCCCGCCCCCATATCAGCGCCCGATGACCTCCGCCGCCCGCGGGCGACTCACGGCCGCGCGGAACCGCTCCACCCCGACGTGCAGCCCCCACGACAGCACGATGGTGATCGCGGTGGTCACCACGACGATGGGCCACGTGGAACCGGTGAACAGCGACCAGCCGAACAGGTCCAACACCACGAACTCCATGACAATCACGTGGAGGAGGAAGAACTCGTAGCTGATGGAGCCGAGCCACACCATCGGCCTCGAACCCAGCACGCGCGACGGCCCGGTCGCGAACGCGGCCACCAGCAGCCCGCCGATCAGCGCCTCCAGCAGGAACTTCGTCACCCCCTGCGCCGGGGTCGGCAGCCGGAGGTCGATCGGCCCGGCGACCGGGGTCAGCAGCACGCCGTAGGCGACCGCCGCGGCGAGCAGCAGAGGCCACCGCGGCAGCCGCACCCGGTCGACCAGCAGCGCCACCGCCATGCCCGCGGCGAACGCGGCGGCGAACCCGGGCGGCCACGACCGCGCCGTCTTCCCGAAGACCTCCGTCGCGGTCACCAGCACCAGCCAGCCCACGGACAGGGCGACCATCGCCGCCGGCACCGTCCACGCCCGGCGGGCGCGCAGCAGCCACAGCCCCAGGAGTGGAAGTGCCAGGTAGAAGGCGACTTCCACGCACATGCTCCACATCTGCGTCAGGCCCGTGTGCACGTGACCGACGCCGTAGATCTGCGTGAAACTCAGGTGCCGGAGGTAGTCGCCCCACCCGTGCCCGTGCGGCGAACCGTCGGGACGCCAGAGGTAGATGACGTACACGACGGTGACCACCGCCCAGTACGCGGGCAGGATCCGCCACGCCCGCGAGACGGCGTACCGCCGCACGTCCGGAGGCGTGCCCCCGGCCCGTGCGCGGATCCACGGCCGCACCAGCAGGAACCCCGACAGCGCGAAGAACACGGGCACCGCGGTCTCGAGCCGCGCGTAGGCGGCGCCGAGCGCATCCGGGGTGAAGTCACCGCCCCAGAACGCGGCGTGCGTGACGCACACCCCGAACGCGGCCAGCGCCCGCAGGCCCGTGAGGGCGGGGACGTGGCCGGAGCGCGAAGCG
The DNA here is from genome assembly GCF_900104775.1 of Tsukamurella tyrosinosolvens. Lineage (NCBI taxonomy): Bacteria > Bacillati > Actinomycetota > Actinomycetes > Mycobacteriales > Tsukamurellaceae > Tsukamurella > Tsukamurella tyrosinosolvens. The sequence continues at coordinate 406,727 of NZ_FNSA01000003.1, forward strand.
GGTGCGATGGTGCCTCAGATCTTGATCGCGGGGATGAGCCGGTCGAGGTTCCAGAGCCGGTTCCGCCGGGCGGAGAGGCACGAGACCGTCACGGACGCGACCCACAGGAACACCAGCACCGCGATCGCCTGCCAGAGGCGGTTGTCGATGCCGCCCAGGATCAGCTGCCGCAAACCGTTGACGCCGTACGTCATCGGGTCGTACTTGTGCAGGATCTGGAAGGGTCTGGCGGTGGTCTCCACCGGATACATGCCGCCGGAGCTCACCAGCTGCAGCATCAGCAGCGCCATGATGAGCACGCGGCCGACGGCGGGCCCGACGAAGGCGTTCACCGCCTGGGTGAACGCGATGAAGGACAGCGATACCCCCATCATGAAGAACACCATCGCGACGGGATGGGCCACCTCGAGGCCCAGCCCGAAGCGCACCACGCAGTACAGGATCGCCGCCTGGAACAGGCCGATCGCGGCCGCGGGCAGGTAGCTCGCCATGACCACGCGGATCGCCAGCACCTCGGCGGCGATGGCGCGGTTCTGCAACGGCCGGAACACCATCCACAGCACCAGCGCGCCGAAGAACAGTGCCAGCGTGAGGAAGAAGGGCGCCATGCCGGTGCCGAAGTTCGGGGCGCGGTTCTCGTGCTGCGCGTCCAGCTGGACGGGGCCGCCGATGGTCTGCGCGACCTGCGAGGTCTGCTCCTGCGACCACTTGGGCACGGCGCCCGCGCCCTCGCGCAGCTTGGTCGACAGCTCCTGGCTGCCGTCGCGCAACTGCACCGTACCGGCCGAGAGCCGGGTGGCGCCGTCGGACAGCTGCGTGATGCCGTCGTCGAGCGTGGCGTTGCCCGCGGCGAGTTGCTGCGCGCCCGACCGCAGTTCGGTGAGCTTGGCGGTGAGGTCCCCGCCGGTGGCGCCGACCTGGGCGAGCACCGTCTGCAGGGGGCTGCCGGGCGTGCGGAGCTGCTCGGTCATCGTCGCGGCGGCACCGGCCGCTGCGGTGATCTGCTGCTTGGCCGCGGGCGTCACCGACGCCTGCGCGAGCTGCGCGCGAACCGCGCGCAGGCCCTCGGCGGACTGCCGTGCCACCGGGTCGGGGCTGGCGGCGAGCTGCCTGATCGCGGCGTCGATCCCCGCCAGCGCGGTGTCCTGCGTCTTGACGAAGACGCCGGCCTTGTCGGCGGCCTCGACGAGTGCGGCTGCGCTCTGCTGCAGCTGCGCAGTGTTCCCGCCCAGCCCGGACAGCGCCTTCGTCACGGCGAGAAGGGGATCCGTGGCCTGGGTGATCCCGTCGGAGAGCTGCTGCGAGCCCGCGCGCAGCTGGGCCGAGCCGGTCTTCGCGGTCCCGAGGCCCGAGGCGAGCTGGGCGGCACCGTCGTTCGCGGTCACGAGACCGTCGTGGAGTTTCCCGGCCCCGTCGGCGGCCTGCTCGATCCCGGACCCGGCGGTGATCATCATCGACAGCACCTGGTTCACCGCCTGCCCGGAGACCCGGGTGGAGACGGCGTTGAGGACCTGCGACATCGCGGTCTGGCCGATGGTGGAGCTGATGTAGTTGTTGGCGTCGTTGTACACCGCTTGCAGCTGCGCCTTCTCGGGCTTGCCGCTCATCGGGGAGGCGATGGCGGCGGAGAAGTTCTCCGGCAGCTCCAGCATGAAGTAGTAGGTGCCGTCCTTGACGCCCTGCTGCGCCTCGGCGGGGGAGACGATGTTCCAGTCCAGGCTCTTGTCGTCGGCGAGCGACTTCTCGACCTCGGCGCCCGCGTTGATCTTCTGGCCCTTGACCTCGGTCCCCTTGTCGGCGTTGACGAGCGCGACCGGCATCTTGTTGACGTGGCCGAACGGATCCCAGAACGCCCACAGGTACAGGGCGCCGTAGACCAGCGGCAGCAGCATCATCACGACGATCGCGGCGCGCGTGAGCCGGCTGCGGCCGAAGCGCTTGATCTCGGATCCGAAGGCGAGGCCGGCGGCGATGGGGACCAGGCTGCCCTTCGAGGAGGCCTTCTTCGCGGGCGTCTTCGCGGGCGTGTCGTCGGAGTTCTTGTCGGACATCGGGATCAGTCCTTCCGGGTCAGGGCGCGGCGGTCGTGCAGGGTGTGCTGCGGGGCGGTGCCGCCGAGGGGGTTGGTGACCCCGACGATCACGGTGTAGCGGGTGGAGACCGCGCCGAGCCGCTGTACGGCCTCGGCGCGTCCTGGGTTGTCGCGGACCTGCTCCAGGTCGCCGACGATGAGGATCGGCCGGTTCCCCAACAGCGCCAGCGTGATCCGCAGCAGGAACAGCTGCAGGTCGCTGAGCTCGACGATGCGGGTCTTCGGCCCGGGTCGGTCGACGTCACCGAAGACCTGGTCCATCTCGAGGCTGCCGGCGCTGAGCGGCACCATGGAGTACCAGGGCGCGAGCCAGCGCCGCTGCTCGGCGAGCACGGTCTCGACGGTGACCGAGTCGTCCAGGTCGTCGATGTCCTCGAAGGCCGCGATGGCGCACTTCTTCCGGATCGCGCCCGGGGTGGTCGCCCCGAGGGCGTTGACGGTGCCGTGGTTCGGCTTGAGCCGCCCGGCGAGGGTGAGGAGCAGCGCGTCCTGGTCGCGGCCCGCGGGCATCTGCACGGCGTGCAGGCCGGGCCCGAACTCCAGGTCGATGCCCTGGAACAGGGGGCCGTGCTCCCCGTCGACGCCGATGTTCACCGCCGCGAGCTGTACGTCGTTCGGCTGGTCGTCATCCATGCGGGCTCTCCGGAGGTCGTCGGCGCAGGTCGGTAGCAATCCTACGGTGGCGGCGCGAGGGTGCGGCGCGCACCGTCGGGCGCGCGGCGGCCGCACGGTCGGGCGCACCGTCGGCCCCGGGAACGGGCGAGGGCGCCCCGACCGGTGGTCGGAGCGCCCTCGGGGTGCTCGTGGTTACGAGGCGACGATCAGAACGCGGCCTCGTCGAGGTCCATCGCCTGGTTGTCGATCGCGGCGATGATGTCCTTGGTGCCGGTGAGCAGCGGCAGCATGTTCGCGGCGAAGAACTTCGCGACGCCGACCTTGCCCTCGTAGAAGGACTTGTCGGCACCGGTGGCGCCACCGTCGATCTTGGCCTGCGCGACGACGGCCTGGTGCAGCAGGCGCCAGCCGACCATCAGGTCACCGAAGGCCATGAGGAAGCGCACCGAGCCGAGGCCCACCTTGTACAGCTCCTTGGGCTCCTGCTGCGAGGCGAGCGCGAAACCGGTGAGCGTGGCGGCCATGGCCTGCACGTCCTCGGCGGCGGTCTTGAGCAGCGCGACGTCGGCGGCGAAGGCGCCACCGGCGTTGGCCTCGATGAACGCGGTGATCTGCCCGGCCACATGGCCCAGCGCGGCGCCGCGGTCGCGGAGGATCTTGCGGAAGAAGAAGTCCTGCGCCTGGATGGCGGTGGTGCCCTCGTACAGCGAGTCGATCTTCGAGTCGCGGACGTACTGCTCGATCGGGTAGTCCTGCAGGAAGCCGGAGCCGCCGAAGGTCTGCAGCGACTCGGTGCCGAGCAGCGTGAACGCGCGCTCGGAGCCGACGCCCTTGACGATCGGGAGCAGCAGGTCGTTGACCTTGAACGCCATCTCCTCGTCGGCGCCCGAGACGGGGGTCGCGGTGCGGACGTCCTGGTGCGCGGCGGTGTACAGGTACACGGCGCGCAGGCCCTCGGCGTACGCCTTCTGCGTGAGCAGCGAGCGGCGCACGTCCGGGTGGTGCGTGATGGTCACGCGCGGCGCGGTCTTGTCGGCCATCTGGGTCAGGTCGGCGCCCTGGACGCGCTGCTTGGCGTAGTCGAGCGCGTTGAGGTAGCCGGTCGAGAGGGTGCCGATGGCCTTGGTGCCGACCATCATGCGGGCGTGCTCGATGACCTTGAACATCTGCGCGATGCCCTTGATCTCCTCGCCCACGAGCCAGCCCTTGGCGGGCTTGCCGTGGCCGCCGAAGGTGACCTCACAGGTGGTGGACGTCTTGATGCCCATCTTGTGCTCGACGCCGGTGACGTAGACGCCGTTCTCCTCGCCGAGGTTGCCCTGCTCGTCGAAGTGGTGCTTCGGCACGAAGTACAGGCCCAGGCCCTTGGTGCCGGGCGCGCCGCCCTCGGGGCGGGCCAGCACGAGGTGGAAGGTGGACTCGAACATGCCGTCCATCACCGCGGAGGTGATGAAGCGCTTCACGCCCTCGATGTGCCAGGAGCCGTCCTCCTGCTTGATGGCCTTGGTGCGGCCCGCGCCCACGTCCGAGCCGGCGTCCGGCTCGGTGAGCACCATGGTGGCGTTCCAGTTGCGCTCGGCGGCGATCTTCGCCCACTTCTTCTGCTCGTCGGTGCCCTCGTCGAAGAGGATCTGCGCGAAGCCGGGGCCCGCGGCGAACATGAAGACGGGCGGGTTGGCGCCGAGGAAGAGCTCGCCGATGCCCCAGTACAGCGAGCGGGGCACGTCGGTGCCGCCGAGCTCGTCGTTGAGGCCGAGGTACGCCCAGCCGCCGTCGGCGAAGATGGCCTGCGACTTCTTGAACGCCTCGTTGATCTTGACCTCGTGGGTCTCCGGGTTGAAGACCGGCGGGTTGCGGTCGGCCTCGGCGAAGGACTCGGCGATGGGGCCCTCGGCCTGACGGGCCGCCTCGCGCAGCATCTCCTTGGCGGTGTCCTCGTCGAGGTCGCCGTACGCACCGGAAGCCAGCACCTCGCCGACGCCGAGATCCTCGAAGAGGTTGAACTCGATGTCGCGGACGTTGCTCTTGTAATGGCCCATGGGGCTGTTCCACCTTCTCAGATCAGGCTGTCGGACTGTTACCTGCCGGTAAGTTACCGCTCGGTAATATGAATAGGATAACGCGCTCGCCGCGTGCGAACAAGTGCAAGCACCCCTACGGCGCGATCGCCTCCTCACGGCGACGACGTGCGCGAACAGCCAGGTCAGTGCCCGTGCCGTGGTACGGATCACTCTCGCGCCATTCCACGTGCTCCACCACCATGTCCTCGGGCAGCGCCTCCGACAGCTCGGCGGCTCCGAAGGTGGGCAGGCCGGGGTGCGAGTCCGCCTTCTCGTGCGCCAGCAGCAGGAGCAGCCCGCCGGGCGCCAGCGCGTGCGCGACCTTGGCGATCGCGGCGGCCCGGTCCTCGGGATCGGGATGCACGTACGCCCAGACGGCCAGGTCGTAGGGCTGGTCGGGGATCGCGTCGACGGTGATGTCGAGCGGGGTCCACTGCAGCCGGGCTCGGACGGTGCGCGGCGACCGCGCGGCCACCGTCGCCGCCTTGTCGAGCCCGACGCGCGAGTAATCGACGGCCGTCACGTCCCACGCGCGGGTCGCGAGCCACAGCGCGTGCCGGCCCTCGCCGGCGCCCACATCGAGGGCGCGGCCGGGCGGGAGCACGGTCACCTGCTCGACGATCCACGGGTCGGGTGGCGTTCCCCACACCAGTTCGGTGGCGCGGTAGCGGGCGTCCCACTCCTTCGCGCCGCGCAGCTGCTTCTCCCCGTGCGCGAGTTCGGCGGGGGAGAGGGGGCCGATGCCGCCCTCCTCGCGCTCCTCGTCGGTCCGGTCGATGCCGTCGGGGGTGGTGTCGGGCGTGCTCACAGCAGGGCCTCCTTGAGGTAGGCCACGTCATCGGCGAGGCCGTCCGACGGGGTCTCGAGGATGATCGGCGCCCCGGCCGCGCGGGCCACGTCGGCCAGCAGGTCGGGGTCGATGGTGCCGTCCTGCAGGTTGGCGTGCCGGTCGCGCGCCGAGTCGAACTCGTCGCGGGAGTTGTTCAGGTGCACGAGGTCGATGCGGCCGGTGATCGCCAGGACCCGCTCGACGATGCCCATCAGCTCCTCGCCGCCCGCCCAGGCGTGGCAGGTGTCGAGGCAGAAGCCGGCGCCCTGGTCGCCGACGGCGTCCCACAGCCGGTCGATGGTCTCCAACTGGCGAGCGATCGCCCCGTCGCCGCCCGCGGTGTTCTCGATGAGGATCGGTACGCCGAAGCCGCCCTTCTCCTCCTGGCGCGTGAAGAGCTTGCGCCAGTTGTCGATCCCCGCCTGCAGGTCCTCGCCGTCGCGCAGGTGTCCGCCGTGCACCACCAGCCCGAAGGCGCCGAGGTCGGCGGCCGCGGCGGCCTGCTGCTCGACGGCCTTGCGGCTCGGCATCCGGAGCCGGTTGTTCAGGCTCGCGACGTTGATGACGTACGCCGAGTGCACGACGATCTCGAGCGGCGAGTCCTTGAGCGCCTGCGTCTGCGGGTGCGGCTCCGGCTTCTTCCAGCTCTGGGGGTCGGAGACGAACATCTGGATCACGTCCACCCCCAGCTGTTCGGCCGTCTCGACGGGGTGGGTGTCACTGCGGACATGGGCACCGATGCGCATGCGCCCAGCCTAGTGCGTCCGCGCCCGCGGGGCGTCGGGTCGGTGTGTTGTTCGGGAAAGCCATGCGCCGGGCGCATGGCTCTGTTCTCCCTGGTCAGAGACGCGGATTCGGGAGTCGGTCATGCGTCGGGCACATGGCTCTTCGCCCCCAGACCTCCGCGATCCGACGGTGCGCACATCTTCCGAAGCGTTCTGCGACGAATCGGTCCGGCTGAGTCGCAGAACGCTTCGGAAGTTGTGGCGGCGCAGGCGTCGGGCGGGCTGCCTGGCGCCCCTTCCGCCCGCCATCCCGCGGACTGCTGTCTTCGTTCCTGTGGAGGACCGCGGTCCTGTGGATGACGGCGGCGGTTCGGCACCGTCGTGGCCCGATCGCGGGAGTGCGGCGGCCTAGCGTGACGCCATGATGGTCGTGCGGACGACGGCGTGGCGGGGTGAACCGGCCGATGCGTACGAGCGCTGGGCGTGTCTGGAGGCCCGCGCGGCGGAGGAGCTCGATGCAGCCCTCGAGCGCGCGGCATCGGAGATCCGCAGTGGAGGAGGCGAACTCGCGGTCCGGCTCGCCGCGATCGACCTCCCCGCCGCCGTGCCGCCTGGCGGCGCGCGGGCGCCGTCGACCCCGGTGCCGACCCGACTGTTGTCCGCGGCGGAGCGGGACCGGGAGAACCGCGCCCGCCTCGCGGCCGATCTGAGAGCCGCGCCGCCCGGGCCGCGGCGGCGGATGCTCGAGACGATCGACGCGCGGCTGCGCGAACTCGGGAGTGGCGGCGAGACTGTGCAGCTGTTCGAGTACGACCCGGACGCCTTCGGCGGCGACGGCGCGGTGACGGTCGCGATCGGCGATCTCGACACGGCCCGCGCCATCGGCGTCGTCGTTCCGGGCATGGGCACGACGGCGGCGTCGATCGGAGCGGTCACCCGCAACGCCGCGAACCTGCAGGTCGCCGCCCGTCGCGCGGACCCGACGACCGCGACGGCGACCCTGGCCTGGATCGGGTACGACGCCCCGTCGGGCCGGGCGGCCGTCGCGCAGGTCCTCACCGGCGCCCATGCCCGACGGGGCGCCGCCGAGTTGCGGGCCGATCTCGCCGACCTCGCGCGGATGCGATCCGACGATCCGCGGGTCGTGGTCTTCGGACACAGCTACGGCGCCACGACGGTGGCCACGGCGGGCGCGGGTGGGGCGCTGGCGGGCACCGTCGATGCGATGGTTCTGCTCGGCTCCCCGGGTGCCGGCCCGGTGCGCTCCGCCGCGGAGCTGGGGATGCCGGTGTACGTGGCGCGCGACTCCGATGATCCGATCCCGCGGGTCGGTGCGACCGACCGTGCCGCGCAGGGACTTCGCCGATGGTTCGGTGTGGAGCTGGGGCTCGGGGCCGACCCTGCGGCGCCGTCGTTCGGGGCGACGGCGGTGGACGCCGAGGGGCCCACGCCCTTCGGCATGGGTGCGCACTCGGGGTACTTAGACCAGGGCTCGCGGGCGCTGGACGCGTTCGCGGCGATCCTGACGAGAGGGGGAATCGATGCCCGGTGACGAAGTGGACATCGAGGAGCTGGAACGCGTCGCCGCGGGCTGGGAGACCGCGGCCGAGGGCTTCGCCGAGCAGGCCGCGCGGTGGCGGGCGGCGACGGGGCCGCCGGAGGTGCTGGCCTTCGCCGCCCGTGCCGCCGCGACGCTCGCCGGCCATGCGGAGGCGGCGAGCGCCGCGGCGCAGCGGCTGCGGGACTACTGCTCGACGGTGGTGGCGACGGACGAGGACGGCGCCCGCAGCGTGCGGTGCGCGATCCAGGCCGCGGCCAGCATGAGCACCACGCCGATCGCGGACGTCACGGAGACGCCGGCGTCGAACGCATGACCGGCGGCCCGGACCAGGGCATCCGCCGCCTCGGCGGGCAGCTGCGTCGCGACGTGGTGCGCCCCGGCGAGCGTCTCGCCGGCGTCGGCGGCCTGCTCGCCGGTGAGGCCCGCGGGCAGCACGAGCTTCGCGGCGTAGGCGCCGGCCAGGATCGAGCCGAGGACGGCGGTGCCGAGCACAGAGCCCAGCTCGTAGGCGGTTTCCGAGACGGCCGAGGCCGCACCCGCCTTCTCGGCGGGCACCGACGAGACGATGAGGTCGTTCGACAGCGTCTCGGCGGCGCCGATGCCCACGCCGAGCATCGCGAAGGCGATGAGCACGGCGAGCGTGGAATCCGGCGAGGCGAAGGCCATCACCACCGCGTACGCGGCGGCGGAGACGAGCATGCCGCCCACTACCACGGTCGACGGGGCGATCCACCGCACGACCCGCACCACGTAGAGGCCCGCGACCATCATCGTGATCAGCCCCGGGACCAGCGCCCACCCGGCGTCCATCGGGCTCATCCCGACCACCAGCTGGAGGTGCTGCGAGACGAAGAACATGAAGCCGACCAGCGAGAAGACGCTGAGCAGGTTCACCGCGACGGCGCCGGAGAAGCGACGGTCCGCGAACAGTCGCACGTCGAGCATCGGGTCCGGGCGCCGCAGCTGCAGGCGCAGGAACAGGCCGGTCGCCGTCACGCCGATCGCCAGCGCCGACGCGACGACCACGAGGTCGCCGCCCTTGGCGAGGGTCTTCACCGCGTAGACGATCGGGGTCAGCGCGAGGAGCGAGAGCACGATCGACACCGGGTCGATGCGGCCCGGGTTCGGGTCGCGCGACTCGGGCACGAAGACCGGGGCGAGCACCAGCAGCGGGATCAGCACGGGCACGGCCATGAGGAAGACCGAGCCCCACCAGAAGTGCTCCAGCAGGAAGCCACCCACGATGGGGCCGAGCGCGGCGCCCGCGGCGAAGCACGACGCCCACACCGCGATCGCCAGCCGCCGCTGCTGCGGATCGGTGAAGATGTTGCGCAGCAAGGAGAGCGTGGACGGCATCAGCATCGCGCCGAAGAAGCCGAGGCCCGCGCGGGCGGCGATGAGCGCGCCCGCGGTGGGGGCGTAGGCGGCCACGACCGACATCGCGGCGAAGCCCGTCGCGCCCAGTAGGAGGAGGCGGCGCCGGCCCAGTCGGTCGCCGAGGCTGCCCATGGAGACGAGCAGGCCGGCGAGCACCAGCGGGTAGACGTCGATGATCCACAGCTGCTGCGCCGCCGTCGGGCCGAGCGTGGCGGCGATCGACGGCAGTGCGAAGCCGAGCACGGTCCCGTCGATCGAGACCAGGAGGACGGGGAGCATCAGGACCGCGAGTGCACCCCAGTCGCGCACCGTGGCGCGCGCGGACGACGCGGTCGTGGTGGTGAGTGTGGTGGTCATGGCGGCACTTCCTGAGGTGTCGTGGGTTCGAGGACATCGTTACTGTACCAGCTGGACGGTATAGAAACGAGAGACCGCGATCACCCCTACGATGCGAGGTGTGCCACCCCCTCCCGCCGCCCGCGCCAAACTGCTCGACGCCTTCGTGAAGATCCTCATCGAGCACGGCGAACGCGCCGCGACGCTCGAGGCCGTCGCCGCGGAGGCCGGCGTCAGCAAGGGTGGGCTGCTCTACCACTTCGGGTCGAAGAAGGCCCTGGTCGACGGGCTGTGCGACTGGCTCGACGAGCTCGTCGCCACCGACGTCGAGCTGATGGCCGCCGCGCCCGAGGGGGCCGTGGAGTACTACGTGCGCACGTCGAACTACGACGACTCGCAGCTCGACCGCGCGATCGTCGCGGTGATGCGGCTGAGCCAGGCCGCCAACGACCGCGCCGAGCGCGCGATCCGCACGATGCAGGACCGTTTCCTCGCGACCGTGCAGGAGCAGGTGCCCGACGAGGCCACCGCCCGCGCGGTCCTCCTCCTCGGCGACGGCCTCTACTACGACGCCGCCCTCAGCGGCGGGCGCCGCCGCGCCACCGACGCACAGATGGCGGGCCTCCTCGCCGTCGTCGCCCGCATGGTCGACGGGGCGCCCTGACGGCGGACCGTCGGGCCGCGATGGCCGAGCGGTCCGCGCGGACGGCGGATCAGCGTGCGGCGGGGGTCCCGTCCTCGACGGGGTCCCACACGTCGCCCGGGAGGTCGCCGGGGAGGTTCGGATTGCCGCGCCCGACGAACCGGTCGTCGACGCCGCGCTTGGTCATCGCGTCGTAGTCGCGGAGCGCACCGAAGGCCCACTTGCCGAGCAGAGCGATCGCGACCAGGTTCACCGTGGCCATGAGGGCCATCGCGACGTCGGCGAGCATCCAGACGGTGTCGAGCTCGGCGAGGGTGCCGACGCCGACGGCGGCGAGCACGAGGGTCTGCAGGATCCGCAGGCGCTGCCCCTCCAGGCCGAGGAAGTTGAGGTTGATCTCGGCGTACGAGTAATTGCCGATGATCGACGAGAACGCGAAGACGAAGACCAACAGGGCCATCGGCACCGTCGTCCAGGTACCGAGGACGGCCGAGATCGAGTCCTGCGTGAGCACGGCGCCACCGGATTCGGGCTCGCTGCCCGGCGTGTAGACGCCGGAGACCAGCACGATGAACGCGGTCGCGGTGCACACGACGATGGTGTCGACGAAGACGCCGAACGACTGGATCAGCCCCTGCTTCACCGGATGCGAGACGGTCGCGGTCGCCGCGGTGTTGGGCGCGCTGCCCATGCCGGCCTCGTTCGAGAACAGGCCGCGCTTCACGCCGTTGAGCAGGGCGGCCAGGATGCCGCCGGCGGTGCCGGCGAGGGCCTCGTCGAGCCCGAACGCCCCGGCCACGATCTGCCGGATCACCTCGGGGAAGGCCGTGATGTTGAGGGCCACGATCACGAGCGCGATGCCGACGTAGATGAGCGCCATGACGGGCAGGATCACCTCGGCGACCCGCGCGATGCGGCGCACCCCGCCGTAGAGGATCGGCGCCGTGATCACCATGAGGCCGACGGCGATCCACGCGGTGTCGACGTGGAAGGTGGCCGCGAGGGAGCCGCCGATCGTGTTGGCCTGCACCATGTTGAAGGCGAAGCCGAAGGCGAAGATCAGCAGCACGGCGAAGACCATGCCCCACCGGCGCGAGCCGAGTCCGCGCTGGATGTAGTACGCGGGCCCGCCGCGGAAGCTGCCGTCGGCGTTGCGCACCTTGAACATCTGCGCCAGCGTCGCCTCCACGAAGGCCGTGGCCATGCCGACGAGCGCCACCACCCACATCCAGAACACCGCGCCGGGCCCGCCGAGCACGAGCGCCACGCTCACGCCCGCGATGTTGCCGGTGCCGACCCGCGAGGCGAGGCCCACGCAGAACGCCTGGAACGACGAGATGCCGCCCTCGGCGTCCGAGCGGGACGAGCCGATGGCGCGGATCATGCTGGGGAGCAAGCGGACCTGCACGAACCGGGTGCGGATCGTCATGTAGGCGCCGACGCCCAGCAGGAGGTAGATCAGCACGTAGTTGTAGAGGTTCGTGCTGAGCCAGCCGATGGCGGTGTTGACGTGATCCATATGGCCGATCGTTTCACGGGTGCGGGACGTCGGCCGGAACGGGTCGTGCCGGGGTTCTTCGGTCTTATCGTGGTGACATGTCCGTTCGGGTGTTGCGCAACGACTCGGAGCTGGGGGCGTGGACGCACCTCGAGCTGCGCCCGCGCACGCACGGATCGATGATCGAGTCGGTGTGGTCGTTCGACGGTGCGATCGCCGGGCGGGAACAGTTCTATCCGACGGGGACCCTCGACCTGCTGATCCAGTTGGACGGATCGTCCACCGGCTTCCGCATCGTCGACGGCCAGCCGGCGGAGCACTGCCCGCAGGCCTGCATGGCCGGGTTGCTGCTGAAGCCGCTCGTGATCGAGACCCCGGCGGAGACCACGTCGATGGTCGGTGTGCGGCTGCGCCCGGCGGGCGCAGCCGCTCTGTTCGGTGTCCCGTTGAACGAGCTCACCGGGACCGCCGTCCGTCTGGACGAGCTGATCGGCGCGGAAGGCGCGCGGATCGGGGAACGACTCCACGAAACGGGATCGCACGCGGATCGGCTCCGGCTCCTGGCGCGCTGGGTCTCCGCCCGCATGACGGCGGGGATCGGAACCGAGACGGCCGTCACCCGCGCCGTGTCCGAGATCGAACGTCGGCAGGGCGCGCTCGCGGTCGCAGACCTGGTCGGCGCATCGCCGAAGTCCTTCCGGCGGCGGTTCGTCGAGAACGTCGGCGTCGGACCGAAGACTTTCGCCCGGATCGTCCGGTTCCGGCGCACCGCCGATCTCCTCGCTCGCTCGGCGGTGCCCCTGCCGCAAGTGGCGGCCGCGCACGGCTACTTCGACCAGGCCCACATGAGCGCCGAGTTTCGCGCATTCGCCGGGATGCCCCCGGGCCGGTTCCGCGCCACCGCCCGCCGCCCGGGATCCGAGGGCATCGTCGCCTGAGCCCTTTTCTCCAAGACGACCGCGCAAGCGCCTCGTACGGTCGACGTCAGTGCGACGGCGAAGGGAAAGCACCATGACACCGACCGATGGCTCCGGACTGACCAGCGTGATCGCGGTCCTCCCCGTCACCGACTTCGACGGGGCTCTCACGTGGTACGCGACCTGGATCGGGCGGCGGCCGGACGTCGAGCCCGTGGAGGGTGTCGCCGAGTGGCGGGTCGCGGAGAACGCGTGGATCCAGGTCACGGCCGAGCCGGAGGCCTCGGGTCGGACGACCGTGGTGATCGGCGTCGCCGACCTCGAAGCGCAGCGCGCGCGGTGCCTGGCCGCGGGCACGCCGTGGGGCGAGGTCAACGACTACGGAGTCGTCAGGACCGCGGACGCCGTCGATCCCGCCGGGAACACGATCACGTTCGCGGAGGAGGTCGTTCCCGGCGACGCGGAGAGCTGAACCGGGCGGAACTCCAAGCGGCCGTCCAGGGTACTGCTCGAACCTAATTGAGTGACCCTCAGTAGGGTCTTTACCCCGGCCTGACCAGCGGGTAGGTTGGACGCCATGCCATCGATCTTCATCTCCGGCGGTGCCTCGGGCATCGGCCGGGCCACTGCCCTGCGCTTCCTGTCCGAGGGGTGGACGGTGGGCGTCTACGACGTCAACGCCGCCGCGCTGGAGGAGTTGAAGGCCGAGCATCCGGCGATCGTCACGGGCACGCTCGACGTGACCGACTACGACCAGTGGGAGGCTGCGCTCGCCGATTTCACGCAGCACACCGGCGGCGGCCTGACGGTGCTCGACAACAACGCGGGCGTGCTCTTCGGCGGCGACCTCGAGGAGATCACGCCGCAGCAGATCAAGCTGCAGATCGACATCGACGCCCTCGGCGTGACCTATGGCGCGAAGGCGGCGCTGCCCTATCTCAAGGGGCAGCCGGACGCGCACCTGGTGAACATCAGTTCGGCCTCGGCCATCTACGGCCAGCCCGGCATCGCGACCTACAGTGCCGCCAAGTTCTACGTCTCCGGCTTCACCGAGGCGCTGGAGCTGGAGTGGGAGAAGCACGGCGTGCGCGTCGTCGCGATCTGGCCGCTGTGGGCGAAGACGGCCCTCGCCGAGACCGACGCCAAGAGCACGCGGACCCTGGGCGTGAACATCACGCCGGAGGAGGTCGCGGAGCAGGTGTGGAGCTCGGTGCACCCCGGGATCCGGGTGCCCTTCCTGCCCCGGATCCACTATTCCGTCGGAACCCTCACCACGCTGTTGTCCAATTCGAGTAAATTCGCCCCGAGGTCGGTCGTGCGCCTGATCAACCAGATCACCAGCCAGTAGCCACTGCCGCCGCATTTCCCATCCGAGAAGGAGTCTCCACCACCGTGATTCAGACCACGATGCAGGACGGCGAGCTGACGATCGCCCGTCTCGTCGAGTACAGCCGCCGCGTCTTCCCCGAGGCCAAGATCACCACGTGGACCGGTGAGGGCCTGCGCGATCTGTCCTTCGCCGAGGTCGGCGACAAGGCCGCGCAGCTGGCCCACGCCCTGACCAAGCTGGGCGTGCAGCGGGGCGACCGCGTGGCGACGTTCATGTGGAACAACAACGAGCACCAGGTGGCCTACGCCGGCGTGCCCGCGATGGGCGCCGTGCTCCACACGCTGAACCTGCGCCTGTCTCCCGAGCAGGCCGTGTTCATCATCAACCAGGCCGACGACAAGGTGATCCTCGTCGACGCCTCGGTCGCACCGCTGCTCGGCAAGTACCTGGCCGCGACCCCGAACGTGCAGCACGTCATCGTCGCGAACGGTCCGAAGGAGGCGCTCGAGGCGCCCGAGGGCATCACGGTGCACTCCTTCGACGAGCTCATCGCGGGCGAGCCGACCACGTTCGCGTGGCCCGAGATCTCGGAGCGCGACCCGGCCGTCATGTGCTACACCTCCGGCACCACCGGCGACCCCAAGGGCGTCGTCTACAGCCACCGCAGCATCTGGCTGCACTCGATGCAGGTGAACTCGTCCTCGGGCATGGCGCTCGGCAACGCCGATTCGGTGCTCGCGATCGTGCCGATGTTCCACGTCATGTCGTGGGGCCTGCCCTTCGCGGCGATGATGGGCGGCATCACGCTGATCATGCCCGACCGCTTCCTGCAGCCGGAGCCCCTGCTGCAGATCCTCGACGCCACGAAGGCCACCTTCGCCGCCGCCGTGCCCACCATCTGGGCCGGCGTCGCCGCGCAGCTCGCCGTGAAGCCGCAGGACATCTCGCACCTGCGCGAGGTCGTCGTCGGCGGCGCCGCCGTGCCCCCGTCGATGATCCGCGCCTTCGACAAGCTCGGCACCCGGATCGTCCACGCCTGGGGCATGACGGAGACCTCGCCGCTCGGCTCGGTCTCGCGCCCGCCCTTCGGCATCGAGGACGAGACTGAGGAGTTCGCCTACCGCGTCACGCAGGGCCGCTTCCCCGCGTCGGTGCAGGCCCGCCTCATCGACGACGAGGGCAACGAGCAGCCCTGGGACGGCGAGGCCGCCGGCGAGCTCGAAGTGCGCGGCCCCTGGATCACCGGCGCGTACTACTCGCCCGAGGGCAACGTCTCCGACGAGTCGAAGTTCCACGACGGCTGGCTCCGCACCGGCGACGTCGCGTCGATCAGCCCGGACGGCTTCATGACCATCCGCGACCGCACCAAGGACATGATCAAGACCGGCGGCGAGTGGATCAGCTCCGTCGAGCTCGAGAACACGGTCATGAGCAACCCCACCATCGCCGAGGCCGCCGTCGTCGGCGTGCCCGACGAGAAGTGGGATGAGCGCCCCTTCGTGCTCGCCGTGGTCAAGGATGCCGCCGACGCGGACGCCGAGAAGCAGCGGGCCTTCCTCACGGACCTGCTGCCCAAGTGGCAGATCCCCGAGCGCTGGGCGTTCGTCGCCGAGGTCCCCAAGACCTCGGTCGGCAAGTTCGACAAGAAGCTCATCCGCGCCGAGTACGCCGACGGGACCTACACCGTCGTGGATTCCCGCGGCTGATCACCGATCGACGACGGGGCCGTCGCAGCCGGAAGGCTGCGGCGGCCCTTGTCTTTTGCCGCGATTCTTACGATTCCGTGAGGTATGCGGACGACCCTCGCCTGCGTCGCCGCCGCGTGCCACGCTGGATCCATGACCGAGGAGACCGCGAGCCCTGCTGAGCGCCGCCCGCCGGGATGGGCCGCCGCGCTGGCGGGCGTCCTCGCCGGCGCCGCCGGGTTGGCCGTGGCGGAGCTCGTCGCAGCCGTCGTCGCGCCGGGAGCCAGCACGCTGTTCGCGGGCGGGGCGGCGGTCATCGACGCCGCGCCGCCGTGGCTCAAGGACTTCGCAGTCGAGTCCTTCGGCACCGCCGACAAGGCGGTCCTCCTCGGCTCGATGGGCGTCGTCCTCGCCCTGGGTGCCGCAGCCGCGGGCCTGCTCGAACTGCGCCGTCCGCCCTGGGGCGCTGCGCTGCTCGGCCTCGTCGGGATCGTCGGCGCGCTGATCGCGCTCCTGCGCCCGGACGCCACGGCGATGTGGGCGGTCCCGAGTCTCGTCGGCGTCGCCGCGGCGATCCTCGTCCTGCGCCTGGCGATCCGCAGCCTCCGTCCCGCCCTCGGGGCCCGGGAGGAGGCCGCCGGGATGGACCGGCGCGGCTTCCTCCTCGTCGCGGGCGCAGCCGCCGGGACGACGGTGCTGGCCCTCGCCGGGGCCCGCCTGCTCTCGGCGGGCGCGACGGCGGTGAAGGCGGCGCGGGAGACGCTCCGCCTGCCCGTACCGCGGACCGTCGCGCCACCGGCCCCGGCGGACCCGCCCATCGCCGGGCTCACCCCCTACGTCACGCCGACGGCGGACTTCTACCGCATCGACACCGCCCTCCGCGTGCCGCAGCTCGACCCGGCGGACTGGTCCCTGCAGGTGCACGGCATGGTCGACGCGCCCTTCACCCTCAGCTGGGACGAGCTACTCGCGCTGCCGCTGGAGGAGCATCACGCCACGCTCGCCTGCGTCAGCAACGAGGTCGGCGGCGACCTCATCGGCAACGCGCTCTGGCTCGGCTACCCGATCCGGGCGTTGCTGGAGCGGGCGCGGCCGCAACCCGGCGCCGACATGGTGCTCTCGCGCAGCTCCGACGGCTTCACCGCGGGCACGCCCCTGGACGTGCTGCGCGATCCCGCCCGCGCGTCGCTGCTCGCGATCGGCATGAACGGGCAGCCGCTGCCCGTGATCCACGGCTTCCCCGCCCGGCTCGTCGTTCCGGGGCTGTACGGGTACGTCTCGGCGACCAAGTGGGTGACCTCGCTCAAGGTCACGACCTTCGCGGAGGATCAGGGCTACTGGACGCCGCGGGGCTGGTCGGCGCTCGGCCCGATCAAGGTCCAGTCGCGCATCGACGTCCCGCGCGGCTCCGTCCCCGCCGGGGCGGTGACGGTGGCCGGGGTCGCCTGGGCGCAGCACACCGGCATCGGCGGCGTCGAGGTCCGGGCCGACTCCGGCCCGTGGGTGCCGGCCCGCCTCGCCGACACCGTCGGCCCCGACACCTGGCGGCAGTGGAGCGTCTCCCTCCCGCTCGATCGCGGCGAGCACACCCTCGAGGTGCGCGCCACCGACGCGCACGGGACGGTCCAGACCGACGCGACGGCGCCGCCCGCCCCCGACGGTGCCACCGGCTGGCACCGCGTCGTCGTCACCGCGCGGTGACGACGCGGAATCCTCAGTCCCCCAGGGGCTTCACCGCACACAAGCTGGACGGGTCCTCCATCACCACGCGCACGCCGTAGCCCACGTCGGAGGCCAGCTGGGTCAGCAGGTAGGCCGCCACCGTCGAGATGCGGGTGACGTCGGTGAGGTCGAGGACGATGGTGCTGCCGCTCTGCGCGCGGCCCAGGCTCAGGGCCTCGTGCACGACCTCCTCCACGGCGACGAAGTCGACCTCGCCGCGCAGCCGCAGCACCGTCCTGCCGGTCGACGGGTCCGTGGTCACGGAGGCGACGGCGCTCACCGGGGTGATCGACCGGTTCAGCAGGTGCAGGCCGAACTCGCTGCTCATCCGCTGCAGCACCGCGACACCGCGGCTGGAGTTGCCGGCCTCGTCGAGCGGCGGGCTGAACACGCAGATGCCGTACTCGCCCGGCGTCGCGGCGACGATGCCGCCGCCCACGCCCGACTTGGCGGGAATCCCCACGGAGACCATCCACGCGCCGGACCGGTCGTACATGCCGCACCCCGTCATCACCGAGAGCGTGTGCTGCGCGACCGCCGCGCTCACCACCCGCTCGCCGGTGACGGGGTTGACGCCGCCGTTGGCGAGGGTGCCGCCCATCACCGCGACGTCGTGCGCGTCCACCAGCAGCGAGCACTGCCGGAAGTACGGATCGAGGGCGTCCTCGATGGGGACGCGCAGCGCGTCGGTCGAGCGGGCGAGCGCGGCGAGGGCGAGGTTGCGGAAGCCGGTCTCCGACTCCGACCGGTAGACGGCCTCGTCCAGCTCCAGCTCGCGGCCGGCGAAGCGCGACAGTCCCTCCCGGATCGCGGCGAACCGCTCGGCACCGTCCGCGCCCGGGATCAGCGACGTCGAGACGATCGCCCCCGCGTTGATGAGCGGGTTCTCCGGCCGGCCCGAGGGGTCGAAGCTGATGCCGTTGAACGCCTCGCCGCTCGGCTCGACGCCGATCCGCTCCAGCACCGCCTCGGTCCCCAACGCCTCCAGGGCCAGCGCGTACACGAAGGGCTTGCTCATCGACTGGATGGTGAAGGGAACGCGGTAGTCGCCGGCGCCGTAACTGTGGCCGTGCACCGACACCGAGGCCACGCCGAAGGCCTCCGGATCGGCCGTCGCCAGCTGCGGGATGTAGTCGGCGACGGCGCCCGGGTGCTCCTCGCGGCGCACGTCGTCGAGCACGCGGGCCATCGCCGCGTTGACGGGGTTGTCGGTGAACCCGGTGAGTCCGCCGGGCTGTCGGTCCGTGCTCGTCTGGCTCATACTGCAAAGCTATCCGACGGTGGCCGGTCGTGCCGGGGCCGTCCGAAGCCGACGCGAGGGGGCGCGACGCGGCGAGTATCGTTGCAGTCACCGTGACGTGACCAGGTGAGCAGCGCATACCCGCGG
This sequence comes from Tsukamurella tyrosinosolvens, assembly GCF_900104775.1. Taxonomy (NCBI): domain Bacteria; kingdom Bacillati; phylum Actinomycetota; class Actinomycetes; order Mycobacteriales; family Tsukamurellaceae; genus Tsukamurella; species Tsukamurella tyrosinosolvens. The sequence continues at coordinate 425,504 of NZ_FNSA01000003.1, forward strand.
ATATCGCCAGTCGGCATTGCCGCAGACATTTCTTGGAGTAACAGCTATGACGAACACGCTGCCCGACGGCCGGACCCTCGACGACGCCGTCGCCGCAGGAGCCCGCGCCTACGAGCTCGACCGCGCCCATGTCTTCCACTCGTGGTCGGCGCAGGCGCAGATCACCCCCATGACGATCCTCGCCTCCGAGGGCTCGTACGTGTGGGACGGCGAGGGGCGCAAGCTCCTCGACTTCAGCTCGCAGATGGTCAACACCAACATCGGCCACCAGCACCCGAAGGTCGTCGCGGCCATCGCGGAGCAGGCCGCGAAGATCTGCACCATCGCGCCCCAGCACGTCAACGAATCCCGCAGCGAGGCCGCGCGGCTCATCGCCGAGCGCACCCCGGGCGACCTGGACAAGGTCTTCTTCACCAACGGCGGCGCCGATGCCGTGGAGCACGCCATCCGCATGGCGCGCGTCCACACCGGCCGCCGCAAGGTGCTCAGCCGCTACCGCAGCTACCACGGCGGCACCGAGCTGGCGATCAACGTCACCGGCGACACCCGCCGGTTCGCGAGCGACTTCGGCGGCGAGTCCGTCGCCCACTTCGACGGTCCCTTCCTCTACCGCAGCTCCTTCTACGCGGAGACCGAGGAGCAGGAGAGCCAGCGCGCGCTCGAGCACCTGGAGCGCACCATCGTGCTCGAGGGCCCGAACACCATCGCCGCGATCATCCTCGAGTCGATCCCCGGCACGCCCGGCATCATGGTGCCGCCGCCCGGCTACCTGGCCGGCGTCCGCGAGCTGTGCACGAAGTACGGGATCGTCATGATCGCCGACGAGGTCATGGCCGGCTTCGGCCGCACCGGCAAGTGGTTCGCCATCGAGCACGGCGCCACCGCCGCCGGCCCCGTCGTGCCCGACCTGCTGACCTTCGCCAAGGGCGTGAACAGCGGCTACGTTCCCCTCGGCGGCGTCGCCATCGGCGCCGAGATCGCCGCCACCTTCGCCGACAAGCCCTACCCCGGCGGCCTCACCTACTCGGGCCACCCGCTGGCCACCGCCTCCGCGGTTGCCACGATCAACGCCATGGCCGACGAGGGCATGGTCGAGAACGCCGCGACGATCGGCAACGACATCATCCGGCCCGCCCTCGAGGGCTTCAAGGCCGCGCACCCGTCCGTCGGCGACGTGCGCGGCGAGGGCGTCTTCTTCGCGATCGAACTCGTCCGCGACAAGGAGACCCGCGAGCCGCTGGCGCCCTACGGCGGCAGCAGCCCGGCGATGAACGAGACCGTCGCCGCGCTGAAGAAGGGCGGCCTGCTGCCGTTCGCCAACTACAACCGCATCCACGTCGTCCCGCCGTGCAACATCTCCGCCGAGGAGGCCCGCGAGGGACTCGCCATCATCGACGAGGCGCTCAACGTCGCGGACGCGCACACCGTCTGACCCCCGAAGTAGCCAGGAGCCCGACATGCCCGCTCTCAAGCCCGTTCTCCCCGCCGAACTGCAGGCCGGGCGTCCCGGCGTGTACGAGTTCTCGGTGCGCTCCGCGCGCCCCGTCTCCTGGGTGTGGGGTGAGCTGACCTCGGACCGTCCCCTGCACTGGTGCAAGGGGATCCGGAAGATCGAGTGGACCAGCCCGCGGCCCTTCGCCGCCGGCTCCACCCGCCGGGTGCACCTCGGCCCCGGCGTCAGCGCCGACGAGCTCTTCTACTCCTGGGAGGAGTCGGAGACGCTGTGCGAGAAGGCCTTCTACGTGCAGTCCGCCACCGCCCCCGGGCTGGCGCGGCTCGCGGAGAAGTACCGCGTGGAGGCGCACCCCGACGGCGGCTCCGTGTTCACCTGGACGCTGCTCATCGAGCCGATCGGCGGCGACCGCGTGATCGGCCTCAGCGGCCTGCCGGTGGGGCTGATCGTCAAGTGGCTGCAGCGCGACACGGAGCGCTACCTCGGCTCGGCGTAACCGCACGCACGACAGAATCCGCACGACCGAATCAGGTCGTGCGGATTCTGCTTTCCGCGGACGGCTGAGCCTCAGACGCGGATCGGGTCCAGGCCCGCGGGAAGGTCGTGATCGCCCGCGGCGCAGTCGCACGGCGCGGCGGGATCAGTGGCGGCGATGGTCTTCGTCAGCACGTCGGTCAGTCGCGGCAGGTTCGCGCGGAACTCGGCGAGCACGTCCTCGGTGCGCACGCCCTCGCCCGACTCGATGCCCGCGTCCAGGTCGGTGACGAGCGCGATCGAGGCGTAACAGAGCTTGAGTTCGCGGGCCAGCGCCGCCTCGGGCAGGCCGGTCATGTTCACCAGGTCCCAGCCCTGCGCCGCGAACCAGCGGCTCTCGGCGCGGGTCGAGAACCGGGGCCCCTCGATGACGACCATCGTCGAATCGGCCCGGTCCGCGTGCGGTGCGGCCGTAGCCCGCAGCGTCGGGCAGTACGGATCGGCGAAGCTCACGTGCACGCCGCCACCGTCGAAGTACGTGGACGGACGGGAGAAGGTCCGGTCGACGAGCTGCTCCGGGATCGCGATCGTTCCCGGGCCGGCGGCACCGTCGAGGCTCCCGACGGCGCACGGCGCGAGCAGCTTGCGCACCCCGAGGCTGCGCAGCGCCCACAGGTTCGCCCGGTAGGGCACGGTGTGCGGCGAGAACTCGTGGCCCAGGCCGTGCCGGGGGAGGAAGGCCACCTCGCGGCCGGCGACCTCGCCGACCGTGATCGGGGCGCTCGGCCGCCCGTACGGGGTGTCGACGGTGCGCTGCTCGCTCCCGCCCGGCAGGAACCGGTACAGCCCGGTCCCGCCGATCACGCCGATCACGCGACGTTCCCGAGCCGGACGCGGACGGCCTCGGCGACCTCATCGGGCCGGCCGACCTCGAAGTACTGCTCGGAGCCGTCGCCGAGCGTGATGCACAGCCGCTGCCGGGTGCGCTTGAACAGGCCGACCGTCTCCTCGACGATCCCGGCCGCCGCGACGTGCTTGAGCTGGACCGAGAAGGGCGTTCCGCCCACCTTCGCCGCGATGCCCGCCGGGCGGAATCGCACGTGCGTGTCGGTCAGTTCGAGGTGCCCGGGGACGGCGCCGGAGCGCTTCCCGATGCTGAGGACACGGGTCGCCGGCCAGCTGAGATCACTCACGCTGCCACAATAGGTCGATTCGGAATGGGGTTCGCGGTAGCATCGGCTATCCGTTTTACTAGGGGTGGGGGTTCAAGATGCCGTACTTCGGCGCGATCGTGATGCTGCTGTGGGTGGCCGCGCTCATCGACGTCATCGTCTCGGACGAGTACCGGGTGCGCCACCTGCCCAAGGGCGGCTGGCTCATCATCGTCATCCTCATCCCGCTCGCGGGCTCGCTCATCTGGTTCCTGCTGGGCCGGCCCGTCGGGGCCGTCGCGGGCGGCGGCGCACCGTCGCGCACCACGGGCTTCCCCGAGTACGAACGCCCGGGCCGGCACATCGCCCAGTACCCGGACGACGACGACGAGTTCCTGCGGCAGTGCCGCGAGCGCGCGGAGCAGCAGCGCCGCAAGGCCAAGGAGATGGACGCCCGGAATCACCCCGACGCCCCTGAGGACAAGGACTGAACGCCGCCCCGCCGCGCGGACTGGGCAGCATCTACCGTTCCTCCCTCGCGGTGCTCCGCGCGAACCCCGGCTCCACGCTGGGGGTCTCGGCCGTCGTCCTCTGCACGATCGCGGTCCTCGGCGTGCTCGCCCGGCTGCCGCTCATCGGCGACCCGCGGTGGACGCCCACCGCCGACCGGGACAGCCTCCAGGTCGCCGTGGCGCTCGGGCTGTACCCGGCGGGCACGTTCCTCGTGATGATCGTCTGGATGCTGGCCAGCATCGCGGTGACGGCGATCGGCTCCATCGTCGCGATCCGGCACCTCGCAGGCGAGCGGACCCCGCTCCGCCTCGCGTGGCGACAGGCGCGGCCCCGCCTTGCTGCCGCCCTGGGGCTCGGTGTCCTCGACGTGGTGGTGGTCCTGGCGCCGATCGTCGGCGCGGCGGCGCTCGCGATCGCCCTCGCGGTGCGCGCCGGGCCGGAGTCCGCGCGCCTGACCACGACGGCGCTGTTCGCCGTCGCCGCCGTCGCCGTGCTCGCCGTGCTGCCGACGCTGGTGATCGCCGGCCCGATGCTCGTCCTCGAGAAGCTGCGCCCCGTCGATGCGCTGTGGCGCGCCGTCGCCCTGCAGCGGCGCGGGTACTGGCGCCTGCTCGGTCGGGTGGCCTGCACCTACCTGCTGCTGAGTGTCGTCTCGACCGTCGTGAGCCTGCCGTTCTCGCTCGCCGCCGGTGTCAGCGGTCCGGGTGAGGACATCGCCTCCCAGACCGTCGCGAGCCTGCTGCTCTCCACCGTCGGCTGGGTGATCGGGCAGGTCTGCGTCCTGCCGTTCCTCATCGTCACCAACGCCCAGTTCTACGCCGATCAGGTCGCGCGATGCGGGACGTCCGTGACGACGTAGGGATGCGTGGTGGGAAAGGCCTCGGTGCCGCGCGGCGGAACCTGCATCGGCGGGCCGGGGACGAAGCGTGGAGCCGATGACGGGAATCGAACCCGCGCTACCTGCTTGGGAAGCAGGAGTTCTACCATTGAACTACATCGGCAGCTGCGGCACCATCATCGACGGCGTCGCACGTACCGGCAACAGTAGCACGGGCCCCGTCGGGCGCGACGGGCCGTCACCACTGCTGAAAACTCTGCGCGGAGACGAAGAATCCGCGTTCGCCGCGGCGGCACGTCACGCCCTTGGCCTCGGAGAGGCAGGTCATGCCGCCCGCGGTCACGCTGTGCCCGTACTGCAGCGTCTTCTGCTCGATGACCATGAAGAAGAGGCCCTGGTTGAAGCACGACGGGGTGAACGCGCCGCCGTCGTCGGAGTAGTACCCCTTCGACATCTCGTCGCGCGGCATCGTGCCGTGATCGCAGTCGGCGCCGGGCGGGATCACACTGGTCTTGAAGACCTGGCAGCCCACCGTCCCGGAGTCGAGCCCGCACGCGATGTTGCGGCTCGGGGTGAAGAAGTAGACGCCGCGGCCGGTGGGCGGTCGGTACTGGTCGGGCGGGTCGGCCAGCGCCGCGGGCTGCGGGGCAGCCGAACTCGGGGGAGCGACGGTGTCCGAGGCTGTGACCGGCACGGAGGTCGTCGGGTCCGAGGCGGTGACCGGCGGCGGAACGGTGCCGGTCGGCGGACCGTCGGACCCGGAACCGCAGGCGGAGAGGGCGACGGCCAGGAGGGCGGGGAGCACGATCCGTGCGGGCTTCATGCCCTGTGGTCGGCGCGCGGCCCGCGATCGTTACCCGTGGCAACGCTCGCGCCCCGCGCGGCCTGCCCTACGCTGAACCCGTGCTGCTCTCCGATCGCGACATTCGCGCCCATGTGGAATCCGGCCGCCTGGGGATCGATCCCTTCGACCCGCAGATGGTGCAGCCGTCCAGCGTGGACGTGCGGCTCGACGGCCTGTTCCGGGTGTTCAACAACACCCGCTACACCCACATCGACCCCAAGCAGCGGCAGGACGAGCTGACCTCGCTGGTCGAGCCGGCGGAGGGCGAGCCCTTCGTGCTGCACCCCGGTGAATTCGTGCTCGGCTCCACCCTCGAGGTGTGCAGCCTGCCCGACGACCTCGCCGGACGCCTCGAGGGCAAGTCCTCCCTGGGGCGCCTCGGCCTGCTCACGCACTCGACCGCCGGCTTCATCGACCCCGGCTTCTCCGGCCACATCACGCTGGAGCTGTCGAACGTCGCGAACCTGCCGATCACGCTGTGGCCGGGCATGAAGATCGGCCAGCTCTGCCTGTTCCGGCTCACCAGCCCCGCGGAGAACCCCTACGGCAGCTCGTCGGTGGGGTCGAAGTACCAGGGCCAGCGCGGCCCGACGCCCTCGAAGGCGTACCTCAACTTCCAGAGCTGAGCGCCCGGCGGACTCGCCGCCGAATGTCCGGTCATCGGTTCTCACGATCGTGAGTACCGATGACCGGACATTCTCGTCTCAGTCGGCGGAGTGCCGGCCCCGACGCGACGGCGGGTCCTGCACGGGCGGATCCGGCAGCACCGGCGGCCGCGGCTGGGGCCGCGGGGGCGCGGGGATCGGCTCGTCCGGCAGGCGTCGCCGGCCCGGCCGCGGGGACGGGGCCGGGGGCGGCGTGAGCGGCTGCGACGTGGGACGTGCCTCAGTTCGGGCCTCGGGGCGGGGTGCCGCGGGGCGCGGCGCGACGGGGAACTGCCCCGTCGGCGGCGCGACCGGCATCTGCCCGGTCTCGGGCTGCGGCTCCGCGGCGGCCGTGGGCCGCCGTGCAGGGCTCGCAGCGTCCGAGCCCTCGACGGGACGTTCGGCGGCGGCCCGGCGCGCCGGGGCCCCGGCCGCGGCACCGTCGGACGACGACGAGGGCGCCGCCGCCCTGGCCGCCGCGCGACGCTCCCGCACCCGGATCTCCGACGGATCGGCGTCGGGGTGGCTGTCGGCGTAGCGCTTCGCGGCCTCGGCGCTCACGGCGACGCGCTTCGGCTTGGCGAGCAGCGTGGCGATGGCGGTGGTGAGCGGCACGGACAGGGCGAGGCCGATGCCGCCGACGAAGGCGCGGACCAGCTCGATCGCCACCGAGTCCGACGTGAGCACCTGCCCCAGCGGCCGGCCCGCGATGGAGAAGAGCAGCAGCAGCGGCAGCGCCGTACCGACGTAGGCGAACACCAGGGTGTACACCGTCGACGCGATGTGGTCGCGGCCCACGCGCATCGCGGAGAGGAACGTGCGCCGCCGCGAGGACTTGGGGGAGAGCTTCGCGAGCTCGAACGTCGCCGACGACTGCGTGATCGTCACGTCGTTGAGCACGCCCAGCGCGCCGATGACGAAGCCCGCGAGCAGCACGCCCGAGGTCGAGACCGTCGCGGCGTACGCCTGCAGGTTGGTGGTGTCCTCGCTGCTCAGGCCCGTGACCTGGGTGGTGGCCGTCGCGAGCCAGGCCAGCACACCGCACACCGCGAGCGAACAGAGCGTGCCCAAGAGCGCCGCCGACGTGCGCAGCGAGACGCCGTGCGCCAGGTACAGCACCAGGTAGAGGATCACCGCCGACGCCACCAGCGCCACCCACACGGCCGAATGTCCGTCGAGGATCGACGGCAGCGCGAAGAAGACGATCACCACGCCCGAGAGCGCGAGGCCGAGCAGCGCCCGCAGGCCGCGCCACTGCGCGACCGCGATCACGACGGCCGCGAACACCAGCCCCCACACCCACAGCGAGACGCCGCGCGCGTAGTCGTAGAAGGCGTAGTTCGACGGCGAGCCGGCCACGCCCCCGCCGTTCCAGCTCATCATGATCTTCGTGCCGGGCGCGAGGTCGGGCTGGCCGGTGCCGGGGGTGGCGGGACGGGACAGGTCGATGCCCGACGGTGCCGCGTCCGGCGAGGCCTTCCCCGGCACGGCGGAGACGTTCATCCGCTGCGTGCCGATGGAGAACATCGTCCACTTGCCGGCGTCCTGGCCGCTGGTGATCTTGACGGAACTGTTGAGGCAGCCACCGTCGGGGTTGAGGACCGGATGCGGCTCGGTGTCGCTGAGCTGGCCGTTCCCCGACGGGGAGAAGTCGCAGTCGCCGACCATCTGTTCGGAGACCTCGCCCTTGGCCAGCGTCGGCGTCTGCGGCCCCGAGGGCACGCTGACGCGGATCTGGGACGGCCAGAGCAGGATCACGCCCGCCACGACGAGGACGCCGATCACGGCGAGCAGGCCGACCACGACCCGCGACGCCCATCTCCCGAGGGAGATGTTGGTGAGCGAGTGGCTGTGCACGTGCGCTGCGGGGTCGTCGTGCACGTCGTGGTCGTGGTCGGCTGTCACGCCGACACCCTACTTCTGCTTGTAGGAACTCAGGAAGTTGCCGAAACGATCGAGGGCCTCCGCGAGGTCGCGCGCCCAGGGGAGGGTCACCACGCGCAGATGGTCGGGCGTGGGCCAGTTGAAGCCGGTGCCCTGCACCAGGAGGATCTTCTCCTCGTTGAGCAGGTCCAGCACCATCTGCTCGTCGTCGCGGATCTCGTGCACGTTGGGATCCAGCTTGGGGAAGGCGTACAGCGCACCCTTCGGCTTGACGCAGCTCACCCCGTCGATGGCGTTGAGCTTCTCGAAGGCCACGTCGCGCTGCTCCAGGAGCCGCCCGCCGGGCAGGATGAGGTCGTTGATCGACTGGTAGCCGCCGAGCGCCACCTGGATCGCGTGCTGCGCGGGGACGTTGGGGCACAGGCGCGTCGACGCCAGCAGGGTCAGTCCCTCGATGAAGCCGGAGGCGTGGTCCTTGGGGCCCGTGAGCACCATCCAGCCGGCGCGGTACCCGCACACGCGGTAGGCCTTGGACAGGCCGTTGAACGTGCACACCAGGAGATCGGGCGCGAGCTCGGCGATCGAGATGTGCTGCGCGTCGTCGTAGAGGATCCGGTCGTAGATCTCGTCGGCCAGCACCAGCAGCGAGTGCTTGCGCGCCACCTCGACGATCTGCTGCAGCGTCTCGCGGGAGTAGACGGCGCCCGTCGGGTTGTTCGGGTTGATCACGACGATCGCCTTGGTGCGCGGTGTGATCTTCGCCTCGATGTCCTCGACGGACGGGTTCCAGCCGTTGTCCTCGTCGCACAGGTAGTGCACGGGCGTCCCGCCGGAGAGCGACGTCATGGCGGTCCACAGCGGGTAGTCGGGCGCGGGGATGAGCACCTCGTCGCCGTTGTTCAGCAGCGCCTGCAGCGTCATGGTGATGAGCTCGGAGACGCCGTTACCGAGGTAGACGTCGCCGATGTCGAAGTACGGGAAGTCCTGGACCTCCTCGTAGCGGGTCACCACGGCCCGTCGCGCGGAGGCGATGCCCTGCGACTCGCTGTAGCCCTGCGAGGTGGGCAGCGCGTGGATCATGTCGCGGACGATGGAGTCCGGCGCCTCGAAGCCGAACGTCGCCGGGTTGCCGATGTTGAGCTTGAGGATGCGGTGCCCCTGCGCCTCGAGCCGAGCCGCCTGTGCCACCACGGGTCCACGGATCTCGTACAGCACGTTCTGCAGCTTGGCGGACTGCTCGAGCGGCTTGAGTTCGGTGCGGATGTGGGGCACATGCGGTCGGCTCATGGGCTATATCGTCGCAGGCTGCAGCAAATCCTTTTCCTCCACCTCGCCGTTGTCCGACGGTGCGCCACCCTGCGCCCGGTGCTTGGCCGCGCCGATCACGAGCAGGGCGTAGCCCACGACGATCCACGCGCCGAGGACCGCGAAGGTCGCACCGGCGCCGGCGCCGATGAGGGAACCGTCGGCGAAGAAGGCCGCGCTGCGCAGGGCCGTGCCCGTGGCGCCGATCGGCAGGCTCTGGCCGAGCACCGCCCACACGTGCGGCAGGAACTCGGGCGGCATCGCGATCCCGGCGAGCGGCATCCCGACCAGCATGAACAGCAGCGCCGCGGGGCCGATGCCCTTCGTGCCCGCCAGTTGCACCAGTCCGGCCACCGTCGCGCCGATGGCGAGCATCCCCGCGCTCATCGCGAGCCACTGGCCCCAGAAGCCGCCGGGCAGCACGCCGATCCACATGGCCGCGCCGACCGCGGCGGCGCCGATGATCGCGGCGCCGATGGGCAGGGCCACGGCGACGATCTTCGGGTGGCCGCCGATCATCACCGTGGCCAGCGCCAGCACCATGCCGGAGAGGAAGACGGGCATCACGATGGAGCCGAAGCCGGCGCCGCGCGGGTCGTCGGCCGAGAGCGGCGCGACCTCGACGGTCTGCACCTTCTGGCCCTGCGCCAGCGCGGTCGCCATCTGCGTGATCATGGGCGCGACGGCGGGCGAGGCGCCGCTGGCGACGACGGCCCTGGTCTGCGCGCCGGGGGTGGCCGGGTTCGCGGGGACGATGCCGCCGTAGACCTCGCGGTCCTTCGCGGCCTGGACCAGCGCGGCCTCGGACTCGTAGGCGTGCACTGCGAAGCCGCCGGGCTGCTGCGCGTCGAGCCGCTGCTCGACCTGTTGCGCGGCGGCCGCCGGCCCGACGACGCCGATCGGCAGGTCGTGCGGCTTGCCGTGCGAGGCGGGGCCGGTGAACAGCAGGACGATCAGCGGGATGGCGATCGCCAGCCCGGCGAAGACCGCCGCGAGCTGAGCGTGGGACTTGCTCATGGTGGAGCACCTCCAGGTAATTCAACGTGTGATGAATCCGAGGGTACGACCGGACCGCGAGAGAAGTCAACAGGCGTTGAAATCCTGTTAGGATCGGCGCATGACGACGGGCAGGCGAGCGGGCACCAGCACCGCGAAGGCGGACATCCTCGAGGCGGCGCGCGAGCTCTTCGCCGAGGTGGGCTACGACCGCGCCACGATCCGCGCCATCGCGGCGCGCGCTGGCGTCGACGTGGCGCTGGTGTCGTACTACTACGGCAACAAGAAGGGTCTGTTCCGGGGCGTGATGAGCATGCCCGTCGACCCGGAGGAGATCTTCACCGCCGCGCTCGACGGTCCGCGCGAGGGCGTGGGGGAGCGGCTGGTCCGGGCCGCGCTCGCCGTCTGGGAGGGACCGGAGACCTCGGAGGCCTTCCGGGCGCTGCTCCGCGCCGCGGTCGACGCGGACGAGGGGGCGTCCAAGACGTTCGGCGAGTTCCTGTCGTCGGTGATGATCCCGACGCTGACGAAGCACTCGGGGATCACCATCGAGACGGCGCGCGTGGTCGCCAGCGCGATGTTCGGGCTGGCCTTCATGCGCTACCTGATCGGTGCGCCGCTGTTCGTCGAGCCGTCGTCCGAGGAGCTAGTGGCGACGTACGGCGCCGCGATCCAACGCATCGTCGACGGCGACGCCGGCTGACGCGTCCCGACACCGGCGGTTCTCCGGCCGACGATCGACATACGTCGTCGTGCGCCGGACATCGAGCGGTTTCTAGAGCCGATCGCCCGGTGCGGGCAGGATCTCGGTGGGTTCGATGGCCTCGGCCGCCGGGGCGGAGGGCGCGGCCGGTGCCGCGGGGGTGGCGACCTGCGGGTCGTCCTCGTCTCCGAGGTTGTGGAAAGCGCGCCCCAACTCCTCGGAGACGTTGATGATCCGCGCCTTCTTGATCTCCGGCTTGTCGATCTCCTCGGCGACGTACTGCGCGATGAACCGCCGGATCTCCGAGTCGACGCTGGCGACGACGCGGACGATCGACCCGCGGATCGTGCGCGACTCCACGTCGACCCACACGTCCTTCGGCCGCGGCGGATCCACCTCGATGCGCAGCTCCAGCGGCGCCGCGGCGCGCACCGTGAGCGGCAGCGTGATGAGGCCGGCCACGTCGTAGCGGATCCGGTCCACCTTGAGGTCGATCAGCAGGCCGATGCGCAGCGGGATCTTCACCGTGAAGGTGATGAGCTCGCCCACCTGCCGGGTGAGCTGCGGCTCGTCGATCTCGACCTGCGCCCACACCTTGGCCATCCCACCGGGGCCCGACGGGATCGGGCCCACGGTGAAATCACCGCCGGCGATGTCGGCGAACGCGGAGCCCACACGCTCCTCGTTCACGGCGATCTCGAAGAACCGCCGCCCGAACTCCTCGTAACTCACGTACTCAGGCACGCGGACCATCCTGCCCTATGGGCGATAGGGATTCGTCGTGAACCGATCACTTCCGGCCGCCGGGGCGCTTCGCGCCCGCCGCGATCCCGAAGCCCTTGGCCTTCGACTCACCCTCGGTGGTCACCGTCCGGTCGCTGCCGGCCGACGGTGCCGTAGCCGCAGGAGCTGCGGTTTCCGGCGCCGACGGCGCACTCTCCGCGGGAGCCTCCTCGGCCGCGGGGGCCTCGGAAGCCGGGGCGGGAGCGGCCGCGGTCTCCGCCGGAGCCGCGGGTGCGGCCGGGGCGGCGGCCTTCGGCGCGCCGGGCTTCTTCGCACCGGGGCGCTTGGCGCCCGCGGCGATGCCGAAGCCGGCGGCCTTGGACTCGCCCGCGGTGGTCAGCGTCCGGTCCTCGGCGGGGGCCGCGGGTGCGGCCGGAGCCGCGGGCGCGGCGGGCGCCTCGGGAGCCGCGGGGGCCTCGGGAGCCGCGGGGGCCTCGGCCGCCGGGGCGGCAGGGGCCTCGGCAGCAGGAGCTGCGGCCGCTGCGGGCTTGGGCGCGCCGGGCTTCTTCGCACCGGGGCGCTTGGCTCCCGCGGCGATGCCGAAGCCGGCGGCCTTGGACTCGCCCGCGGTGCTCAGGGTGCGGTCCTCGGCCGGTGCGGACGCGGCGGCCGGTGCCTCCGCCGGGGCGGCGGGTGCTTCGGCTGCGGGGGCCTCAGCGGCGGGAGCGGCCGCGGGCTTGGGTGCGCCGGGCTTCTTCGCGCCCGGGCGCTTCGCTCCGCCGGCCAGGCCCAGACCGACCGCGGGCTTCGCCGGCGCCGCGGGAGCCGCCGGAGCCTCCGCCGCGGGAGCGGCCTCGGCAGCGGGAGCAGGTGCGGCCGGAGCCGCCCCACCGGGCTTCTTCGCGCCGGGGCGCTTGGCGCCGCCGGCCAGGCCCAGGCCGACCGCGGGCTTCGCGGGTGCGGCGGGGGCTGCCGGAGCCTCGGCAGCGGGAGCGGCTTCGGCAGCGGGAGCGGCTGCGGGCTTCGCTCCGCCGGGCTTCTTCGGCCCGCCGGGGCGCTTGCCGCCGCCGGCCAGGCCGAGGCCCACCGTCGGCTTCGCGTCCTTCTTCTCCGCGGGCTCCGCCGGGGCGGTCGCGGTCGCGGCGGCCGCCGGAGCAGCCGAGGGAGCCGCCGCGGCAGGTGCCTCGGCGAGCGCGGTGGCACCGTCGGACACCTTGCGGTTCGGGTTGCCGACGACGATGCCCTCGGGGAGGCCGCGCTTGACGGACTCGAGGAGCATCTGGGCGACGTCGACGACCTCGGGCGCGGCGGCCTCGTCGTCGGCGGTCTGCGCGGTCACGCCGTCGGAGAGCATCACGCGGCAGAACGGGCAGCCGGTGGCGATCTTCTTCGGGGTGGCCTCGGGCGACGACGAGAGGGTGTTCAGGGCCTCGTCCACGCGGTCGATGTTGATGCGCTTGCCGAGCTGCTCCTCCATCCACATGCGCGCGCCGCCGGCGCCGCAGCACATGGACCGCTCGAGGTGCCGCGGCATCTCCTTGAGCGTGGCGCCCGAGGCGCCGATCAGCTCACGCGGGGCCTCGTACACCTGGTTGTGGCGGCCGAGGTAGCAGGGATCGTGGTAGGTCACGTCCTCCGACGGGGGCGCGACGGGCACGAGGCGCTTCTCGCGGACCAGCTTGTTGAGCAGCTGCGTGTGGTGCACGACCTCGTAGTCGCCGCCGACCTGCGGGTACTCGTTGCCGAGCGCGTTGAAGCAGTGGGCGCAGGTCACGACGATCTTGCGCTGCTTCGCGGGCACGCCGTCGAAGACCTCGTCGAGCTGCTCGATGTTCTGCTGCGCGAGCATCTGGAACAGGAACTCGTTGCCCGCGCGGCGGGCGGAGTCACCGGTACAGGTCTCGCCCTGGCCCAGGACCAGGAAGTTCACGGCGGCCACGTCGAGGAGCTCGGCGACGGCCTTGGTGGTCTTCTTGGCGCGGTCCTCGAAGGCGCCGGCGCAGCCCACCCAGAAGAGGTACTCGAAGCCGTCGAACGACTCGACGTCCTGGCCGTAGACCGGGATGTCGATGTCCATCTCGTCGATCCAGGCGGTGCGCTGGCTCGCGTTCTGGCCCCAGGGGTTGCCCTTGTTCTCGAGGTTCTTGAACAGGCCGGCCAGCTCGTGCGGGAACTCCGACTCGATGAGCACCTGGTAGCGGCGCATGTCGACGATGTGGTCGACGTGCTCGATGTCGACGGGGCACTGCTCGACGCACGCACCACAGGTGGTGCAGGACCAGAGGACCTCGGGATCGATGACGCCGCCCAGGGCACCGTCCTCGCCCGCGGGCCCGACGAGGGCGCGCTCGGCCTCGGCGCGGGCCTCGGCGGGGATCTTCTCCAGCTCGGCCTCGTCGGGGTTGCCCTCGGCGTCGACCAGGCCGGTCTGCTCGCCCGACGGGTCCGTGCGGCCGCCGGCCAGCAGGTACGGGGCCTTGGCGTAGCCGTGGTCGCGCAGGCCCATGATGAGCAGCTTCGGACTCAGCGGCTTGCCGGTGTTCCACGCGGGGCACTGGCTCTGGCAGCGACCGCACTCGGTGCAGGTCGTGAAGTCCAGCCAGCCCTTCCAGGAGAAGTCCTCGATCTTGCCGGCGCCGAGGTTGTCGACGTCGGGATCGGTGTTCTCCATGGTCAGGACCTTGCCGTTGGAGACCATCGGCTTGGCGGCGCCCAGCGCGCGGCGGCTGCCCAGCTCGCGCTTGAAGTAGATGTTGAAGAAGGCCGAGAAGCGGTGCCACGCGACGCCCCAGGTGAGGTTGCTACCCACCAGGATGAGGAACATGACGCCCGACATCAGCTTGATGAAGGCGAAGATCGTGACCATCGTCGGGCTCGCGGGGAGCAGCGTCGCGACGTGGCGGGTGAAGAAGTCGGTGACGGGGCTCGACTCGCCGGTCATGGCGATCTTGCCGGCCTTGACCATGATCATGCCGAGGCCCTCGAAGAGGACGATGGCCTCGATCGTGTAGGCCGGCAGGAACTTGCTGCCCGAGAAGCGCGAGAACAGGGCGGGGTTGCGCGGGTGCTTGACCTGGCGCACGACGATGAGCACGAGGATGCCGAGGAAGGTCGCGATGCCGAGCAGCTCGTCCAGCAGGTGGTAGAACGGCCAGGAGCCGATCACGGGCCAGTGGAACGACGGGTCGAAGCTCTGCGGCAGCGCCTCGAACCACAGGATCATGCCGGCGAGGAAGCCGACCATGACGAACCAGTGGGCGATGCCCACCGTGCGGTTCTTGATCATCTTGGTGTGGGCGAGGAACTCGACCACGACCTCGGCCGCGCGGGGGATGAAGGGCAGCCAGCGGTCCTTCGCGGACTGGCCCTGGGCGATGATCCGCACCATGCGGAATGCGCCGCGGAAGAAGATCGCCCATGCGACGACGAACGCGACTGCGCCGATCGTGCCGAGGGTGATGTTCAGCGGGGTGATGTCGGACTCGGCGGCGGCCAAATACGTCTGGTCCACGTCGTGCACCTTTCTGCCTCGCGGGCTGGGCTTACGCCTGATGTTACTCGTCGGTAATATCAGGGCGAAACCACTGCGTCTGGCCTAACGGTAGATCGCGGACCTGCAGGCCTTCGCGCGAAGGTTCACCTAACTACCTGCTCAGTAAGATGTGCTCATGAGTTCCGTTGCGTCGTCGAGCGTCCGCCCGCCCGGGCGGCTGCGCTCCGTGGTGACCGGCGTCACGGGCGCGGGGCCGTTGTACGCGCCCGAGACGGCGCCGCCCGCCCCTGTCGCGATCGCCTTCGGCGCGTCGGTGCGGGGTGGCCGGCCGGGGTCCTTCGTCGAGGGTCGGTTGGAGGCGTCGCTGCAGCTCCTGCGGCTGGGGAAGGTCGAGAAGATCCTGGTCTCCGGCAACGCCGGCGGCACCTCCGGCGACGAGATCGCCGTGATGACGGGGTGGCTGCGCGCCCGCGGCGTACCGGATTCGGCCCTGCTGACCGACGGTGCCGGGCTCGACACGTACCTCGCGTGCCTCCGCGCGCGCGATGAGTTCGGGGTGGGGCGTGTGCTGCTCGTCTCCCAGTTCTTCCATGCCCGACGGGCCGCCGCCCTCGCCCGGCACCTCGGCCTCGATGCGGACGCCGTCCGCGCTCCCTGCGGGTGCACCCGTCGCGCGTGGGTCCGCAACCTCGCCCGCGAGTACCTCCTGTCGCGACCCAAGGCCGCCCTCGACATCGCCCGCGATCGCTGATGCGCGAGGATTCGGGTGTTGCATCGCCCGGTCGCTCGATCGTCCGCCCGGCCGGTGTGCGCGGACGCCGACTTCCGGGGGAGATCGCCTACGTGGCGTTGCCCGTCGTCGGTGCCGTCGCCGCGGTCTGCGCGTGGCAGGTCGCGCAACTGGTGGGGCGACGGGTCTGCGGCATGGCCTACGGGGTGGCCGAACGCGTCGGGATGAACGCCCTCGGCGTTCTCTGGGTCGCCGCGAGCGTCATCCTGATGGCGACGGCCGGGGCCCTTCTTCGCGGTCGCCGGCGCGCGGTCCGAGCCGGAGGCTACGTGGCGCTCGTGATCTTCGTCGTCGGTACCGTCGCACTTCCACTGCTGGCCACAGGGGTGTGCGAGGGCATTCCCCCGGCGGGGCGCTTCCCGGGCGGCCGCTGAGCGCTCACGGCTGGGTGTCGACCCACTCCAGGTAGGCGCTGCCGGCGACGGGCGTGGAGCGGTACGTCCCGATGTAGGTGTACGCGCCCACGTAGCCGCGGCCGTGTCCGTACCGCAGCTCACTGTCGACGGAGCCGTCGATGGTCAGGATCTCGTCGTCGCCGTCGCGGACCGTCCATTTCACGAGGACCGGCACCGTCATCGTGCGCCCCTGGTCGTCGACGACCTCGCGCGTCTCGACGACGTCCATCCGGACGTCCTCGTAGACCTCCGCGGGCTCGCCGAGGCGCCGCACGTGGGCGAGCCGGCAGGCGATGCGGCCTCGCGCGCGGACGTCGGTGAGCAGGATCTGCGTGCTGGGGTCGATGTCGATGATCTGATACGTGAAGAAGTCGATGGGCAGCTTGAGTGCCGCCGGAATCACCTTGCGGGACAGTCCCTGATGGCTGCGGATGCGCGCGTATTCGAAGGTGCCGACGCCCTCGACCCGATCACCGTCGACGGTGCCGGTGTACGGCGCGGTCAGGCTCAGGTGGTCGTAGATCGGCGTCTTGACGAAGTACGAGACCTGGTCGCTGACCTCGAGTTCGAGGTCCACGTCGAAGCCCGGGTAGCGGCCGCGCACCGTGACGCGCGGCAGATCCACGTCGATCGCGAGCTCGTCTCCCCAGCGCAGCTCGGAACCGTCGGCGGCGAAACGGCATTCGGTCGACGCATCGTAGGCGCGGTAGAAGTGCTGGTCCGCGTACGCGGTGGAGGAGAGCACCGTCGTGGTGTTCCGCGCATCCGCGGCGGACAGGTGGTCCTGATCGAACAGCTCCGCGCCCGACGCGCCGATCAGCGTCATCGTGTTCACGTACCGGTAGGGCTCCGGCAGGTCGGGGACGAAGACGCCGTAGTGCGTGGTGGACCAGACCTTCGAGGTGGCGTGCGGCCGCAGCATCTCCGGCTGGTCGAAGGGCCGGCGTGACGCGTCGATCCGGCGGTCCAGGAGGGGCAGTGCACCGTCGACGACGGCGCGGGACAGCAGGCTGGAAATCATGTGGCTCACGGGGTCTCCGTTTCGCGAGAGGGGGACGGGGCCGGGACTGACCAGGCCGCGAGGATGCGGGTCGAGCTCGCAGCGATCTCCGCGGCCGACATGTCGGGGTTGAGGCGCCACCACTGCATCACGCCGGAGATCATCGACTCCCAGACGATCACGGCGGCCGCCTGGTCGCGGGGATCGGTGAGCCCGGCGGCGCGCACCACGCCGGAGACGGCGGAGGAGGACTGCTCGCGCAGCCGGTGCCGCTGCCCGCGGGCGACGGTCCGGCCGTCGCCCTCGGGCACGGATCGGTCGTAGAGCAGCGCCCAGTACCCGGTGCGGCCCTCCAGCGACGTCACGATGCTGGTGAGCACCCGCACCGCGGCGCGGCTGAACAGCGAACCGGGCAGCGGATCGGGGTCGGGCAGCGCGAAGGCGTCGCGCACCGCGTCGAAGACGAGCGGTCCGGCCTTCTGGACGCACGCGATGTACAGCTTCTCCTTGGAGCCGAAGTAGGCCAACACCAAGGCTTTCGAGACGCCCGCGCGCTCGGCGACGGCGGTGACCTGCGCCGCGGCGTAACCGCGGGCGCCGAACTCGGCGGCCGCGGCCTCGACGATCTCGGCCGCCCGCACCTCGCGCGGCACCCCGCGGGTGCCGGTGCGCGGGCGCGTCGCCTCCTGCGTCACCGCGCTACCCCGTTCACGCCGTTCATCTTCGAGACTGCTCACCGGGCGGTCAAGCTCGCGTCGTCGCGTCGTCGCGCCGGGCGTCCTGGCCGGCGTCCCACGCTGCGGGGCGGAGGGTGTATTCGGACGCGTCGAACCGGTCGGTCCGCCGACGGTACTCGCGCACCGTGCCCGGCCAGTTCGACACGACGCGACCCGATTCGGTGACGTACCAGCTGTCGCACCGGGACCACACGCTGCTCGCGAGCCGGCGCTGCAGGGCGTCGTCGTAGGCCGCCTCGACCTCGGGGAGGACGTCGGCGGCGGCACCGTCGGGAATCGCGGCGAGAGCCTCACGGATGTAGTGCGCCTGGCACTCGAGCATCGCGACGATCGAGCCCGATCCGAGGTTCGTGTTCGGCCCGTACATGAGGAACATGTTGGGGAAGCCGGGGACGGTGATGCCCAGGTGGGCGCGCGGACCGTCGGCCCACGCGGCGCCGAGCTCGGTGCCGCCCGTGCCGCGGATCGACACGTGGTCCAGGAAGGTGCCGGCGGCGAAACCCGTGCCGTGGACGATGACGTCGGTCTCCCGCTGCACGCCGTCGGCGGTGGTGATCCCGGTGGCCCCGACCTGAGCGACGCGCTCGGTCACGAGCTCGACGTTCGGCCGCCGCAGCGCCGGGATGTAGGTGTTGGAGAACAGGGCTCGCTTGCATCCGAGCGGGTAGTCGGGCGCGATGGCGCGGTACAGCTCGCCGTCGCGGGCCTGCGCCCGCATGAAGGCGAGGCACGCGAGTTCGAGGACGCGGGCCACCGGCGGCGCGTAATGCAGTGCCGCCGTGAACCCCTCGGTCACGCCCAGCCACAGCAGGCGCTGCGCGCGAAGGGTGAGGGGGACGCGGCGGGCGAGCATCGCGTGCGCGCGGGTGAGTCGGGAGTCGGGGCGCGGCAGGATGTGCGGGGCGGACCGCTGATAGACGGTGACGGACCGCGCGACCTCCGCGATCCGGGGGACGATCTGGATGCTGCTGGCGCCGGTGCCGATCACCGCGACCTTCTTGTCCCTGACATCGACCGACGTGTCCCATTGCGCGGAATGGAAAGCGGCGCCGGTGAATCCGTCGTGGCCGGGCAGGTCCGCGAGGACGGGAGTGGACAGCTGGCCGACAGCGGGCACCAGGAAGTCGGCGTCGAGCTCGGCGACGACGTCCTGGTCGTCCCCGTCGTCGAAGCGCACCGTCCAGCGGTGCGTGGCGTCGTCGAAGCGCGCCTCGCGGACCGTGACGCCGAACCGGATCCGTTCGTACAGGCCGTATTTGTCGGCGTTGTCCCGGAGGTAGTCCAGGATCTCCCGCTGCGGGGCGTACCGCCGGCTCCATCGCGGGTTCGGGGAGTAGGACAGGGAGTAGTACGCGGACGGGACGTCGCAGGCCGCGCCGGGGTAGTCGTTCTCCCGCCACACACCGCCCACGTCGAGTCCGCGTTCCAGCACGATCACGTCGTGCCCGCCGCGGAGCAACTCGATGGCGGCCGCGATGCCCGAGAAGCCGGCGCCGACCACGATGACAGAGGCCATGTCCCCGTCCCTTCATCAATATGACTGTCGAGTCATATAAACACGGATTGACCCGGGGGTCAATTGCCCGCGTTGCGCGGCTAACACCGTTCGCCTACCGTCGAAGCTAACAACGTTAGCCAAGGGGGAACGATGAAGTGGATTCTGGCGATCGGCGGGGTGATCGTGCTGGTGGTGGGTCTGGCCGCCGTGCTGTACCGAGAGCGCACGGTGGAGCGATCGGTCGAGATCGCTGCGCCGCCGGCCGAGGTGTGGCGCGTCCTCGTCGACTTCGGCGCCTATCCGCAGTGGAACCCGTTCGTGGTCCGCGCGGCCGCGCCCGACGGGCTGGAGGTGGGTCGCGACCTCGACGTGCGGATCAGCAACGGCGGCTCCGAGACGGGCTTCCGGCCGGAGGTGCAGGCGGTGGAACCGGAACGCGAGCTGCGGTGGGTGGGCCGCGTCCTGATCCCCGGCGTGCTCGACGGCGAGCACTCCTTCCGGCTGGAGGCCGTCGCCGGCGGGACGCGGTTCACGCAGGGCGAGCGGTTCCGCGGGGTGCTCGTGCCCGTCGTGGGCTCGGCACTCGACGTCGGGGGCGGCTTCGACGCGATGAACGCCGCGCTCCGCGACCGCGTGCTGGCTACGATCGCCCGGTGATCCCCGACGAGCTGGACCTCCTGCGCGCTGCCTCCCCGCGGGCGCGCCAGATCGTCGAGACCGCCCGAACGCTGCTGGAACGTGATGGCTGGGAGCGGATCACCATGCGCGACCTCGCCGACGAGGTCGGCATACGCGCACCGTCGCTGTACAAGCACTTCGCGAGCAAGGACGCCGTGAAGTCCGCGCTGGTCGGGGTGGCGCTCGCCGAGTCCGGTGCTGCGCTGCGGCCCGTGACCGATGTCGCAGCGTTGCTCCGGGACTACCGCGCGGTGGCCCGGAGCAACCCGAACCTGTACCGGCTCGCCACCGTCGGGCCGCTCGACCGGGAAGCGCTTCCGGGCGGTCTCGAGGAGTGGTCGGGGGCACCGTTCTTCGAGGTCACCGGGGATGAGCATGCGGCGCAAGCCCTCTGGGCGGCCGCGCACGGCATGGCGATTCTGGAGATCGACGGTCGCTTTCCCGCCGGTGAGCTGGACCTGACGTGGGGGGAACTCGCACGCCGGTTCACGTGAAAGCGTCTGTGGATCCATGGCTGAGATCGGTACGAAGCCGAATATGGCCTCCTGTCGCTGTGAGTCGTGGATTCACAGGCGGCTTCCACCGCGCGACGCACACCGGACTCGAAAAACTCGCGTGACACGCAGCGTAGGGTTGGGCGCATGAACCGAGGAGGAGTGTCCGGCGCCCTGCGCCACGGCAGATGAACCCGCCCCGCAGCCGATCCACCGGACCGGCTGCGCAGCCCTGCCTTCACACTCCCTCTCCCCGCGGCGCGTCCGCTCGGGGCAGCACACAGAACGGTTCACTCATGGATCCCGTATCCCAGCAGCAGATCATCGACGCCTTCCGCGGCGCCACCAAGAGCGAGGTCAAGCGCGTCACGTTCCCGCAGGACTTCGACGACCTCGACTTCGCCGCCCTCGAGTTCGTCGGCTGGCGCGACAGGAAGATCCCGCGCCGCGCCTACGTCAGCGTCCCCACCGACGACGGGCTCGTCACGATCCTGCTCACCCAGGCCGAGGCCAAGCCCAAGGCGAAGGCCATGTGCACCTGGTGCCGCGACGTCAACATCACCAGCCAGGCGGTCCTGTTCACCGTCCGACGGGGCGGCTCCGCCGGCCGCAAGGGCGACACCATCGGCGTGCTCGTGTGCGAGGACTTCCGGTGCGCCGCCAACGCGCGCAAGCTGCCGCCGGCCTTCCACAAGGGCACCGATACCGAGCAGATCCGCGAGCAGAACCTCGCCGACCTGCGGCGCCGGGTGAACGGTTTCGTCGCCGAGGTGCTCAGCACCGAGGACTGATCACCGGTACCGCGGCTTGCCGTAGTTCGGGTTGTTGCCGGTGGGGATCTCGATGCTGATCGGCCGGAACTCACCGAGGTAGACGAGTTCGAGCGTGTTCGCGATCGAATCCGTCAGGTGGTAGAGCTCCGGCGGGAGGGCGGTCTGCGTCAGGACGCCCTCCCGGATCGCCACCGCGGTCGGCCAGGACGCCTCGATCAGCGGCTGCCACAGCGGCTGGCGGGGGAGCTGCATCCAGTCGGTCAGCTTGTCGCCCAACGAGTACCGCGTGAAGGCCTCGAGCACGGGGCGCGAGAGCAGCGTGCCGTCGGCGGAGCGGCCCAGGTCCATCAACATGCTCGCGATCTTCACGCCCTCGGGCGTGGGACCCATGATCGAGTCGAGGTCGACCTGGGCCTGCTTCTCCGCCTGTTCCCAGCTCGACGGGATGTACGCCTCGTCGATGCCCAGCATGTACCCGTTGACCTGCCAGGAGTGCAGCAGCCCGTCGACCTCGTCCTGCGGCAGGTGCACGCCCCAGTTGCGCATGATCCGCATTCCCATGGTGGCCAGGCTGTGCCAGGTGACCATCATGTCCGCCTGCGAGATGGGCTTGGGCTGGTCGGCGACCTTCTTCCAGTGCGGCGACTGCGGCAGCAGGTGCCGGACGGCGCCGTGGGTGAGGCGGACCTTGACCGCGGTCGTCGCCGCGCGGCCGCTGGGACCGTACGCACCGACCGCGATCTGGTCGTAGACCAGCCGGTAGGTCTTGGCGATGCGGTCCTTCATGTTCGCTCCGCCCGCGGACCAGTACACGGCCCGCGATTCGCGGGGGATCACCGACATCATCACGCCGCCGGTGAAGCCGATGATCACCGACAGATAGAAGCTGCGCGTCGTGTAGAACGTGTCGGCGCCCTTCATCAGGCGCGGATCGAGCCAGTCGGGGAGCTTGCGTGCCTCCTCGATGAAGTCCCGCACGTCCGACGGTACGCCCGCCGGCACGGGCTGGTTGTTCGTCTCCCACTGGGCGAGGGCGCGATTGACCTTCCCGGCGTCTCCCCGCTCGAGCACCGACTTCATCAGCGCGTCGCACTCCGGGTCCCAGCGGTCTTTCGCGTCCGGGGTGTCCGCGGTGCGGACGCCGGGCGCCGCGGAGACGAGCCCCGTGCCCAGGGTGCCGGCCAGTGCTGCCACCCCGGCGCCCGCCGCGCCGACGCCGGCAGCCCGCAACGCGTCCCGCCTGGTGATGCCGTCCTGTCCCGCGAACCTGCCCACGCCACTCCCTCTCGCCTGTGATCCCGGCGAAGAGTAGCGAGTGAACTGTTGCTATTGCAACATGAAGCTGTCAGTCCTTGGCCTGGGGCAGTTTCGCCCCCTTGGGTGAGACCCGCCCGGCTGACGGTGGCGGCACCATCGGGCCGACGTCGCCGTCGGGTGCGGTATCGAGATCGAGCATCACGGGGGCGTGGTCCGACGGGCCCTTGCCCTTGCGGGCCTGCCGGTCGATCCACGCGGCCGCGGTGCGATCGGCCACGTCGCCGCTGGCCAGGATGAGGTCGATGCGCATGCCGAGGTTCTTGTTGAACATGCCCGCGCGGTAATCCCAGTACGAGAACACCTGCTCGTCCGGCCAGTGCTCGCGCACCACGTCGCGCAGGCCGAGGTCCGCGAGCGCGGCGAGGGCGCCCCGTTCGGGCGCGGTGACGTGGGTGTGGCCGACGAAGGCCGCGGGGTCGAAGACGTCCGCATCCGTGGGCGCGATGTTCATGTCTCCGCAGACCAGCTGCGGGACGGTGTCGGCCTTCACCTGCGCGGCGAGGGCCGCGAGCCACTCCAGCTTGTAGTCGTAGTGGTCGGAGCCGATCTCGCGGCCGTTCGGGGTGTACAGCGAGTGCACGCGGATCCCGTCGCACACGCCCGAGATCGCGCGGCCCTCGACGATCCCGTCGAACGCGGGCGCGCCGGGGATGCCGATCACCACGTCCTCGAGCCCCACCTTGGACAGCAGCGCCGAGCCGTTCCACTGCGGCTGCCCCGCGGTCGCGAACTCGTAGCCGCGCTCCTCCAGGTCCGGGCCGATGAGGGTGGCGAAGGCGTCGTCGGTCAGCTTGAGTTCCTGCAGGCAGACGACGTCGGGCCGGCGCGAGTCCAGCCACTCCAGCAGCCTGCCGTGCCGCTGCTTGACCGAGTTCACATTCCAGGTGGCGACGCGCATGCACCCACCGTATCGGGGTGCCCTGACAGGCCCGGCGGGGCGGTCGGGACACTGGAGGCATGGATCCGAGTGAGCGGTACAGCCGCGCCGCCGTCGCGGCCTCCGCGGTGGTGATCCGCGACTACTCCACGTCGTTCTCCCTCGCCGCCCGCCTGATGCCGCGCCGCGTCCGCGACCACATCACGTCCATCTACGGGTTGGTCCGGGTCGCGGACGAGGTCGTCGACGGTGCCTGCCCGACTGACCCGCGCAGTCACCTCGACGCGCTGGAGGAGGCCGTCGAGCGGGCGATCGAGGAGGGCTTCAGCGCGAACCTCGTGGTGCACGCCTTCGCCCGCACCGCCCGCGAGACCGGTTTCGGCACCGAACTGACGAGGCCCTTCTTCGCCTCGATGCGCGCGGACCTCACGCCCGCCCCGCACACCGCCGAGTCGCTCGCGGCGTACATCCACGGCTCCGCCGAGGTCGTCGGGCTCATGTGCCTGCGCGCCTACCTGGTGGGGGTGGCACCGTCGGACTACGATCGGCTCGCGCCCGACGCCCTCCGCCTCGGTGCCGCTTTCCAGAAGGTCAACTTCCTCCGCGACCTCACCGACGACGAACTGCGTCTCGGCCGGGCCTACCTCCCCGAGCTCACGCAGCGCGCCTACGACGAGGCCCTCGATGACGCCGCCGCCGACCTCGCCGCCGGGCGCGCCGGCATCGAGCGGCTCCCGCGGGACGTGCAGCGCGGCGTCCGTGCCGCCGCCGACCTCTACGGCGAGCTCCTGCGCCGCCTCCGCGCCGCCGGGCTCGACGGTGCGCGGTCCGGTCGCGTCCGCGTCCCCACCGCAGCGAAGGCCGCTGTGATCGCCCGCGCGCTGGCGACGTCCCGATGATGCTGTAGTCGTCCAGAACAGCCATGCGTCCGCCGCATACCTCCTGAACTAGCTGGTTAGGAGGCATTGCGCGCGGCAGAGGTATGCGGTATTCGCATCATTTCCTCGCCGATGGCGTTGATCGCCGGAGCATCGACTGCTATACCTAGATACAAATCGGATCTAGGTAGGAGTCGCGATGGCTGTCGACGATTGGCCCGAGCAGGATCGGGCGTGGGCCGGGCGATACGTCCTCGGGCTGGCCCGGTTGGGGGTTCCGCTGTCCTCCACGGACGCCCGGCAAGACGAGCTCATCGCCGCTGCCCGCGATGCGGGGGTGCCCGCCGCGGACCTGTTCGGCGACCCCGCCGAAGCGGCCGCAGCCGACGCACCGGATCTCAACGACGCCGACGCCACTGCAGAGGATGCGGACGGGGCCGGCGCGCGAGAGGCGCTCGCCTACGGTGGCACGGCTCTGATCTTCATCGGCGTGATCGCGGCGGCCATGCTCCTGATCGGGGGCGGCGGACCCGTGGACGTCACCGTGGGCATGCTCGCCGTGACTTTCGCCATCGTCACGGCCCTGGTGGTGGGCGGTGCGGCGGCGATGCAGTTCGTCGCGGGGCGGCTGCGGATCGCGGCGTACCTGGCAGCCGTCGCTATCGGCGCGGTTCTCGTCGGTGGGTCGCAGGTCACCTGGTCGGGACGTGGTGTGGTCGTGGTCGCGGATCTGCCGCGGTGGGGGGCGGCCCTCGCTCTCCTCGTCCCGGGTGTGCTCGCGATCCTGATCGCCCGCCGCGTTCCGCGGCGGGCCCCGCAAACGACGTGGAGCGACGAGGAGTGGTTCGCGCGGTTCCGCGGGGTCCTGATCTCGAAGGGCACGCCGGGCACCGTCGTGCGTGAGCACGAGCGTTCGCTTCGGGAGGGTCTGACCAGCACGGCGGCGGACGAATACGGACGCCCCGACTCCCTGGCGCTCCAGCTCGTCGCCGCGGATCCGGCGGCGCAGAGTCGCCGCATGTGGTGGGGTGCGGCTGGCTGGATGGTATTCGCTCTGCTCCAGGCCACCTTCATCCCGGGCGAGACCGGTGCGTGGCTCGTGTTCCGCGTGGCGTTCACGGTCTTCCTTCTCGCGTTGGCGGGTCGCAGTGTGCTTCGCGCGCGGCGGGCACGGCCCGCATCGTCGTCGAAGACTCCGGCGTGAGCACCGCGGCGTGGCAGCGGGCGACGTTGCCGCTCTTGATCCTCGGCGTGCTGGAATCGGCGCCGCGGCACGGGTACGGCGTCTCCGCGGCGCTGGTGGAGGTGGGGCTGCAGCCGATCAAGGGCGCGCAGCTGTACCCGGCGCTGGTGAAGCTGGAGAACGACGGCTGCATCGTCGCCGAGTGGGAGCAGAGCGAGTCCGGCCCCGCCCGCAAGGTCTATGAGCTCACCGACGCCGGCCGTACCGAATTGGCCCGCCTTCGCGACGAATGGCGCGAGTTCACCGCGGCCGCCGCCGCGCTCGGGGCTGCGCCCGCCCGCTGAGCCACCGCGATCCGGCACTCCCGCTAGCGTTTCCGCTTCTTCATGGCGTTGCAACGGGATGAAGAGGAGGAAACGGGCTGAGGACCGCGGTCCGGCGGGAGTGCGGTCCGAACTCCCAAGCGGCCGCCTGTGCCGACACAGATGGGGCACTCCGAGACGGAGGGTATGCGCTGAACGCATACCCTCCGTGAACGACTACCACCACCCCGGCGCCGCGATCTACTGCGACGCGGCCTTCGGCAGCTCCGCGACGGGATTCCGCTGCAGGAAAGACGTGATCAGCGCGGCGAACTCGCGCGTGCACTCGAGCTGCGGCATGTGGCCGACGCCCGGAATGAGGTGCGTCTCGGCGTGCGGGATGAGCGCCCGCGCGTTGTCCAGGTGCGCGGGCGGCAGCACCTTGTCGCGGGATCCCCACAGCACCATGGTCGGCCGCGGCGTGCGAGCGATGGTCCGGTGCAACTCGTCGCGCCAGTCCTGGCGGACGCCGCCCAGCACGGAGCCGAGCGCGTCGGCGGTCTTCCACGCGGTGAGGCCGGCGTCCGTCTCGCGGGCGATGGCCATCGCGTGGTCGATCCGCGCGCGGGTGGCGTAGGACTTGTCGGCGAAGATCAGCCGTTCCTGGACGATCGCACCGGGGCGGCTCGGGGTGGTCGCGATCAGCTTGCCCAGCACGGGAACCCCGAGCAGGCGCAGCAGCGGCGTGACCTCCTTGCCGAAGCCCGCGGGATCCACGAGAGTCATCGACGCGACCAGCTCCGGGTGCCGGGCGAGCAGCGTCATCGTCACCGCGCCACCCAGCGAGTTGCCCGCGACGTGCACGGGGCCCGCGACGTTCAGCGCGGCGAGCGTCTCCGCCACCCCGTCGGCGAGCGCGGCGAGGCCGGCACCGTCGGGATGGGGAGCGGACCAGCCGTACCCGGCGAGGTCGGGCGCGATGAGGTGGTACTCACCTTCGAGTGCCTCGAAGGTCGGGTCCCAGTCCTCCAGGCTGCGCGTGATGCCGTGCAGCAGAAGCAGAGTGGGCAGCGAGGCGTCGCCCGACTCGCGGACCCGCACCCAGCGGCCGCGGACGGGGATGCTGCGGGTCACCGGTTCGCCTCGACCCACTCGAAGGTCGCGTCGGCCAGGGGGCCGGGGTTCTGCGCCACCACCCAGTGCCCGCCGGGCACCGAGACGTGCCGCGACTTCGGCGACTTCTCCAGGCCGGCCAGCTGCAGCGGCGGCGTCACGAACAGATCGCCCTCGGGCGTGATCACCTGGACGGGCACCGAGGTGGTGGCGTCCGCCGGCTTGAGGAACGGCGCGGGCATGTTGGCCCGGTAGAGGTTCAGGCCGTTGGTGAAGTCGCGGTCGCTGCGCGTGTAGCCCTCGGCGACCTTGCCGCCGGTGCCGCGCTTCTCCAGCGTCTCGATGAGCTTCTGGCCCCAGCCGCGCTTGTACAGCGAATCCGCCAGTCCGGGAACGAGGAAGAACGGGATGTACGTCGAGCCCGCCGCCTGGCGCAGCCGCGCCGGCAGGTCCTTCGCGCTGCGGACGCCCTGGAGGTACTCGCCCGCGTGGTTCAGGTTCGGGCCGGATACCGAGGTGTACGAGGCGGTCTTGTCGGCCACCGCGGGATCGACCACGGCGTGCCAGCCCTGGATCGAGCCCCAGTCGTGGCCGATGAGGTGCAGCTTGGAGCGGTCGCCGCTGACCTCGCGCACCGCGTCGATGACCCGCGAGATGTCGGAGATGAGGCGGTCGAACCGGTACCCGGCCTTGCCCGCCGGCGCCTCCGAGTCGCCCGCGCCGCGGACGTCGAAGGTGTAGACGTTCGCGCGACCGTCGAGGGCCGCGGCCACGCCGTCCCACACGTGGTGGTTGTCGGGGTAGCCGTGGATCGCGAGCACCGTCGGGCGCGCCGCGTCATGGTTGCCGTAGCGGAAGCCCGCCAGGGTGAGGCCGTCGGACGTGGTCACGTCGAAGCGGTGCTGATCAGTCATGGTGTGCGCCTTACAGATCGATGGTCAGATGATCGCCCGCAGCGCGCGAGACGCAGGTCAGCATCTGGCCCTGCTCCCGTTCGAAGGGCGTCAGGGTCCTATCCCGGTGGTCGACGGTGCCCTCGGTCACCGTCATCCGGCAGGTGCCGCAGAAGCCCTGCTTGCAGGAGTACGGGGCGTCCGGCTTGGCCTTGAGGATCGCGGCCAGCAGCGTCTCGTCGGCGGCCACGTCCAGGGTCTGTCCGGACCGGGCCAGCGTGGCGGTGAAGGGCTTCCCGTCCACCACCGGCGGGGCCGAGAAGCGCTCGTAGTGCAGCTCGACGTCGGTGCGGCCGATCAGGCCCACCCGCAGGGATTCCAGCATGGGGATGGGGCCGCAGGCGTACAGCGCCGTCGGGCCGGGCGTCTCGCCGATGAGGGTCTCGGCGGTGGGGATGCCGTGCTCGTCGTCGGTACGGATCTCCACCTTGTCGCCGAACCGCGCCACCTCGGCGATGAACGGGATGGTGTCGGTGGACCGACCGGAGTAGAGCATCGACCAGCTCAGGCCCAGGCGCTCGGCGGCGATCATCATCGGCAGGATCGGCGTGATGCCGATGCCGCCCGCGACGAAGCGCAGGTGCTCCGCCGAGGAGCCGTGGCCGGGCACCGCCATGGGCATGCCGTTGCGGGGCCCCTTGACGGTCACCGTCGCGCCGACGTGCAGGGTCTCGTGCACCTCGACGGAGCCACCGCCGCCGTTCGGTATGCGGCGCACCGCGATCCGGTAGGTGTCGGAGTCCGCGGGGTCGCCACACAGCGAGTACTCGCGCATGCGGCCCGAGGGCAGCAGCAGGTCGAGGTGCGCGCCGGGCGTCCAGCGGGGGAGCGGGGACTCGTCGGCCGAGACGAACGTGAGGGCGACGACGTCCTTGTCGTGCGCGACGATCTCGCGCGAGACCACCCGCAGGTCGCGGCTGGTGCTGGGCTCGGCCAGGTTCCGCGGCTTCATCAGGTGCGCGAACGCCGGGATGGTCACCCCGAAGAACGCGTTGGCGAAGCGCAGCAGCGGATCCCGCTTCCAGCGGCCGTACAGGTGCGGGGGGATCTCGGTGACGGGCTCGCCCCAGGGCCGGAAGACCGACGGTGCCTTGCGCTCGCCCGTCATCCGTTCGCCGCCCGGGCGGCCGGCGACTTCGCGAGGTACGCGACGGCCTGCGCGGTCGACCCGATCGAGGCGGGATCGAAGCTCGGCTTGAAGTAGATGAGCGTGAACTTCACGACGTCGCGCAGCTTCGGCAGGATGTTCTTGCGCGAGCCCTTGAGGTACTCCCACCACAGGCGCGGGTAGGAGTAGCTGAAGTTCGGATCCTTGCGCAGCATGTAGCCCGACGTGCGGTGCAGCGCGAGGATCAGGAAGACGATGCCCACGATCATCGCGCGACAGCGGTGGAAGTAGCTCGGGTCGAAGTAGTTCGCCACGTCGTGCGCGACGGACCGGTGCTCGACCTCCTCGGCGCCGTGCCAGCGACAGATGTCGGCCATCGTCGGATCCACGTCGAAGTCGTCCCAGGCGTTGTTGAGCGCGAAGACGCCGAGGATGGCGGTGTAGTGCTCGACCGCCGCGATGAGCCAGAGCCGCTGCACCATGTCGTTGTACTGGGCGCGGTCCGAGTGGTAGGTCCGCGGCGCGAGGATCTTGCGGAAGATGTACTCGAACTGCCGGGCCACGGGCTGCGTATCGATACCGCAGCGCTGCAGGTACTCGGAGAGGGCGCGGTCGTGCGACTCGGCGTGCATGGCCTCCTGGCCGATGAAGCCGCGCATCGTGCGGGCGAGGTTCTCGTCCTTCACGAAGGGCAGCGCCTCGGTGTAGACCTCGCAGAACCAGCGCTCGCCCTCGGGGAGCACGGAGTGCAGGATGCTGCTGATGATGTCGCTGGCCACGGGCTCGCCGGGGATCCACTCCAGCGGCACGTTGTCCCAGTCGAACTCCACGTTCCGGGCGTGGATCTCGACCTCCGCGGGCTCGTGCTGCTGAGCCGATGTACGCGAACTCATCGTCCGACTCCTTCCACGTGGGTGTCTTGACATTCAACACCCTGATGTCCAGTGAGCGCTACCGGCGGTGAGAGCACTCGGCACGGAACCTATCACTTTCGGGTGGCCGGGCCGAAGCTCTTGCGGGCCGGATGTGACGGCGCTAACGTACAACCTGATGGTTGTAGATGAACTGGCACCGGACGAGGCGGACCGCCTCTTCCACGCCCTCGCGGATCGCACCCGGCGCGACATCGTCGTCCGGGTGATCGGGCGGGAGTGCTCCGTCTCGGAGCTCGCCCGCGGCTACGAGATGAGCTTCGCGGCGGTGCAGAAACACGTGGCGGTGCTGGAGAAGGCCGGCCTGGTCGTCAAGACCCGCCGGGGCCGCGAGGTCCTGGTCGGCCCGGACGTCGAGACCATCGCGCGCGGCACCCGTCTGCTGCGCGGCTACGAGGACCTGTGGCGGGGACGAGTGGCGCGCATGGACGCGCTGCTCGACCCCCCGACCGAATGAGGAGTTCCGTCATGCCCGTGCTCACCACCGGCGCCGATCGCGAGGCGCTCACCTTCACCCTCGAGGCCGAGTTCGCCGCCTCCCCGGAGCGCGTCTGGCAGCTGTGGGAGGACCCCCGGCTGCTGGAGAAGTGGTGGGGCCCGCCCGGATGGCCCGCCACCTTCGTCCGCCACGAGCTGCGGCCCGGCGGCGAGTCCCGCTACTACATGACCGGCCCGGACGGCACCAGGGCCGGCGGCTGGTTCTCGACGGTGTCCACCGACGCCCCGTCGACCTTCACCTTCCGCGACGGCTTCGCGGGCGAGGACGGCGAGCCCGTCGACCCCGAGGACCACTCCACGACCACGGTCGTCATCACGTCCGACGGCGACGTCACCCACATGACCCTCACCGCCACCCACCGATCGCTCGAGCAGCTGGAGCAGGTCCTCGAGATGGGTATGGAGGAGGGCATGACCCAGGCGATGAACCAGATCGACGCCCTGCTGTGAGCGGTGCGGTGGATAGTGCCCGCTCAGCGGGCACTATCCACCGCACGTCGATCTCGGAGGCGTCACCATCCCCAGAACGTGCGCTGTGCGGCGACGGCCCAGGAATCGATCCGCTCCACGTCGGCGCGCTCGGGAAGCGTGCAGTCGCCGTCCAGCAGCACCCGGACCGCGGCCTCCAGGCGCGCGATCTCCTCGGAGACGTCGTCGCGGGGGATCTCGCCGCGCTTGACGGCAAGTACGTGCTCGCGCTCCGCCTCCGGCATCGGCAGCGTCAGCGTGCCGCGCGCGGCGATCTCGTGCCCCTGGTACGCGAGTCGCAGCGCGTGGCTGCCGTACTTCACGTCCCAGCCGTAGCGGCTGACCAGTTCCGGCCGGTTCGGCACGCCGCTCGCGCGGCCCATCATGCGCTCGTGCTGCGAGTGCATGTAGCCGAGGAACCGTTCCACGGCCCGCCGCGACAGGAATGCCGATCGCATGACCCGCAGCGACCGTCCCAGGTCGGTCATGGTGATCACGGATTCCTGCGGCGCGTACAGGGGCAGTAGCACCGTGGGGTTCCCCTTGACGGCGAGCCGGAGGTACTTGCGGAGGCCGTACATCACGAGGTCGGTGTCGCCGGGGCCGCTGCGGACGCCCTCGGGCTGCGTCCGCCAGATGTAGTCCTCGCGACGCGGTTCCACGCCGAGCAGGTGCTCCGGGGGCTCGAGGTAGACGCCGAGCTCGTCGTGGTCGTCGGTGCCCGCGATCGCGATGCCGTGCACGCCGGAACCCACGACGGTGCGGAGGATCTCGCCTCGCACTGCCGTGTCGCGGTCGCCGTACTCGACGTTCTGCCGATCAGTCATGGTCGACGACGGTAAGCGCGCCCCGCCGTGCGCTCAATTGAATTTCGGTTGGCGACCGATGCGCTCCACTGCAGAATGACGGGGTGTATCTGACCGTCTCGACCACGCACGTGCCAGCCACCGACCTGGGCTACCTCCTGCACAAGCACCCCGACCGCGTGCAGGAGTTCACCCAGCCCTTCGGCACGGCCACCGTCTTCTACCCGGAGGCGACCGAGACGCGCTGCACCGCGGCGTTGCTGCTGGAAGTCGATCCGATCGCCCTCGCACGGCGCCGCCGGTCCACCCCCGACTTCGCCCTCGCGCAGTACGTCAACGATCGCCCGTACGCCGCGACGTCGCTCCTCGCGGCGGCGCTCGCGGACGTGTTCCGCAGCGCGCGGGGCGGCCGCGGCGGCAGCCGCCAGGACGTCGCCGACGGGGCGATCCCGCTGGAGATCGAGATCCCGGTACTGCCGTGCCGCGGCGGGCCGGACGTGGCCAGGCGGCTCTTCGGCCCGCTCGGCTGGACGGTCCAGACCGATCCGCTCCCGCTCGACGAGGCGATCGCCGAGTGGGGCGATTCGCGCTACCTGCGCCTCCACCTCGCGGGCGACGTGCGGCTCGCGGACGCTCTCAACCACCTCTACGTGCTGCTGCCGGTGCTCGACGAGTCGAAGCATTACTGGCAGGGCCCTGACGAGGTGGACAAGCTGCTGCGCTCGGGTGCCGGCTGGCTCGAGACCCACCCGGACCGGGAACTCATCACCCGCCGGTACCTCGGCCGCGGCCCGGGCCTCGCCGCGCAGGCGCTCGAGCGCCTCGCGGAGGTCGAGGGCCTCCCGCCCGGGGTGCAGGACGACAGTGCCGCCTCCGCCGACGAGCCGACGAAGCCGCTGAACCTTCTGCGGCACGACGCCGTGCTCGCTGCAGTGGCGGCGAGCGGCGCGGCCTCGGTCATCGACCTCGGCTGTGGTCCGGGGCAGTTCGTGGGCCGGCTCCTGGCGACGCGGGGGATCGACCGCGTCGCCGGCTGCGACGCCTCGGTCCGGTCGCTGCACCGCGCCGCGCAGCGGCTGCGCCTCGACGACATGACCGAGCGGCAGCGAAGTCGCATCGACCTGTTCCAGGCCGCCCTCACCTACGAGGACGACCGTCTCGCCGGTTTCGATGCGGCAGTGCTCATGGAGGTGATCGAGCACGTCGACCCGTCGCGGCTCGGCGCCCTCGAGCACGTCGTCTTCGGGGCCGCGCGCCCGGGCACCGTCGTGGTGACGACCCCGAACAGCGAGTACAACGCGCTCTACCTCGAGCTCACCGGGATGCGGCACGCCGATCACCGTTTCGAGTGGGACCGCGCGCAGTTCGCCGCGTGGGCCGGCGGGGTCGCGACCCGGCACGGCTACGCCGTGCGGCACGAGGGCATCGGCGACAGCGATCCCGAGCGCGGAACCCCCACCCAGATGGCCGTCTTCACCCGGAAGGAGTCAGGCCGATGAGCATCGACACCGTCGTCACCGTCCCGATGCGCGGGCTGATCCTCCTGGTCGGCGCCTCGGGCAGCGGCAAGTCGACGTTCGCGCGCACGCACTTCCGCCCGACCGAGGTCGTCTCCAGCGACGTCTGTCGCGGTCTCGTCGCCGACGACGAGAACGACCAGGCCGCGACGGCCGACGCTTTCGACCTGCTGCACCACCTGGTGGGCATCCGCCTGCGCCGAGGCCTGCTCACCGTCGTCGACGCGACCAACGTGCAGCGGTCGTCCAGGGCCTCGCTCGTAGCACTCGCACGCGCCCACGACGTCCTCATCGACGCGATCGTCTTCGATCTCCCCGACGACGTCGCGATCGAGCGGAACCGACTGCGCGCCGATCGCTCCTTCGGCGCGCAGGTGGTCACGCGTCAGTCGCGGGAGCTGCGCCGCTCCCTGAAGGGGATCAAGAAGGAGGGCTTCCGCCGCGTTCACGTCCTTCGCGACACCGCGCAGGTCGACGGTGCCTCGATCGTCCGCGAGCGGCCGTGGAACGACCGGACCGAGCTCACCGGGCCGTTCGACGTGATCGGCGACGTGCACGGCTGCGCGGCCGAGTTGCGCGCGCTGCTCACGGATCTCGGTTGGAGCGTGCGCGATGACGGTGCGGACCACCCGGACGGGCGGACCGCTGTCTTCGTCGGCGACCTCGTGGACCGTGGGCCGGACACGCCCGGCGTGCTGCGCCTCGTCATGGGCATGGTGGCCGCGGGGAACGCGCTGTGCGTCAGCGGGAACCACGAGGCGAAGCTGGTGCGCGCACTCAAGGGCAACCCGGTCACCGTCGCGCACGGGCTGCAGGAGTCGCTCGACCAGCTGGCCGCGGAGTCCGAGGAATTCCGTTCCGCGGCGCAGGCGTTCATGGACGGGCTGCTCAGTCACTACGTCCTCGACGGCGGGCGGCTCGTCGTCGCCCACGCCGGGCTCAAGGAGGAGTATCACGGCCGGGCGTCGCGGCGGGTTCGCGCGTTCGCGCTCTACGGCGACACCACAGGCGAGACCGACGAGGTCGGGCTGCCGGTGCGCTACCCGTGGGCGCGGGACTACCGCGGTCGCGCGGCCGTGGTCTACGGACACACACCGGTCACCGAGCCGCAGTGGATCAACAACACACTGTGCATCGACACCGGTGCGGTGTTCGGCGGGGCGCTCACCGCGCTGCGCTACCCGGAGCGCGAGATCGTCTCCGTACCGGCGCGGTCGGAGTGGTACGCGCCGGCGCGGCCGGCGGTGGAGGAACCGTCGGACGACCGGGCCGCCTCTGTCCTGCGGTACGACGACGTCGCCGGCACCCGCTGGCTGTCCACGCGCACGGCGGGCCGTGTGAAGGTGGAGGGCGACAACGCGGCGGCGGCGCTCGAGGTGATGAGTCGGTTCGCCGTGGACCCGCGGTGGCTGGTGTACCTGCCGCCCACCATGTCGCCGGCATCGGTGTCGCGGGAGGACGGCTACCTCGAGCACCCGTCCCGCGCGTTCGAGGACTTCGCGGGCTGGGGCGTGGAGCGCGTGATCTGCGAGGAGAAGCACATGGGCTCGCGGGCCGTCGCGGTGATCGCGCGTGATTCCGGCACGGCGGCAAGACGGTTCGGCGTCGCCGACGGTGGCACCGGCACGGTGTACACGCGCACCGGACGGGCGTTCTTCGACGACGTCGAGCCGCTGGTGGATCGCCTCCGGCGGGCGGTCGCGCCGCTGTTCGACCGGCTCGAGACGGACTGGCTCGCGCTGGACTGCGAACTGCTGCCGTGGTCCGCGAAGGCGGGCGAACTGATTCGGTCGCAGTACGCGGCCGTGGGCGCGGCGGCGCGCGAGGTGTTCCCGGCCGCGCTCGCCGGCCTCGACGCGGCTGCGACGCGCAGCCTCGACGTCGCGGCGCTCCGCGAGCGGACCGCGCGGAGGGCCGTGAACGCGAACGCCTTCCGGGACGCCTACGTCCGGTACTACCGGCCGACTGACGGGCTCGATGGGGTCACCGTCGCGCCGTTCCAGGTGCTGGCGGCGGAGGGTCGGGTGCTCGCCGAGGAGTCGCACGAGTGGCACATGGAGCTGCTCGGGGAGCTGGACGACCCGTTCCTGACGCGCACGCGCCACCGCGTCGTCGACCTGGCGTCGGAGGCGGACCGCGCGGAGGCGAGCCGGTGGTGGACCGAGCTGACGGACGCCGGTGGAGAGGGCATGGTGGTCAAGCCGCTGGGCGACGCGGGGCGGAAGGTACAGCCGGGCCTGAAGGTCCGTGGCCGCGAGTACCTGCGGATCATCTACGGCCCGGACTACCTGGACTCGCTCGACGTGCTGCGCGACCGGAATCTCGGCCGCAAGCGGAAGATGGCGCTCGCGGAGCACGCTCTGGGCCGCGACGCCCTCGCTGCATTCGTCGCGGGCGAGCCGCTGTGGCGCGTACACCGGTCGGTGTTCGCGGTGCTGGCGCAGGAGTCGGAGCCGGTGGACCCGCGGCTGTAGGCGGGCGTGCTCGTGACGAATCGGCCGATTTCGCGTCGGCGATCGCCATGAGCGTTCCCGTCGAGGAATCGGCCGGTTTCACGAGGAACTGATCGCCTCCGCCGCCAGCCGGCCGGAGATCAATGCCGGTGGCACCCCGACGCCGGGGTGCGTCATCGACCCGGCGAGCACTGCGTTCGCGATGCCGGGGACGCGCTGCGGGCGGCGGAGCGGCCCGGTCTGGGTGAGCGTGTGCGCCGCGGCGAACGGGGTGCCGGCGGACATGCCCTGCCGGGCCCAGTCGGCGGGGGTGTCCACCCGCAGGATCTCCGCGGAATCGATGCCGCGGTAGCCGCGTCCCGCCAGCGTCCGCAGCGCGTCGCGCACGTAGTCGCCGCCGATCTCGTCCCAGTCCAGCGGCGCCGACTCGAGGTTCGGGCAGGGCGCGAGCACGCTCACCGGGCCGGGCTCGCCCGTCGTGACCGACGGCCGGGTGATGAGGAACGACGGGTCGCTCATGAGCCGCCCGCGGCCCCGCGTCGCGGTGATCTCCGCGAAGGTCTGCTCCCATGCCGCGCCGAAGTCCAGCGTGTGGTGCGCCTGCGTCGGCCAGTGGTCCTGCAGGTCCGGATCCACGTCCAGGTGGGCCACCACCGCGGACGGCGACAGCCGCACCCGCCGCGGCGCCCGCCCGCCGAGCGGCGCGATGAGCTGGTCGGTGACGGGTGCGTCGGCGGTGAGCACCACCCCGTCGAACGACAGTTGGTGCACGCGCGCCGATGTCCGGGCCCGCAGCCCCGTGACGCGGCCCCGTCGGCCGTCCAGGCCGATCACCTCGTGCTCGAGGAGGAGTCTGCCCCCGGCCCGCTGCACCTGCCGGGCCATGACGGTGGCGACGTGCCCCATCCCGGCCCGCGGGTACCAGACGCCGAGGCCGACATCCATGTGTGAGATCACCGCGTACACCGCCCGCGCCGCCGACGGCGCGACCCCGGCGTACAGCGCCTGGAAGGTGAGCATGCGGCGGGCGCGCGGATCGTCGACGCGGCGGTCCACCTGGTGCTGCATCGAGCGCAGCGCACCCAGCTTCACCAGCCGCCCGAGGGCGGCGAGGTCGCGCGGATTCGCGTACGAGCCCCACGCGGCGTCGCCGTCGATGAACCGCTCGTAGGCGGCGTCGAACATCGCCTCCTGCCAGCGCATGTGTTCGTCCACCAGGAGGTCGTCGGGGACGTGCAGGACGCTCGGCGGTAGTCCGTCGAGTGCGGGGAAGCGGCCCGCGTACGCCGGCGTGACGGGCAACAGGTCCAGCTCGTCCTCGGCGGCGAGCCGGTCGAGGCCGGCGGCGGCGAGGGCGTTGAAGACGAGCTCCGGCATGGTCAGCACGCTCGCACCCGGATCGACGAGGTGCCCACGGAGGCGCTCCGTCCCCGCGCGCCCGCCGACCTGCGCCGACCGCTCCACGACGGTGACCTCGTGGCCCGCCCCGAGTAGGTGCAGCGCCGCCGACAGCCCGGACAGCCCCGCCCCGATGATTCCGATGTGCACGGGACGAGTCTAGAAAGGCCGCGGAGCAATATATTGCAATGTATGCATATGTGGCATACGCTCAGGCCATGAGCGCAGAACACGACCACGAGTCCGGCCACTCGGCGCGGCGGGAGATCGGCTTCGCCATCGCCTCGGGCGTCACCTACACCGCGGGCATGATCGCCGAGTACGCACTGAAGCTGCCCGACGTCGGCACCGCCCTCTTCCTCGCCACCTACTTCTTCGGCGGCTTCTTCACCATCCGCTCCGCCATCAAGTCCACGCTGAACGGCAAGTTCGAGGTCGACTTCCTGATGCTGGTCGCGGCGATCGGCGCCGCCTCGATCGGGCGGTTCGCCGAGGGCGCGGTGCTGCTGTTCCTGTTCAGCCTCGGCCACGCGCTGGAGGAGTTCGCGCTGGCCCGGGCCTCGAAGTCGATCGAGGCGCTCGCCGGTCTCGCGCCCCGCACCGCGCTGGTGCACATCGGCGGACCGTCGACCACGGCGGGCGAGTTCGTCGACCGGCAGGTGGAGGACGTCGCCGTCGGCGACCTCGTGCTGATCCGCCCCAACGCCCGCGTCAGCTCCGACGGCGTGGTCGTCGACGGCCGGTCCGCGATCGACCAGAGCGCCGTCACCGGCGAGTCGATGCCCGTCGAGAAGGAGCCCCTCGATCCCACCCGCACGGGTCGCGTCGCCGACGAGAACAAGGTCTTCGCGGGCACCGTCAACGGCTCCGGCGCGCTGGTCGTGCAGGTCACCGCGCTGGCGAAGGACTCCACGCTGAGCAAGGTGGTCGAGCTCGTCGCGTCCACCGACCAGGCCAAGTCGCCCACGCAGCGCTTCCTCGACAGGTTCCAGCGCATCTACGTCCCGGCCGTGATCGCCTTCGTCATCGGCGCCTTCGCCGTCGGCTACTTCGCGCTCGGCAACCCCTTCGACGACGCCTTCTACCTCGCGATGGCCGTCCTCGTCGCCGCGAGCCCCTGCGCGCTGGCGCTTGCCACCCCGTCGGCCGTGCTGGCCGGCGTGGCCCGCGCGGCCCGCGCCGGCGTGCTCGTCAAGGGCGGCGCCCCGCTCGAGACGCTGGGCCGCGTGACGTCGATCGCCTTCGACAAGACCGGCACGCTGACCTGGGGCGAGCCGCGGGTCACCGACACCGTCGCCGCGCCCGGGGTCGAGCTCGACGAGCTGCTCGCGACCACCCTCGCCGTCGAGAAGCTCTCGGACCACCCGCTCGCGGCCGCGGTCGCCGCGGCCCGCACGTCGACTGTGCTCACCGCCTCCGACCTGCAGTCCGTCACCGGGCGCGGCGTCCGCGCAGTCGTCGAGGGGGAGAGCGTCGAGATCGGCAACGAGCGCCTCTTCACGGACGCCGCCATCGTGCTCGACGGTGCCGTCGCCGCCGACGTCGAGCGGCTCCAGGCGGGCGGCCGCACCCTCATGATCGTGCGCCGCGGCGGCCGCTTCCTCGGCGTGATCGGCGTGATGGACACGCCCCGTCGGGAGGCCGGGCAGGTGCTCGACCGCCTGCGCGAGTCCGGCATGACCGACATCGTCATGATCTCGGGCGACCACCAGCGGGTGGCGGAGGCCGTGGGCCGCGAGGTGGGCGTCGACCGGGCGCTGGGCGGGCTGCTGCCCGAGGACAAGGTGACCCACGTCCGGGGCCTCTCCGGCGCCGGGCCGGATGCCCGACGGTGCGCCATGGTCGGCGACGGCGTCAACGACGCCCCCGCGATGGCGCAGGCCGACGTGGGCATCGCGATGGGCGCCGCCGGCTCCGCGGTCGCGCTGGAGACCGCCGACGTCGCGCTGATGAGCGACGACCTGGGCCGCCTGCCCTTCGCGGTGCGGCTGAGCAGGCAGACGAGCCGGATCATCCGGCAGAACCTCATCGCCGCGCTCGGCATCGTCGTCTTTCTGGTGATCGTCACCTTCCTCGGCATGCCGATGGGGCCGGTGGTCTTCATCCACGAGGGCTCGACGCTCATCGTCGTGGCCAACGCGCTGCGGCTGCTGCGCTTCGAGGTGGGTCGGGAGCACGAAGGGGTGGAGCATGAGGTGCGCCCGGAGCGAGAGCCCGCGGCAGCGTGATCGGGGAGGCGCAGGGGAGCACGAGGCGCGCCCGGAGCGGGAGCCCGTCGCGGCCTGATCGCAGCCGATGTCCGGTCGTTCGTCCTCAGGACCATGAGAACGAACGACCGGACATTTTCGCTCGGCCGCCCGGACCCTCGAAAGGGTCTGTCCCGGATCGCTTTCGCCGACGGCGAACGCTCGGAACAACCCGGCCGTACGTCGGCGTTGAGCGGGGCAGACTGAACTTTGGAGGTCCCATGTCTGAGCAGATCTCGCTGCCCGTTCTCTTCGTCCCCGACCTCGTCGTGCTCCCCGGCATGGTCGTGCCGATCCCCCTCGACGACGCCGCCGCGCAGGCGGCCGTCGACGCCGGCCGCGCGAGCGACGCCGGCAAACTCCTCATCGCCCCGCGCCTGGACGACCGCTACCCGACGCACGGCGTCGTCGCGTCGATCGTGCAGGTCGGGCGGGTCCCCGGGCAGTCCGCGTACGTCGCGGTGCTCCGCGGCGAGCAGCGCGCCCACATCGGCTCCGGCACCACCGGCCCCGGCGCGGCGCTGTGGGTAGAGGTCGACCTCGTCGACGAGACCGCGGTCACCGAGCGAACCCGCGAGCTGGCCGCCGAGTACAAGAAGGTCGTGCTCGCGATGCTGCAGCGCCGCGAGGCGTGGCAGGTCATCGACGCCGTCAACCGGCTCACCGACCCCGCCGCGCTGGCGGACACGTCGGGCTACTCGTCGTGGCTGACCAACGAGCAGAAGCGCGAACTGCTGGAGACCGGCGACGTCGACGCGCGCCTGCAGCGGCTCATCGACTGGACCGGCGAGCACCTCGCCGAGACCGAGGTGAGCGACAAGATCGCCTCCGACGTCCGCGACGGGATGGAGAAGCAGCAGAAGGAGTTCCTGCTCCGGCAGCAGCTGAACGCCATCCGCAAGGAGCTCGGGGAGGACGAGCCCGACGGTGCCGACGACTACCGATCCCGCGTCGAGGCGGCCGACCTGCCCGAGACGGTCCGCGAGGCGGCGCTGCGCGAGGTCGGCAAGCTGGAGCGCGGCACCGACCAGAGCCCCGAGGCGGGCTGGATCCGCACCTGGCTCGACACCGTCCTCGACCTGCCGTGGAACGTCACCACCGAGGACTCCGACGACCTGGCGGGCGCGCGGGCGATCCTCGACGCCGACCACCACGGGCTCGACGATGTGAAGGACCGCATCGTCGAGTACCTGGCCGTGCGGTCGCGCCGGTCGCAGCGCGGCATGTCGCTGGTCGGCGGCCGCGGCTCGGGCGCCGTCATGGTGCTCGCCGGGCCTCCCGGCGTCGGCAAGACCTCCCTCGGCGAGTCGGTCGCCCGGGCGCTCGGGCGGAAGTTCGTCCGCGTGGCCCTCGGTGGCGTGCGCGACGAGGCGGAGATCCGCGGGCACCGTCGCACCTACGTCGGCGCGCTGCCCGGCCGGATCGTGCGCGCGATCGGCGAGGCCGGGTCGATGAACCCGGTGGTGCTGCTCGACGAGATCGACAAGGTGGGCTCCGACTACCGCGGCGACCCCGCGGCGGCGCTGCTCGAGGTGCTCGATCCCGCGCAGAACCACACCTTCCGCGATCACTACCTCGACCTCGACCTGGACCTGTCCGACGTGGTCTTCCTCGCGACGGCCAACGTGGTGGAGAACATCCCGTCGGCGCTGCTCGACCGCATGGAGCTCGTCACCCTCGACGGCTACACCGAGGACGACAAGGTCGCGATCGCCCGCGACTACCTGGTGCCGCGGCAGCTCGAGCGGGCGGCACTGACCGCCGACGAGGTGACCGTCACCGACGACGCGCTCCGCGAGATCGCCGCGAACTACACCCGGGAGCCGGGCGTGCGGCAGTTCGAGCGGCTGCTCGCCAAGGCGCTGCGCAAGGTCGCGGTGGAGCAGTCCTCCTCGTCGGAGGGCGAGCGCACCGTCGTCGACGTCGGGGACCTCAAGGGCTACCTCGGCCGGCCCCGGTTCACTCCGGAGAC
Source organism: Tsukamurella tyrosinosolvens (assembly GCF_900104775.1). Lineage (NCBI taxonomy): Bacteria > Bacillati > Actinomycetota > Actinomycetes > Mycobacteriales > Tsukamurellaceae > Tsukamurella > Tsukamurella tyrosinosolvens. The sequence continues at coordinate 466,911 of NZ_FNSA01000003.1, forward strand.
GGCCGAGCGCACCGAGGTGCCGGGCGTCGCGACCGGGCTCGCCGTGACGGGCATGGGCGGCGACGTCCTGTTCATCGAGGCGCTGCACACGCCCGGCGATTCCGGCCCCGAGCTGAAGCTGACGGGCCAGCTGGGCGACGTGATGAAGGAGTCGGCGCAGATCGCGCTGTCGTACGTGCAGGCGCACGCCGCCGAGTTCGGCATCGCGCCGGACGCGCTGAACGGCACGGTGCACATCCACTTCCCGGCCGGCGCCGTCCCGAAGGACGGGCCGTCGGCGGGCGTCACGATGGTCACCGCGCTGGTCTCGATGCTGACGGGGCGGCGCGTGCGCAGCGATGTCGGCATGACCGGCGAGGTCACGCTGAACGGCCGGGTGCTGCCCATCGGCGGCGTCAAGCAGAAGCTGCTGGCCGCGCAGCGCAACGGCCTGAAGACCGTCTTCGTCCCGCAGCGCAACGAGCCCGACCTGGACGACGTCCCGGCCGAGGTCCTCGATGCCCTGGACGTGAAGCCGATGGTCGACGTCGCCGAGATCGTCGCGCTGGCCCTGGAGCCGGTGTCGGAGGGCGCTCAGGTCGCCGCGTAGCGGGTTCGACGGTGCGGGCGGGTCGCTTCGGCGGCCCGCCCGCTCGGTGTTGCGTGGGGGAGCCGGCGTCGGGTGGGGGAGAGCTTGGCGTTGCGTGGGGGAATCGGCGCCGCGCGGGGGACGGCCGCTCCCTCATCAGGGGAGCGGCTTCTCGTGGGGGAGTGAACGGATCCGAGGGGATTCGGTGCGGCGCGGGGGACGAGCCTCATGCCCGGCGTGCCCGCGCGTGCTCGGCCGCGGTCAGTTCGACGCGGCCGCGAGCACGGTGAGGAGGAGGGTCGCGACGACGGGGCCGGTCATGGCGAGGACGGTGGTGCAGGCGATCCGGCACGGGCCGCGGCCCCAGATGCTGCCGATCGCGGCGAGGAACGGAGTCGTGAGCGCCGCGATGGCGGCAGCGCCCAACAACTCGTCGAAGTTCGCAAGGCTGTCGCTGAGCATCGCGGCGACGAGCAGGAGGAAACACACGTACGTCCCGCCGCAGGCGACGAGCGCAGCGCGGCCGATACGGGTGCGCAGTGCGTCGCGGTGTTCGGTGCAGACCGTGTTCGTCATGCATCCAGTCCACTCGATGCCGGCGCCCTGCGGATCCGTGGAACTACCCAGTCGACCCCGGGGATTCCCCGTGAGAGCGCGACACCGTCGGACTGCGCGACCTGGGAGAACGCGCCTTGAGCGACCCGCGCTCAACTTTTTCCGGAAATCGGGAACATTCCCGTCCGACCGTCCGTTGGACATGACGTACTACTTGAGCGTGCTCCGCTCAATGGGGTAGAACTGAAGTGTTCGCCCCTTGAGCCGGGGGCGCTGAAGTCTGGATCTGTAGCAGAACTATCAGGAGGCAAATCAATATGGGACGTGCAGTAGGCATCGACCTCGGCACCACCAACTCGTGCGTCGCTGTCCTCGAGGGCGGCGACCCGGTCGTGATCGCGAACGCCGAGGGCTCGCGGACCACCCCCTCGGTGGTCGCCTTCGCGCGCAACGGTGAGGTCCTGGTGGGTCAGCCCGCCAAGAACCAGGCCGTCACGAACGTCGACCGCACCATCCGCTCGGTCAAGCGCCACATCGGTACCGACTGGTCGCAGAAGATCGACGACAAGGACTACACCAGCCAGGAGATCAGCGCCCGCACGCTGATGAAGCTCAAGCGCGACGCCGAGGCGTACCTGGGCGAGGACGTCACCGACGCCGTCGTCACGGTGCCCGCGTACTTCAACGACGCGCAGCGCCAGGCCACCAAGGAGGCCGGCCAGATCGCGGGCCTGAACGTGCTCCGCATCGTCAACGAGCCCACCGCCGCCGCGCTCGCGTACGGCCTGGACAAGGGTGAGAAGGAGCAGACCATCCTGGTCTTCGACCTCGGTGGCGGCACCTTCGACGTCTCGCTGCTGGAGATCGGCGACGGCGTCGTCGAGGTCCGCGCGACCTCGGGCGACAACAACCTCGGTGGTGACGACTGGGATCAGCGCATCGTCGACTGGCTCGTCGAGAAGTTCAAGGCGCAGCACGGCATCGACCTGACCAAGGACAAGATGGCCATGCAGCGTCTGCGCGAGGCCGCTGAGAAGGCGAAGATCGAGCTGAGCTCGGGCCAGAGCACGTCCATCAACCTGCCGTACATCACGGTGGACGCGGACAAGAACCCGCTCTTCCTCGACGAGAACCTCTCGCGCAGCGAGTTCCAGAAGATCACCAACGATCTGCTCGAGCGCACCCGCAAGCCCTTCCAGGCGGTCATCAAGGACGCCGGCATCGCCGTGGGCGACATCGACCACGTCGTGCTCGTCGGTGGTTCCACCCGTATGCCCGCCGTGACCGAGCTGGTCAAGGAGCTCACCGGGGGCCAGGAGCCCAACAAGGGCGTCAACCCGGACGAGGTCGTCGCCGTCGGCGCCGCCCTGCAGGCCGGCGTTCTGCGTGGCGAGGTCAAGGACGTGCTGCTCCTCGACGTCACCCCGCTGTCCCTCGGCATCGAGACCAAGGGCGGCGTGATGACCAAGCTCATCGAGCGCAACACCACGATCCCCACCAAGCGGTCCGAGACCTTCACCACGGCCGACGACAACCAGCCGTCCGTGCAGATCCAGGTCTTCCAGGGCGAGCGTGAGATCGCCGCGCACAACAAGCTGCTCGGCAGCTTCGAGCTCACCGGCATCGCGCCGGCGCCGCGCGGCGTGCCCCAGATCGAGGTCACCTTCGACATCGATGCCAACGGCATCGTGCACGTGACCGCGAAGGACAAGGGCACCGGCAAGGAGAACACCATCAAGATCTCCGACGGCAGCGGCCTGTCGCAGGAGGAGATCGACCGGATGATCAAGGACGCCGAGGCGCACGCCCAGGAGGACAAGGCTCGTCGCGAGGAGGCGGAGACCCGCAACCAGGCGGAGTCGCTGGTCAACCAGACCGAGAAGTTCCTCAAGGAGAACGAGGACAAGGTCCCGGCCGAGAACAAGGAGAAGGTCGAGGCCGCCATCAAGGAGGCGAACGAGGCGCTCCAGGGCACCGACATCGCCGCCGTGAAGGCCGCGGTCGAGAAGCTCTCCACCGAGTCGCAGGAGCTGGGCCAGGCGCTGTACGCGCAGGCCGGTGCCGCTGAGGCGCAGGCCGACGGTGCCGACGCCGGCGCCCAGCAGGACGACGGCGTCGTGGACGCCGAGGTCGTCGATGAGGACCCGAAGGACGCCAAGTAATGACGAGTCCCGAGAATCCGGTGGAACCGGATGAGGTGACCCCGGAGGCGGAGGTCGCGGCGGAGGAATCCGCCGCGGCCCCGGCCGACGCCGAGATCGTGGAGGAGGCCGCGCCCGACAAGGAGGCGGAACTCACCGCCGATCTGCAGCGCGTGACCGCCGAGTACGCCAACTACCGCAAGCGCACCGCGCGCGACGTGGTGGACGCCCGCGCCGCGGGCAAGGCCTTCGTGGTCGGCGAGCTGCTCGTGGTCCTGGACGACCTCGAGCGGGCGCGCAACCACGGCGATCTCGAGGCCGGGCCGCTGAAGTCCGTGTCCGACAAGCTCGACGGCGTGCTCAAGACCCTGGGTCTCGAGTCGTTCGGCGTGGAGGGCGACGAGTTCGACCCCGCCATTCACGAGGCCGTGCAGCACGAGGGCGACGGTGCCGATCCCGTTGTGGGAGCGGTCCTGCGCCAGGGATATCAGATCGATGGCAAGGTGATCCGTAACGCGATGGTCGCAGTGGTCGACCGTCCGGCGGAGGCCCCGAGCCAGGACGAGCAATAAAGGAGGTGATGCCCAGTGGCACAGAGGGAATGGGTTGAGCAGGACTTCTACAAGGAGCTGGGCGTCAGCTCCAGCGCGAGTGCCGACGAGATCAAGAAGGCCTACCGCAAGCTGGCCCGCGAGCTGCACCCGGACGCGAATCCGGGCAACACGCAGGCCGAGGAGCGGTTCAAGCGGGTCTCCGAGGCGCACGCCGTGCTCTCCGATCCGGCCAAGCGCAAGGAGTACGACGAGACGCGGCGCCTGTTCGGCGCCGGTCGCTTCGGCTCCGGCGGCGCGGGCGGCTACGGCGGCGGTGGCGGTTTCGGCTCCGGCGGCTTCGGCAACACCGGCGGCAGCGCGGGCGGGTTCTCGTTCTCGGACATCTTCGACGGTGCCGCCTCCGGCAACGGCGGGGGCGGCTTCGGGGACATCTTCGAGGGCCTGTTCAACCGCGGCGGCGGTGCCGGGCAGGCGCCCGGCCCGCAGCCCACGCGGCCCCGTCGGGGCAGCGACCTGGAATCCGAGCTGACGCTGGGCTTCCGGGACGCGACGCTGGGCGTCACCACGCCGATCACGCTGACCTCGCCGTCGCCGTGCACCACCTGCCACGGGTCCGGCGCCAAGCCGGGCACCAGCCCGCGGGTGTGCCAGTCCTGCAACGGATCCGGACTCGTGAGCCGGAACCAGGGGGCGTTCAGTTTCTCCGAGCCGTGCCCGGACTGCCGCGGCACCGGCTCGGTGATCGACGATCCTTGCACGGACTGCAACGGCACCGGCGTCACCGTGCGCACCCGCACGGTGAACGTGAAGATCCCCGCCGGCGTGAAGGACGGCCAGCGCATCCGACTGGCAGGTCAAGGCCAGGCCGGTATGCGCGGGGCGCCCTCGGGCGACCTGTTCGTCACGGTCCACGTCAGCGCCGACGACGTCTTCACCCGCAACGGCGACGACCTGCTCGTCACCCTGCCCGTGAGCTTCGCGGAACTGGCACTGGGCGCCACCGTCACCGTCCCCACGCTGGAACAGCCGGTGGGCGTGAAGATCCCGGCCGGCACCACCGACGGTCGCACCCTCCGGGTGCGCGGTCGTGGCGTGCCGAAGCGGGCCGGCGGCCACGGCGACCTGCTCGTCAAGGTGCAGGTCGCGGTGCCCCCGTCGCTGAACGAGCGGGCGCAGCAGGCGCTGCGCGACTACGTCGAGGCCGAACGCGCCGGGGGCTTCGACCCGCGGGGCGGATGGGCCGGCGCCGGAAGCACCACGGGGGCGTAGTGATGAACGTCGACCAGCAGTTCCCCGACGATCCGGACGCCCACGTGTTCATGATCTCGGTGGCTGCGCAGCTCGCGGGGATGCACGCGCAGACCCTCCGCACGTACGACCGCCTCGGGCTCGTGACGCCCGAGCGGTCGGCGGGCGGGGGCCGGCGCTACTCCTCCCGCGACGTCGACCTGCTCCGGGAGGTGCAGCGGCTCTCGCAGGACGAGGGCGTGAACCTCGCCGGGATCAAGCGGATCATCGACCTCACCAACCAGGTCGACGCCCTGCAGCGGCGGGTCGAGGAACTCGCGGCGCAGGTCGAGAACGTCCGCCGCGGAGGCGAACTCGTGCACGTGCCGAAATCCAGCGCCATGGTGGTGTGGCAGCCGCGGAGCCGCCGCGGCGGCTAAGGGCGGCCCTGTCCGCTGCCCCGGGAGTCCGGCAACCGCGGAGCCGCCGCCAGAGCTGAGGCGATCGCCGTGCCACGGCCCCGGGAGTCCGACGACCCCGGGGCCGTCGCGCGTCCTGAGCCGGCGCACGTCCTGAGCGGCGCGGGTGCGGTACCGCTCACAGCGGGTCGTGGACCACGTCCTCGGGCGCGGCGCCCCGCGCCACCGCCTTCTCGCTCGCGGCGCGCAGCAGGCCCTTCGGGCCGGCGATGAGCACCCGGTGTCCGGTGAGGTCCAGGCCGTCCATCGCGTCGACCAGCGAGCCGTGCCGCAGCGGCAGGGCGCGGTACGCGGTGGCGGGATGCTTGAGCCACCACGGATCCCGCCGCGCGTCCGTCACCTGCGTCACCTTGAGCCACGGATTCGTGGCCGCCAGCGGTGCCAGCGCCTCCGAGTCGTACAGCAACCCCGGCGATCGCGTCCCCACCAGGAGATGCACGTCGGGGTTGTCGGCGTTCATCGACATCGCCAGCAGGATCGACTTCATCGGCGCGAGGCCGGTGCCCCCGGCGATCATCGTGACGGGGCGGTCACCGTCGGGCCGGAGGAGCCCGTGGACCTGCCCGAACTGCCACACGTCGCCGGGGCGGCTCTCGCCGAAGACGGTGCTGGACAGGTAGCCGCCGGGGACGGCGCGGATGTGGAACTCCAGCTGCCCCTGCGTGTTCGGCGGCATCGCCAGCGACAGGGGGCGCCACACGCGCGGCACCTGCGGGATCTGGGTCTCGACGTACTGGCCGGGCCGGAAGAGCAGCGGCTCGTCGGCGACGAGCCGCACCACCGACAGCCCGGGGTGCGGCCGCAGGACGTCGACCACGCGGGCGGTGCGGCGGGCGGGCGTCGGGTCCGAGTGCGCGCCGCCGCGCATCACGCCGGTGAGCAGTTGGACGCCCTGCTCGAGCACCGCGGCGTCCTCCTCGTCGAGCCCGCCGTGCGGCGTGTAGACGGCGTGGACCTCGGCGATGAGCGCCGCCGACATCGTCGCGTAGTGCGCCTCGGTGAGGCCGTACTTGCGGTGATCGCGGCCGAGCTGGGCGAGGAACTCGATGAGCTCGTCGTGCCCGTCGGTCTTCGGGATCGTGGTGAAGACGTGATCGAGGACGCGCAGGAACGTCGCGCGGTGCCCCGTCATGTTGGCGGGGAAGAGGTCGCGCAGCGACGGGTCCATGGCGAAGAGCCGCGCGAACAGGCCCTTGGTGAACTCATCCGCCACCGGCCGGATATCGGCCGCGATCTGCGCGAGACCGTGCCGTGCATGCGCACCCACTGCCGCTCCGCTCCTGCCTTCCGAACCCTGCGTTGACGGGCCCATCCTACCTGCGGCTTTGCGACAGTCACATCGTCACGCGCACGGCGCGCCCGGTGCGGCGCCGATCCCTTCCGTCGAGTATCTTTCTCCCGGGCGCGCACATCGTGCCGAGGGGATCGACGAGCTCGAAGAGAGGGTTCCACCGCCATGATCGCTGTGCGAGTCAGCCGCCGTGTGCGCCGCATCGGATACGGGATCGCGTTCGGAGCGGGCATCGCGCTCGCGCCGATCGCCGCCGGAGCCGCTTCCGCCGACACCGGGCCGGTCGCCGACGCCCCCTCCTCCTCCGCGGCGCAGCGCGTGAAGCCGGTCGTCGTGCCCAAGCCCGCCGTGCAGCCCGTCGCCGCGAAGTCCGTGACCAAGGCGGTGGCCGCGAACCCCGTGGCCAAGCCCGTCGCCGGGAAGGCGCTGGCGGCGAAGCCCGCCGCGAAGCCCGCTGCTCGGAAGCCCGTCGCTGCCCAGCGGGGCGGCTCCACCGACCGCGGTTCGGTCGTCGTGATCGGCGCCTCCGTCTCGTCGGGCAAGGAGGTGTCGGCCTCGCAGGCGTACCCGAGCCGGGTCGCCGCGCTGTCGGGGCATCCGGTGCGGGTCAGCTCGCGGGTGGGTGCCGGCTACGCCGACGGTTCGATCGCGCGCCTCACCCGCGCCGCGAACCTGCCCGCCCAGAACCCGTCGCTGGTCGTACTGCAGGCCGGCACCAACGACGTCGGTGCGCCGCCGGCGCTGGTCGCGGGCCAGGTGCGCCAGGTCGTGTCGACCGTCCGTCAGCAGGCGCCCGGCGCGAAGATCGCCGTGGTCACGGTGTTCCCGTCGATCCACCGCGGCGCCGCGGCCCGCACCACGGACGCCGCGATCATCGGTGCGGCGCGGTCCGTCGATCCGAGCGTCGTCGTGATCTCCCCGCTCAGCGAGGGGTGGACCTACCGCTCCGCCGAGGACGGCCACCCCGGTTCCGCCGCGCACGAGCGGATCGCCGAGCGCGTCTCCGGCCTGGTCTGACGCGGCTCACGAATTCGACGTCTGCGGCGTCCGAGGTGCGCTGACGCACGTCCGAGGCACGAGAACTCGACATCGTGAGAAGTCCCGCCGGTCCGGCCCGCGGTGTTGTGGTGCGCACGGTATTTGTGTGAAGAAAGTCGCGGAAGTTATGCATGTGACAGCTGTTGTGTCAAGATGTCGGCATGAGCGTGTCGCGTTTCGGTGCAATGGTCGGAATCGGAGCCGTGGTGATCGCGTCGGTGGGCGGAGCGTCCGCCGGCGTCGTCGCCGCTGACCCGGGCACCGTCGTGCGCACCGCGGATTCCCGGCCCATCGTCGTGATCGGTGCGTCGATCTCCACCGGCTACGAGGTCGAGGGCGTCGTCGCGTATCCGCGGATGATCAGCGCCATCGCCGGGCGGTCGGTGTATCTCAGTGCCCGCAGCGGCGCGGGCTACAACGACGGCGCCATCGCCGGGCTGACCCGGGCCGCGAAGATCGCGGAGCGTGACCCGGCCCTGGTCGTGGTGCAGGCCGGCTCCAACGATGTGGGCGCCTCGACGTCCGCGATCGACGGCCAGGTGCGGCAGGTGATCGCGACGGTGCGCTCGCAGGCGCCGAAGGCCAAGGTCGCGCTGATCACGGTCTTCCCGTCGGTGCACGGCAGCGGCCCGAACGCCCGCGCCACCGAGGCCGCCATCGTGGGCGCCGCCCGCGCCGTCGACCCCTCGGTGTCCGTCATCTCCCCGCTCAGCGAGGGCTGGGTCTACGGCACCAGCAGCGACGGCCACCCCGACGCCGCCGCCCACCAGAAGCTCGCGGAGCGCGTCGCCGCCCTGGCCTGATCGTCGCGACGGGCGGCGCAGCGCGCCGTCGAACCTCGTCGCGTCGCCGCCGGCGCAGTGTGGCATGGGTCACGCGGAATCCATGAGTTGAGCGGAACAGACTCAAGGTTCTGCGCGTTGAGGACAACAGAAGGCATACTTGAGCGGAGAAGGCTCAGGGTGCACGACAGTTGTTCGAGACGACCCAGGAGGAAGTACGTGGATTCGTTCCAGCCCACCACCAAGACGCAGGCCGCGCTGACCTCGGCTCTGCAGGCGGCGTCCGCCGCGGGGAACCCGGAGATCTCTCCGGCGCACCTGCTGGTGGCGCTGCTCGACCAGACCGACGGGATCGCCGCGCCGCTGCTCAAGGCGGTGGGCGTGGATCCCGTCACCGTGCGCAATCGCGCGCAGGAGATCGTCGACCGCAAGCCGAAGGCCAGCGGTTCCACCACCACGCCGCAGCTCAGCCGCGAGTCGATCGCGTCGATCAGCGCCGCGCAGAAGCTCGCGACCGAGATGGGCGATCAGTTCGTCTCCACCGAGCACGTCCTGTACGGGCTCGCCGAGGCGGGCGGTGAGGCCGCGCAGGTCCTCACCTCCGCCGGCGCCACGCCGCAGGAGATCCGCGAGGCCTTCACAGCCGTCCGCGGCAGCGCGAAGGTCACCTCGCAGGATCCCGAGGGCCAGTACCAGGCGCTCGAGAAGTACTCGACCGACCTCACCGCGCGGGCCCGCGAGGGCAAGCTCGACCCGGTCATCGGGCGCGACAACGAGATCCGCCGCGTCGTACAGGTGCTGTCCCGCCGCACGAAGAACAACCCGGTGCTCATCGGCGAGCCCGGCGTCGGCAAGACCGCCATCGTCGAGGGTCTGGCCCAGCGCGTGGTCACGGGCGACGTGCCCGAGTCGCTGCGCGGTAAGACGGTGATCTCCCTCGACCTCGGATCGATGGTCGCGGGGGCGAAGTACCGCGGCGAGTTCGAGGAGCGGCTCAAGGCCGTCCTCGACGAGATCAAGGCCAGCTCCGGCCAGATCATCACCTTCATCGACGAGCTGCACACCATCGTGGGCGCCGGCGCCACCGGCGACTCCGCCATGGACGCGGGCAACATGATCAAGCCGATGCTGGCCCGCGGCGAGCTGCGGCTCGTCGGCGCAACCACGCTCGACGAGTACCGCCAGTACATCGAGAAGGACGCCGCGCTCGAGCGCCGGTTCCAGCAGGTGCTGGTCGGGGAGCCGTCGGTGGAGGACACCGTCGGCATCCTGCGTGGCCTCAAGGAGCGGTACGAGGTGCACCACGGCGTGCGCATCACCGACTCCGCGCTGGTCGCCGCAGCGTCCCTCTCCGATCGCTACATCACGTCGCGGTTCCTGCCCGACAAGGCGATCGACCTCGTCGACGAGGCCGCCTCGCGCCTGCGGATGGAGATCGACTCGCGTCCCGAGGAGATCGACGCCGAGGAGCGGCTGGTCCGCCGCCTCGAGATCGAGGAGATGGCGCTGTCGAAGGAGACGGACGCCGCGTCCGTCGACCGGCTGGGGAAGCTGCGCGGCGAGCTCGCCGATCACAAGGAGAAGCTGGCCCAGCTCACCTCCCGCTGGCAGAACGAGAAGGGCGCCATCGATTCGGTGCGCTCCCTCAAGGAGCAGCTCGAGACGCTGAAGGGCGAGTCGGAGCGCGCCGAGCGCGACGGCGACCTCGGCCGCGCCGCGGAGCTGCGCTACGGCCAGATCCCCGCGCTGGAGAAGCAGCTCGACGAGGCGGTCGCCTCCTCGGGTGCCGCCTCCGACGGCGACGTCATGCTCAAGGAGGAGGTCGGCCCCGACGACGTGGCCGACGTGGTCTCCGCCTGGACCGGCGTCCCCGCCGGCCGCATGCTCGAGGGCGAGACGGCGAAGCTGCTGCGCATGGAGTCGGAGATCGGCAAGCGCGTGATCGGCCAGGAGGCCGCGGTCACCGCGGTCTCGGATGCGGTGCGCCGCACCCGCGCCGGCGTCGCGGACCCGAACCGGCCCACCGGCTCGTTCCTGTTCCTCGGCCCCACCGGTGTGGGCAAGACGGAGCTGGCCAAGGGGCTCGCGGAGTTCCTCTTCGACGACGAGCGCGCCATGGTGCGCATCGACATGTCCGAGTACGGCGAGAAGCACTCCGTCGCACGGCTCGTCGGCGCCCCTCCCGGGTACGTCGGCTACGAGGCCGGCGGCCAGCTGACCGAGGCCGTCCGGCGCCGCCCCTACACGGTGGTGCTGTTCGACGAGGTCGAGAAGGCGCACCCGGATGTCTTCGACGTGCTGCTGCAGGTGCTCGACGAGGGCCGGCTCACCGACGGTCAGGGCCGCACCGTCGACTTCCGCAACACGATCCTGATCCTCACGTCGAACCTCGGCGCGGGCGGCACGCCCGAGCAGGTGATGGCCGCGGTGCGTGCGAAGTTCAAGCCGGAGTTCATCAACCGGCTCGACGACGTGCTGATCTTCGACTCACTGAGCTCGGACCAGCTGACCGGCATCGTCGACATCCAGCTGGACCAGCTGCGCAAGCGGCTGTCGCAGCGCCGGCTGGAGCTCGAGGTCTCCGACGAGGCCAAGGGCTGGCTCGCGGAGCGCGGTTTCGACCCGCTCTACGGCGCTCGGCCGCTGCGCCGCCTGGTACAGCAGGCCATCGGCGACCAGCTCGCCAAGGCGCTGCTCGCGGGCGACGTCCGCGACGGCGACACGGTGAAGGTCACCGTCAGCGAGGACGGCGACCGGCTCATCGTCGGCTGATACGACACGAAGGGCGGGCGCGACCGATCTGGTCGCGCCCGCCCTTCGGCGTCTCGCGTCTACGCGGGCGGGCCCGCGAGCGCGCCGGCGTGGAAGTCGGCGACCAGGGCGTCGACGGTGCCGCGGGCGTCGAACCGGTTGGTGCCGATGACCCCCGTCGGGCCGCGCTTGCACCAGCCGGCCACGTACACGCCGGGGAGGGCGGCACCGTCGGGCCCGAGGACGCGCCCGTCGGCGTTGGGAATGGTGCCGGTGGCCTCGTCGTAGGGCACGCCCGGGACCGACGTCCCGCGGAGCCCGATCGACGGCAGGACCAGGCCGCACGCCAGCTCCGACGGAGCGCCGTGGTCGTCGAAGGCGACGGTGAGCCCGCCGTCGGACGCGGCGACGGCGGTGGGCGGCGTGCCGAACCGCAGCACCACCCGCCGGCCGTCCGGGGCGGAGTCCGCCGCCGGAAGCGCCTGCAGCAGGGCGAGTTTCTGGGCGCGGTAGAAGCGGGACTGCTCGTCGGCGGGCTCGTCGCCGGCGTCCTCCAGATCAGCGGGCTCGACCACTACGGGCACCGCGCGGGCCAAGCCCACCAGCTCCGGCGCGGTGAAGGCGGCGTGCCCCGGGCCCCGTCGGGCGAGGATCACGACCTCCCGCACCCGCGAATCCCGGAGCGCGGCCAGGGCCTCCTCGGTCATGTCGGTGCCCTCGAACGTCGCGGGGTCGGCGGTGAGGATCCGCGCGACGTCGAGCGCGACGTTGCCGTTGCCCAGCACCACGACCCGCTCGTGCGTGAGATCGGGGGCGAGCCCGGCGAAGTCGGGGTGGCCGTTGTACCAGGCCACGAAGTCCGCGGCGGCGGTGACGCCGGGCAGGTCGGCGCCGGGCAGGCCCAGGTCGCGGCCGTGCAGCGAGCCCACCGCGTACACCACCGCGTGATGCGTGCGGGACAACTCGTCCGCCGTCACGTCCTCGCCGATCCGCACGCCCAGATGCGTCGTCACGCCCGCCTGCGCGCGCGACTTCGCGAACTGCTCCTGCACCTTCTTGGTGTCGGCGTGGTCGGGGGCCACGCCGAAACGCACCAGCCCGCCCGTCTCGGGGAGCCGCTCGTAGACGTCGATCGTCGCGCGGACGTCGATGCGGTGCTGCAGCTCGCTCACCACGTAGTGCCCCGCGGCCCCGGCACCCACGACGGCGACGCTCAGCGTCTCGGCGTCGGACGCCGGGCGCTTGCGGCCGATCCGCGGGTCGGTGAACGGGTGATCGCGGTCCGCGGAGGAGCCCACAGCCTCGTAGTAGTCCGCGTTCATCGTCTCGAACGGGGCCATCTCCGTGCTGAGCTCGTAGTCGGTGGTGATCGCCGAGACGGGGCAGGCGTCGATGCAGGCGCCGCAGTCGATGCACACGTCCGGGTCGATGTAGAGCATCTCGGCGGTGGCGTAGTCGGGCTCGTCGGGCGTGGGGTGGATGCAGTCGACGGGGCACTCCGGGACGCACGACGCGTCGTTGCAGCAGTTCTGGACGATCACGTGGGGCATGCCTTCGATACTGGGCCGTGGACCGCGCGCGGGCAAGGGATCGCGCCGCGTGTCAGGGTGGAGGCATGACCCTCTCGCCGCACGTCGTCCGGACCGAGCGCCACACCACCGCCTACCTCGCGTCCGGGCCGGTCGACGGTCCGCTGCTGGTCTTCGTGCACGGCTGGCCCGAGCTCGGCTATACCTGGCGGCACCAGCTGCGGGCGCTCGGCGCCCTCGGCTTCCGGTGCGTCGCGCCCGACATGCGCGGCTACGGCCAATCGACGGTGCACTCCGAGAAGGACGCCTACCGGCGCGAGGAGGCGGTCACCGACATGCTGGAGCTGCTCGCCGCGCTCGGCCGCGACTCCGCGGTGTGGATCGGCCACGACTGGGGCGGACCCGTCGTGTGGAACATCGCCACCCACCATCCGCAGGTGGTCGAGGCCGTGGCCTCGCTCAACGTGCCGCACTTCCCGTCGAGCGGGCCCTCGCCGTTCGACCTCATCGACCGCGAGAAGTACCCCGCCGACGAGTACCCGTACGGCCAGTGGGATTACCAGGTGCACTACCTCAAGTCGTTCGACGAGGCGACGGCCCAGTTCGAGAGCGACCTGCCCGGCCTCGTCGCCGCGCTCTTCCGCAGCGGCGACCCGCGGCACCTCGACGGCCCGGCGCCCACCGCCCTGGTCACCCGGAACGGCGGCTGGTTCGGCGGCGGCCCCGTGCCGCAGCTGCCGCTCGACCCGGCGGTGCTCACCCCCGAGGACCACGCGGTCTACGTCGCCGCGTTCGAGCGCAACGGCATGGCCGGCCCGAACTCCTGGTACGTCAACACCCCGGCGGACATGGCCTACGCCGCGACCGAACTCGACGGCGGACGGATCGACAAGCCCGCCCTGTTCCTGCACGGCCGCTACGACGCGACCCTCGACACCGTCGGGACGCGCCTCGCCGACCCGATGCGCGCCGCGTGCACCGACCTCACCGAGGTGATCGTCGACTCCGGGCACTGGATGGGGGAGGAGAAGCCCGCCGAGGTCAGCGCCGCCATCGCGGGCTGGATCGCCCGCAGCGTGCCCGCGTCCTACCCGGTTACGCTGGGGCTATGACCACCGTCGCTGACGTCGCCGACGCCAAGTACGTCCTGCTGACCACCTTCCGCAAGGACGGCACGCCCGTCGCGACCCCGATCTGGGCGGTGCGGGACGGCGCCGACCTCGTGGTGTGGACCGTCGCCGACTCCTGGAAGGTCAAGCGACTGCGGCGCAACCCGTCGGTGCTGGTCCAGGCCTGCGACGCCCGCGGCAAGAAGACCACCGGCCCCGAGGTCGCGGGCACGGGCGAGGTCGTCGACGGCGGTGAGGCCGGGTCGAAGATCGCGAAGAAGTACGGCGTGCTCGGCTGGCTCACCGTCACCGGTTCCAAGCTCCGCCGGGGCGCGGACGGCACCGTCGGGATCCGGGTCCGCGACGCCGCCTAGGCGTCCGCCGATCGCCACTGCTCGACGACGGGCTGGAGGTACTGCGCGAGTTCCGGCAGCTGCGGGACCAGCGCCAGCGTGGTGATCGCGCGCAGGACGCCGACGGCGTTGACGAACTCCAGCACGTCCGGGCGCAGCCCGCGGATGCCGGCGGCGGCCGCGCCGCGATCGTAGGCGGCCTCCAGGTCGGGGCCCAGCGCGGCGAGGTCCCACTCGACGGGGCCCAGCGTGACCAGCTCGAAGTCCGCGTACCGCAGGCCGTCGACCGCGGCGAACATGTTGGCCGGCGGGCAGTCCCCGTGGATCGGCTGCAGGTCCGCGCCGGGGAAGCGGCTTTCGAACTCGGCGCGGGAGCGGACGGCCGGCTCGAGCGCGGCCCACTCGGCGCGGGCGCGGGCGACGTCGGCGGCGGGGAGCAGGTCGGGGCGGCCGTCGAGCAGATCCAGGTGGGCCGCGACGCCGTCCGGGTCGGCCGTCGCGAGGAAGCCCAGCTCGCCCGGGTAGTCGCGCAGCACCGCGTGCAGCCGGGCCGTGCTCTCCGCGTTCGCGGCGTAGTCCGGCTCGGCGGCGCGATCCTCCTCGACGTACTCCCAGAAGGTCATCGACAGCCCGTCGCGCTGCACCGGCGCCGCAGGGACCAGCGGCGACGGGCGCAACACCGGCTCGCCCTGCGCGGCGAGCCAGGCCGTGACGGCCAGCTCGTCGGCCTGCCGTCGCGCGACGCTCTCCGCCGTCTCGGACGCCGGGAGCACCGTCGGGATGCGGACCACGACGGGCGCCGGCTCGAGCCGCACCACCACGGAGAACAGGTCGTGCAGCACCGTCGTGCCCGTGACGGCGAGGCCGAGCTCGCGGGCCGCTCCGGTCGCGGCGTCGACGGCGGCGGCGGTGCGGGCGGTGCGTTCGGTGCCGGTCATGTCGTTCACGCGGGCCATGGTGTCCGATTCGCGGCGCGATGTCGACGGATTTGCGCGAACCGTCAGCGCACGGCGGTGAGGACGCCTACCGCCGCCAGCGCGACCACCGCGACGGCGAGGACGAGGTGGGACAGCGGCGGCCGGGTCCGCAGCGTCACGACGGCGGCAACTGCCACGACGAGGCACACCGGCGCCGCGGCGGGCCGCACGTCGAGGGCGGCGCGCGCGACGATCGCGCAGGTCAGCACCAGCGCGACGGCGGTGCGTACACGCGCCAGGAGGGTCCGCTCCGCCGCCTGGGTCGACGGTGCGCCCGCGGCGCCGCTCACGTCACCAGCAGGGAGACGGCGAGGGCGACCGCGGCCACGACGATGAGGCCCGCCAGCACCAGGGTCGCCGGGGTGCCGCGCAGCTCGCGGCGGGTGCGTAACGCGCCCTCGACGGCCAGCCACCGCCGGAACGCGTATCCCGCCAGCGCGGCGGCCACGAGCAGGAGCACCACCACGATCGGCGTCCGCACGGGCCCGGGCACGACGTGCGGGGCGAACGCCTCCAGGCCGACCGCCGCGGCGACGAGCCCCAGCGAGGTGCGGATCCACGCGAGGAAGGTGCGTTCGTTCGCCAACGTGAAGCGCTCGTCCGGCGCCTCACCGTCGGTGAGGGCGCGCGGCGGCCACAGTCGTCCCACGCCGACAACGTTAGCGGGGTGCATAGACATTGGCCCGTCACATTCACAGGCCCGTCTCAGACACGACGAATAGTTTCGCGCAGGGCGCGCTCGACGAGGCGCACGATGAAGACCGGGAACGCTATGCGAGGAGGTGGCCGCCGTGGGTGGTGACGCTCGCTCCCGCGGCCCCTGGCCCGCCGTCGTGCTGTGCCTGCTGGGCATCGGCGTCGTCGGCGCGGGCATCGCGTACGCGCTGCACATGTCCGCCGACCTGGGCAGCGCTCGACGCGTGCTCCCCGCGGCCCAGTCCGCGGGCGTCTCGGTCAACGACCAGCGGAGCGTCGCCATCACACCCGGCCGGGAGGTCATCGGCGCGATCACCGCCGTCGGCGACGCGGCGATCACGGTGCGTTCGGCGCCCGACGGCGGCACCGTCGTCCTGCGCACCGGCCCCACCACCCAGGTGACCACGACGCACGGCAGCACGCTGTCCGATCTCGAGGTCGGCGACGTGGTCATGATCCAGGTGAGCGCGGACGGGAAGTCGGCGCTCGCGATCTACGCCGGTCAGATCTCGGTCGCCGGAAGTCCGTCTGTCGGGTGAACTCCCCGGTCGACGCGCTACTGTAGGTGGCGATGTCGTACGTAGTGTTCCTGATCCTCGCGGTGGTCTGCGCGGCGCTGGCCGCCGCGCTCATCTGGTATGAGCGCAACCACTCGCCCGCCATGAACTCCGAACGCGCCGACTGGGCCGCCCAGCGCGAGTTCGTCTACAGCGCTGCCGACCCGTCGCTGCACGACGAGTTCCACCGCGGCGGCATGGCGGTCCCCGGTGATCCCGCGATCGTCGACGTGGCCCACGGCGCCTACTTCGGTGCGGCCGCCTACGTCTTCGACCTGCAGGAGACCGCGACGATCGTGGCCGTCAGCCGCGGCGCCTCGTCGGGCGCGCTGCTCGACCTGCGGCCCGAGCACCGGCACGCCCCGGGCGAGCCCGGCATGGAGCCGCTCGGAGCCCTGGGCCCGCGCGTGCTGTACACGAACAACGCCGAGGTCGCGCGCCGCGTCGCCGACCGTCGCATGATCACCTTCGCCGAGCACGTGCCCGACTACATCGAGTCGCTGTGGAACGAGGGCGAGTGGGCGCTGGCGTCCATGGCCCTCACGGAGGACCCCGAGGACCTCGACGAGGCGCTCGAGGCCGTCCGCCGCTTCGGCGACCTGCTGCGCGTCCTCCCGCCGGAGGGCCACGCCCGCGTCGTCACCTCGGGTGGGCCCCGCGACCCGGGCCAGCCCGTCCCCGTCCGCTCGGGCAAGGAATCCGGACGGTGACCGCACCCCTCGACCCGGCCGCCAAGGCCCGGCTCGCCGAGCTGGTGCGCGCGCTGGCCGTCGTGCACGGCAAGGTCACGCTCTCCAGCGGCCGCGAGGCGGACTACTACGTCGACCTGCGCCGCGCGACCCTGCACCACGAGGCCTCCCCGCTGATCGGCGCGCTCCTGCGCGAGCTCACCGCCGACTGGGACTTCACCGCCGTCGGCGGCCTCACCCTGGGCGCCGACCCCGTCGCCACCGCCGTCATGCACGCGCCGGGCCGGCCGATCGACGCCTTCGTCGTCCGCAAGGCCGCCAAGGCGCACGGCATGCAGCGCCAGGTGGAGGGCCCCGACGTGGTCGGCAAGCGCGTCCTCGTCGTCGAGGACACCACCACGACCGGCAACTCGCCGCTCACCGCCGTCCGCGCGCTGCGCGACATCGGCGCCGAGGTCGTCGGCGTCGCGACCGTCGTGGACCGCGCGACCGGCGCGGCCGACGTCATCGCCGCCGAGGGCCTCGAGTACCGCTCGGTGCTCGGCCTCGCCGACCTGGGGCTGTGACCTCCTCGTCCGACGCCGAGGGCGGCCCGGACGAGCAGCTCGGGCCGACCGAGTGGGTGACGGGCCTGCCCGGACCGCACACCGTCGGGCTGGGTCCGTGGGCTACGGAGAATCCGGGCGTCCCGGCTCCGACCGATTCCCGGTACGACCCCGAGCTCCTCGCCGACGGCGACCGCCGCAACGTCGTCGACGCGTACCGGTACTGGACGCGCGAGGCGATCGTCGCCGACCTGGACGCCCGCCGGCACCCCTTCGAGGTGGCCATCGAGAACCTCGGGCACGACGCCAACATCGGGACCGTCGTGCGGACGGCGAACGCGTTCGGCGCGCGCGCCGTGCACATCGTCGGGCGACGGCGCTGGAACCGGCGCGGCGCCATGGTCACCGACCGCTACCAGCACCTGCACCACCACGAGGACACGGACGCGCTCGCCGCGTGGTGCGCCGAGCGCGACCTGCCGATCGTCGCCGTCGACAACCTGCCGGGCTCCGTGCCGCTCGAGCGCGCCTCCCTGCCCCGACGGTGCCTGCTCCTGTTCGGGCAGGAGGGGCCGGGCGTCTCCGGGGGCGCGCGGCACGTCGCGGGTACGACGGTGTCCATCGCCCAGTTCGGCTCGACCCGCTCGATCAACGTCGGCGTGGCGGCCGGGATCGCCATGCACGCCTGGGTCCGCGAGCACGCGGACCTCGACGCCGCCTGGTGACGCAGCCGCGCCGACTCAGCGAGTGTGTTGGTCAGGTCTGACCAGATGGTGTCGGGCGGGGAGGTCGACTCCTGTGGCTCGCTCTGACCTGCGGCGACGTGCACTCGTCGGTGACGCCGACTCCTGTGGCTCGCTCTGACCTGCGGCGACGTGCACTCGTCGGTGACCCGTGATGTGATGTCAGCATGAGTTCGGTCGAGTGGAATCAGCGCGCGGCCGCGGCGCAGGCCGCGGTCGTGGAGCGGCACCTGAAACCCGTGTGGGGCATCCCCGGCACCCTGCTCGGCACGCCCGCCTACCCGGCCACCCGCCGTGATTCGCTGTTCGTCAGCTGGAACTACTGGTGGCAGGCCCACCTGCTCGACGTGGCGGTGGACGCCTACGTCCGTGACGGCGCACCGTCGACCCGGAAACTGGTGCTGCGCATCGCCCGCGGGCACCGCGTGCGGAACCTGTTCCGCGTCACCAACTCGTACAACGACGACATGGCGTGGATGGGGCTCGCGCTGGAGCGGGCGCAGCGGCACGCGGGATTGAACTCGGCGCGGCGGTTGCGCGTGCTGCGCGACACCCTGTACGACGCGTGGGTGCCCGACGCCGGCGGCGGCATCACCTGGCGCACCAAGGGCCTGTTCCTCAACGCTCCCGCCAACGGCCCGGCCGGCATCTTCCTGGCGCGGATGGGCCGGTTCGAGCGCGCGGAGGAGACCTCCGACTGGCTGTACCGGCGGCTGCTCGACCTGGAGACGGGCCTCATCAACGACGGGGTCGACGGCGACTACGACAGCCCCGAGGTCGGGAAGATCTACCCGGAGAAGTACTCCTACAACCAGGGCGTCACGATCGGCCTGGACGCGGAGCTCTCCTCGGATCTGGCGCCGACGCACGCGGTTCGCGCCGCGGGCCTCATCGCCGCGGTCGCGGAGCACATGACCGACGGTGCCGTCATCACCGGCGGGGACGGGGGCGACGGCGGCCTGTTCAACGGCATTCTCATCCGGTACCTCGCGGTCGCGGCCCGCGCCCTGCGCGGTCCGGACGCCGAGGACGCGCGCGCGATGGCGTCGGAGATCGTCTTCGCCTCCGCCGAGGCGGCCTGGCACGGCACCCGCGAGCTGGACGGCCGGGTGCTGTTCTCCGCCGACTGGACCCGCGACGCCCGCATCCCCGGCACGTCCGATGCGCCCGCGTACTTCACCGGCGGCACCGTCCGCTCGAGCGAGACGCCCGAACGCGACCTGTCCGTGCAGGTCGGTGGTTGGATGGCGATGGAGGCCGCGGCCGCGCTCGCACGGAGCTGAGCCGGGCACCGGGACCGAGGAGGTCGCCATGCGGGTCATCGAGGTCGACGGGGCCGCCCTGGCGGTCGACGTGACGGGGCGCGCCGACGGTCCGGCGGTGCTGCTCGTCGCCGGCGGTGGGCAGTCCATGGACTGGTGGACGCCGGAGTTCTGCGCCCGGCTCGCGGGCGACGACCTGCGGGTGATCCGCTACGACCACCGCGACAGCGGCGAATCGTCGACGTCGCCGCCCGGTGCGCCCAGCTACACCGGCGCCGACCTCGCGGCCGATCCGCTGCGGATCCTCGACGCCCTCGGCGTCGACGCGGCGCACGTCGTCGGGATGTCCATGGGCGCCGGGATCGGGCAGACGCTCGCGGTCCGCGCACCCGAGCGGGTGCTGTCGCTGACCTTGATCGAATCCAGCCCCGCGGGCGGCGAGCACGACCCGCTGCCCGGCCCGACGCCCGCCGTGGCGGCGACCTTCACCGAGCCGCCGCCCGAGATCGACTGGTCCGATGAGGCGGCCGTCATCGACTACCGCGTGGACGTCGAGCGGCCCTACGCGGGCCCGGGCGGCCTCGACGAGGAGCGGACGCGGGCCATCGCGACCCGCGAGGTGCGCCGCACGCGGACCATGGAGGCGTCGCTGAACAACCACTTCCTCGCGGAGCCGGCGCCGCCGGTCGATCCCGCGGCGATAGCGGCCCCGACGCTGGTGATCCACAGCGCCGACGACCCGCTCTTCCCGCTGCCGCACGGCGAGGCCCTGGCACGGATGATCCCGGGCGCGCGGCTGCTCACCCTGCGCGGGCCCGGCCACGAGATTCCGCCGCCCGCGACGTGGGACGTCGTGATCCCGGAACTGCGCCGTCAGGTGCTCGACGGGGTGGCCGGGCCCTAGGCCGGCGGCGTGCCGCCCTGGTCCGCGAGATAAGCGAGGGCGGCTGTGGCCCATTCGATGTCGGTGCGGTTGTGCCGTAGGCCGTGGTCGATGGCGATCCGGTCGAACGGCGTCACGTAGTCGAGATCCTTCAGCCCCTCGCGGATGGCGGTGAGAACGTCGATGCGGGTGCGCGCGTGGGTGATGACGGTGTCGAAGAACCTGCGCGCCACCGCGTCGTCGGCCTCGGTGAGGAGGAAGGCACGGAGGAGCTTGGTGTTGCGGGGCGGTGTGTCGATGACCGGCTGGTCGAGCCACGCCGCGAGGTCGGCCCGTCCGGCGGCGGTGGCGGAGTACACCTTCCGTGCGCGGGGGCCGGTGTCGACGATCTCGATGTACCCGTCCCTCTCGAGCTTCCCCAGTTCGGAGTAGAGCTGGCTCTGCGTCGCCACCCAGAAGTTTCCGATCGACCGGTCGAATCGCCGCAGGAGGTCGTAGCCGCTGCCGGGCTGCTGGGCCAGCAGCCCGAGCGCTGCGTAGCGGAGACTCATAGCGAGAAATCTAACATTTCACAATTGACATGTCTGAATAGGAATGTAGTGTCATTCGCGGGGGAACCCACGTCGAGGTGTTGCACAGCCGAGAGGGAGATGCGGGGGAGGATGAAGCGGAGCGGAGTGCATCTCGCGGGTGCCGTGGAGGCCGCGCGGGGCGGCGACAGGCGCGCGGTCCGCGACGTGCTCGACTCGGTCCGCCCGACGGTGGTGCGCTACTGCCGCGCCCGGGTGTCGGCCTCGGGTGGACGCGCGGACGACCTCGCGCACGCGGTGTGCGGGGAGGTGGTGGCGGCCCTCCCGCGTTACCGGCCGCGCGACGAGTCCTTCGCGGCGTTCGTGTACGGCATCGCGGCGGGCGTCGTGACCGGCGAGAGGGTGCCGGAGGATTCGCCCGTCGCCCTTCTCTCCGCGCGCCACCGGGAGATCCTCATCCTGCGCGTGGCGGTGGGGCTGTCCGCGGAGGAGGCGGCGTCCGCGCTCGGCTGTACCGCGGCGGCGATCCGCCTCGGCCAGCATCACGCGCTGCCGGAGCTGCGCGCCCGCACGGACGGCGGCGCGGGAGGCGAGGCCTAGGACGCCTCGAGGCTGGGGGCGTCGCCCGTGGGCGCCCGGTGCACGGGGCAGCCGGGCGCGAAGGTGCCCAGCGATTCGGTGCGGAAGCCCTTCGGGTAGCTGCGGATCCGGTGGTTGTTCCGCACGAGGGCGGGCGTGCGCCGCGACGGCAGGACGGCCAGGAGCCGGGCGCGCAGCTTCATCGCGCCGACGGAGATCCGGCGCACGACGGGCCCGGGATCGTCGTAGTGGAAGGCGGCCAGCAGCGGCGGGTCCATGAGCGCCCGGCTGAAGACGCCGATCGCAGGGCGCACGGGCGCGAGGTAGAAGCTCTTGAGCAGCTCGAGGGTGGAGTCGGCGACGCGGCGGGCGCCCTCGTCGAAGGCGAAGTGCTCGGCCTCGTAGGTGTCCATGTAGTCGGCGAACTCGTCGTACGTGGCGGGGATGTCCGGGATCGCCATGTGCTTGCCGAGGGCCTGGTAGTAGCGGACCGTCGCGAGCTTCTCCGCCTCGGTGAGAGCGCGCCAGCCGTAGTCGGCGTTCCACCGGATCGGGACGACGACGAAGGTGCACAGCACGTACCGCATGTCGTCGTCGGAGATGTCGTACATCTTGTGCATCTGGTTGATGCGCCGGACGGCGGCCTTGCCCTCGGGGCTGGCGAAGCCCTTGAGCAGCGGCACCTCGAGGAGGAGCGCCGTGTCGTCGTAGCGCTTCTGCACCCGCTCGGTGAACTCGCCCGTGTCCGCCAGGAGGCGGCCGATGCTGGGCACGGCGTAGGTGCGGAAGAGCGCGAAGCTCAGCGCCTGGGTGATGTCCCACGGGAAGTCGTACGTCCCGAGGTTGCGCGAGATCTCGACGTAGTCGGTCTCGGGGTTGAGGCCGCGGTTGCGGTCGATCTTCTGCATGACGTCTCCTCGGTGGGCTGCCCTCACTGTAAGTCGACTTATACACATGTGCAAGAGGTCACATCGATCGCTCGAGACCGGGCGTGGGGAGCGACGGCGTGACTCTCGAATCCTGTCCACGACGGACATCGTGTCCGCAACGGACAGAATCCGAGAGCGCGCCGGACGAACAGGGCGCGCAGCGGCGCCGACCGGACTCAGTCCTCGGTCAGGGCACCGTCGGCCATGCGCCAGCGGCGCGTCGCGCGGACGGTGTCGAGCATCCGGCGGTCGTGCGTGACCAGGATGACCGTGCCGTCGAAGGACTCGACGGCCTGCTCCAGCTGCTCGATCGCGGGCAGGTCGAGGTGGTTGGTCGGCTCGTCGAGGACCAGCAGGTTCACGCCGCGGGCCTGCAACAGCGCCAGCGCGGCGCGGGTCCGCTCGCCGGGGGAGAGCGACGAGGCGGGGCGCAGCACGTGGTGCCCGCGCAGCCCGAACTTCGCGAGCAGCGTCCGCACGTCGGCGGGCGGCGTCTCCGGCACCTCCGCGCAGAACGCGTCCAGCAGCGGACCGTCGGACAGGAAGCGGCCGCGGGCCTGATCGACCTCGCCCACCTCGACCCCGGACCCGTGGACGACCGATCCGGCGGAGGGCGTCAGGCGGCCCAGCAGCAGCCCCAGCAGCGTGGACTTGCCGGCCCCGTTCGGGCCGGTGAGCAGGATCCGGTCGCCGTACTCGACGCTCACCGTCACCGGCCCGACCGTCAGGCCGGGATACGCCACGGAGGCCCCGGACGCCGTCACCACGACCGTCCCGCTGCGGGGCGCCGCGAGGATCGACATCCGCAGCTCCCACTCCTTGCGCGGCTCGGCGACCACCTCGAGGCGCTCGATCGCGCGCTCGGTCTGCCGCGCCTTGGAGGCCTGCTTCTCCGTCGACTCGAGCCGCGCCTTGCGGCCGGCCTTGTCGGGATCGGAGCCGTTCTTCATCTTGCGGCGCGCGTTGCGCACGCCGTGCTCCATCCAGTTGCGCTGCATCTGCGCGCGATCCTGCAGGTCGGAGAGCTTGCCCGAATACTCCTCGTACTCCTCGCGCGCGTGCCGCCGCGCGACCTCGCGCTCGGTCAGGTACGCCTCGTAACCGCCGCCGTAGACGCCGATCTGCTGCTGCGCGAGGTCCAGTTCCACGACCGTGGTCACCGTCCGGGCCAGGAACTCGCGGTCGTGCGAGACCACGACGATCGCGGTCGCCGCCTCCGCGACGAAGCGCTCCAACAGCTCCAGGCCGGCGAGGTCCAGGTCGTTGGTGGGCTCGTCGAGCAGCAGTACGTCGTACCGCGAGGCCAGCACCGCCGCGAGGCCCGCGCGGGCGGCTTGCCCGCCGGACAGACCCGTCATCGCCGCGTCCGGGCTGTCCAGCCCCACGTCGGACAGGATCGCCTCCAGGCGTTGCTCCAGGTCGGCGCCGCCGAGGGCGAGCCACCGGTCCAGCGCGGGAGTGTAGAGGTCGGTGTCGGGATCGTCGCCGAGGGCGAGCGCGGCCGCGTCCATCGCCTCCTGCGCCGCCGCGACGCCGGTCCGTCGCGCGACGAACTGTGCGACGGTCTCGCCGGGCCGGCGCTCGTGCTCCTGCGCCAGGTATCCGACCTCCGCGTCGGCGGGGGAGAGGTCGACGGTGCCGGTGACGTCGGGCCCGCCGTCCGCGCCCACCCCGGCGAGGAGCTTGAGCAGCGTCGACTTCCCGGCGCCGTTGGCGCCGACCAGCCCGACCACGTCGCCCGGCGCGATCACGAGGTCGAGGCCCGAGAAGAGGGTGCGGTCGGCGTACGCGACGGACAGGTCGCGGGTCTGCAGGACGGTCATGTCAGTCGTCGAGGTCGACGGTGACGTTCGGCTTGCGCATCTCGCGCCGGTAGCCGACGATCCCGACGATCGTGCCGGCGACGAGCATGACGATCATGCCGCGCAGCGCCCAGTCGAGGATCCACTTGTAGTCCTGCAGCGCCGAGGAGGCGTAGTAGCCCACGAGCAACAGGAACGGCGCCCAGATCAGTGAGCCCAGGACCGAGGCGATGGTGAACTTCCGCTTGTCCATGCCGACCGCGCCGGCGACCAGCGGGCACAGCGTGCGGACCCAGGGGATCCAGCGGGCGATGAGCACGGAGAAGAAGCCGTGCTTGTCCATCAGTTCCTTGACCCGGTGCAGGTTGTGCGCGTTGAGGTAGCGGCCGTCCTGCTTGGCGAGCACGTGATCGCCCATCTTGACGCCGATGCCGTAGCCCACGTGGTTGCCGGCGATCGCCGCGAGGAAGGCCGCCAGCGCGAGTCCCCACACGGACATCGCGGAGTGGCCGGTGGTGGCCATGGCCAGGCCGGCGGTGAGCAGCAGCGAATCGCCGGGGAGGAACAGCCCGATGATGAAGGCGCACTCGCAGAACACGAATCCGGCCACGACGAGCCAGATCATCACCGGCCCGGCGGTCTGGACGAATTCGAGCACGGATGGGGCCTAGGCGCCGGTATCGGCGGCGGTGGCGCGCCGCCCCGCGAGGTACTTCTTGACGACGCCCCACACGATGGGCAGCACGGAGACCAGCACGATGCCGATGAAGATCTTGTCGATGTTGGTGCGGACCCAGTCGATCTTGCCGAGCCACACGCCCAGCAGGAGGATGCCGTCGGCCCAGATCACGGCGCCGATCGCGTTCCAGATGACGAACTTGGCGTAGCTCATCTTCGCGGCGCCGGCGGCGATCGGCGCGAAGGTGCGCACGAACGGGACGAAGCGGGCGAGGATCAGCGTGGCGGGGCCGTACTTCTCGAAGAACTCGTGCGACTCGTCGAGGTACTTGGTCTTGAGGAAGCGGGCGTCGGGCTTGAAGAACTTCTCGCCGCCGAACCGGCCGATGAAATAGCCCACCTGCGAGCCGAGGATCGCCGCGATCGGGGTCGCGATCAACAGCACCGGCAGCGACATCGCTGAGCCCGTGTACGTCGCCTCGCCGACGGCGGTGCCGGTCCCGGCCGCGGTCAGCAGGCCGGCGACGAACAGCAGCGAGTCACCCGGGAGCACCGGGAACAGCACGCCGGATTCGATGAACACCACGAGCAGCAGGCCCACCAGGGCGATGCCGCCGAAGGCGTTGAGGACGGCCACCGGATCGGTGATGTCCTTGAGGGCGAACGCCTGCATGGTGGTCGAGGCGGCCAGAGTCAGGTCGTTGAGAGGCACGCCGACCAGGATACCGGCTCTATTTCAGGAGTTCGTCGATGTAGCACCACCGCCAGGACTCCCCGGGCTGGAAGCTGCGGATCACGGGATGATTGGTGTGCTCGTGGTGGACGGTCGCGTGCTTGCCCTCGGAGGAGTCGCAGCAGCCGACGTGTCCGCAGGTCAGGCACAGTCGCAGGGCGACGGGGTTCTGGCCCGCCGCGATGCACTCGAGACAGGTCTCGCTGAGCGGCACCGGGTCGGCGAAATCGTCCGAAACGCGAAGATGGTCACATTCGTCCTGCGCCCACGGCGGGGTGAGCAGTTCGGCCACCGCGATGCGCTCGCTGCGGACGGCCGAGACCTCCAGCATCGCCTCCTCGACGTCGAAGTTGGACAGCACCTGCTCGAGGACCTCGTGGTCGCCCTGGCCGGCGTCGCGCATCCGCAACACCTCCTCGCGCTCGGCGGCGATCATCTGCAGCCGGATCGCGCGGAGTTGGGCGGCGGGGGTGTTCGCGGAGTCGGGGCCGAGCCGCTCCCAGAACGCGCGCTCGCGGTTGATCGTGTGCTCCCGCACCCCGTCGAGCACGGTGGCGGGCACGGTGTTCTCCGGGCTCGCCGCGATCTCGTCGAGTCGCGCGAGGCCGGCGTTGAGGGCGGCCCGCATGACGACGGCCTGCTGCAGCGCATCGGTGCGGGCGTTCGGCCCCTGCACCTTGAGCAGCCTGGCGAGCGCGGGCAGCGTCGACCCCTGGATCAGGAGGCTGCCGGCCACGACGACCATGGCGGCGAAGACGAGCACCTCGCGGTCGGGGAAGTCGAGCGGGAGGATGAACGCCGCGGCCAGCGTGACCACGCCGCGCATCCCGGCCCACGACAGCACCGTCGTCTCGCCGGCCGTGAGCCGCTCGTCGGCGTCGTCCACCTTGATCGCGATGAGGGCCGACGGCGCGCACCACACCATCCGCGCGAGGATCACCGTGAGCATCACCGCGATGCACGTCGTGATGATGAGCGGCCACCCGATCGGCGAGTTGTCCGCCCCCTCGAAGATCGTTCGCATCTGCAGGCCGATGAGCAGGAAGACGGCGTTCTCCAGCAGGAACTGGATGGTGCTCCAGTTGATCCGCGCCGACATCCGGCCGATGGCCGTCTGATCGGTGGGTGCCCGGTACGCGACGATGAGTCCCGCGACGACCGTCGCCACCACACCCGAGGCGTGGATGTGCTCGGCCGGCAGGTAGGCGATCCAGGGGCTGATCAGGCTGATACCGGTGGTGAGCACCGGGTCCGTCAGTCGGCGCAGCGCGAACCGGATCAGCAGGGCGGCGAGGACGCCGACGACCACGCCGCCGACCGCGCTGAGCGCGAACGAGCCGAGGACCTGCCAGAAGCCGATGGTGCCCGCGACCGCCGCGATCGCGGTCCGCAGCAGCACGATCGACGTGGCGTCGTTGAACAGGGACTCGCCCTCGAGCAGGGTCGTCACGCGGCGGGGCAGGCCGATGCGCCGGCCCACCGCGGTCGCGGCCACCGCGTCGGGCGGCCCGACGATGGCGCCGAGCGCCAGCCCGGCGGCGAACGGGATGTCGAGGAGGTACGAGGTCACGACGCCGACGGCCGCGGCCGTGAACAGCACCAGCCCGACCGACAGCATCCCGATGGGCCGGATGTTCTCCTTGAAATCGACGAGCGAGGCCTTCGACGCCGCCGCGTACAGCAGCGGTGGCAGCAGACCCAGCAGCACCACGTCGGGATTGAGCGGCACGTCGGGCACCGCGGGGATGAACGACACCCCGATGCCCACCACCGTCAGCACCAACGGCGCGGCGAGACCGAGACGGTCACAGAATGCACTGACCACCAGAACCGTGGCGACGAGGGCGACCAGCCCAACAGCGAGCTCCATGGGCGATAGTCTTTCACTGAAACGCCGAACCGCTCAGGAGGACAGACATGCCCATCGCCACCCCCGAGGCCTACCGGGAGATGCTGGACCGCGCCCGTGAGGGCGGTTACGCCTACCCGGCGATCAACTGCACGTCCAGTGAGACGATCAACGCGGCGATCAAGGGTTTCGCCGATGCGGGCAGTGACGGGATCATCCAGTTCTCCACGGGCGGCGCCGAGTTCGGTTCCGGTCTGGGGGTCAAGGACATGGTGGTCGGTGCGGTCGCGTTGGCGGAGTTCGCGCATGTGGTGGCGGCGCAGTACGACGTGACCGTCGCCCTGCACACCGATCATTGCCCGAAGGACAAGCTCGATTCGTATGTGCGGCCGCTGCTGGCGATCTCGCAGGAACGCGTCGATGCCGGCCGCAATCCGTTGTTCCAGTCGCACATGTGGGACGGGTCGGCGGTGCCGCTGGAGGAGAACCTCGAGATCGCCCAGGAGCTGCTCGCGAAGGCGAAGGCGGCGAAGATCATCCTGGAGATCGAGATCGGTGTGGTCGGTGGTGAGGAGGACGGCGTCGAGAACGAGATCAACGACAAGCTGTTCACCTCGGATGAGGATTTCGCGAAGACCGTCGACGCGCTGGGTGCGGAGGGGTATCTGCTGGCGGCGACGTTCGGCAACGTCCACGGTGTGTACAAGCCGGGGAATGTGAAGCTGCGTCCGGAGGTGTTGCGGGACGGTCAGGCGGTGGCCTCCGAGAAGTTGGGGCTGCCGGCGGGGAGCAAGCCGTTCGATTTCGTTTTCCACGGCGGGTCGGGGTCGCTGAAGTCGGAGATCGAGGACTCGCTGTCCTACGGCGTGGTGAAGATGAACGTCGACACCGACACCCAGTACGCGTTCACCCGTCCGGTCGCCGGGCACATGCTGTCGAACTACGACGGTGTCCTCAAGATCGACGGTGAGGTCGGTAACAAGAAGGTCTACGACCCCCGCTCCTACCTGAAGAAGGCCGAGACCTCGATGGCCGAGCGCGTCGTCGAGGCCTGCAACGACCTGCACTCCGCCGGCAAGTCCATCAGCGCGAAGTAACGAGCGGCTCAGGCCAGCGCCAGTCCCAGGAGGACGGCCAGCACGAGCACGATCATGGCCGCGGCCGCCGCCCACTCCGGGCCGGTGAGCCGCGGCCGTGCGCGTTCCGGGGCCGGGTTCTGCGCCTGCGGGGCCGGCGGGTTCGACGGTGCGCCCTGCGCCGGCCCGGCGGGCCGGGCGGGACGGGACTGCGCCTGCGGCGGCCGGGCCTGGTTCGCCTGCTGTGCGCGGGCCTGCTGTGCGGGCGGACGGTGCTGCTGCGCGCCGTGCGTCGGGTGCGGTCGCGGCGCCATCCGGTGCGGGGCCGCCATCGGCGGGGTCGCCGTGCGGCGGGGCGGGGTCACGCGGCCCGCGCCGCGCGCGATCCGGTCGGTCCGGGGCGTGGGCCGGTCGGGGACCTCGGAGTACGCGAGCTTGGGCTCGGACGGTGCCGGCCGCGGCGCGGGGGCCGCGGGTTCGGGCTTCGGCACGGGTTTCGGGTTACGGAGGGTGGGGTCCTCCGACGGGGTGCTCATCGCGCCCCGACGCGGGTGCACACCTTCCAGGTGTCCGCGTCCTTCTCCAGTGTGAGGGTGTTGCGCACCTTCGCGCTCGGCTTGTTGGCGTAGTGCACCTCGACCTGCACCTCGGCCTTCTCGCCCCGCACGTCCACGGCCTGGAGGCCGTCGAGCTCGGGGAGCAGGCCGTCGGCCTTGGCGTTGCCGTAGACGCGCTGCCACTGGTCGTCGCCCAGACCGTCGTAGTAGGCCTTGGCGTTGCCGCAGGTCTGCGCACGCAGGGCGGCGAGGTCGCCGCGGCCCACGGCGTCGATGAACGACGTCGTCGCGTTGGCCGCCTGCTGCCGCGGGTCGCTCGACGAGCCGGAACCGGACTTGGGCACCAGCAGTGCGATGGCCGCGACGATCACCACGACCGCCACCACCGCGGCCGCGACGATCCACAGCGTCCGCTTGCCCTTCGACGGTGCGTCCTGCCCGCCGGCCGGCGCGTAGTACTCGGGCGACTGCCGCCCCGCGCTCTCCTGCGGCGCCCGGGGCTTCGCGAGGTCGGGACCGGGCGCTGCGGGCGCAGCGAGCGGCGCGACGGGGATCGCCTCCGTGGCCGGCGTCGCGTCCGGCAGCTCGTTCTGCTCCGTGTCGATGATCGCCTGGTCGGGCCGCTCCGCGACGGGGATCGCCGTCGTCGCAGCCGCGTCCGCCTCGTCGACGTCGCCTGCGTCGTCGGCCGCGGTGGCCTCGTCGGGTGCGGCCCCGTCCGCCTCGTCCTCGGCGGTCGCCTCCGGCGCGGGCGCCTCGGTCTCGACCGGTCCGACGGTGCGCAGCGGCGACGCCGCCTCGTCGGCGCCGTCCTCGTCGGAGGCTTCCGCGTCGCCCTCGTCGGCCGCCTCGTCCTGGTCCGCGTCGTCCTGGGCTGTCTCGTCCTGGACGGCGGGATCCTGCTCGTCGTCGTCCGCGGCGGCTTCGTCGTCCACGGCGTCGTCGGCGACGGGCGCGTCGTCCGCAGTGGGCTCCGGCTCGTCGTCGCTCGCGGTGTCCTCGTCGGCGTCCTCGGCGGCTTCGGAAGTGACATCGTCCTCGTCGACGGCGTCGTCCGCGGTCGCGTCGTCCTCGGCGGAGGCGTCGTCGTCCTGATCCTCGTCGGCGACCGCGGCAGCGCCTGCCACGACGGCAGCGGCTCCCGCAACCCCGGCGGCCGCGGCGGCGACCGAGGGGCCGTCGTCGTCGGCGTCGTCGGACCCGTCCGCACTGTCCGCGCCGTCAGCCGCATCTGCGCCACCGGGGCCGTCCGCACCGTCCGCGTCCTCGGCGCTGTCGGACCCGTCCGCGCGCTCCGGGCCGTCCTCGTCGGTGCCGTCTGCGTCGGCCGCGACCGCGTCGGCCGCAACCTGATCGGTGTCCGTGTCGGTGTCGGCTTCGTCGGTCTCGGACGTCGCCGCAGCCTCGTCCGCCTCCTGCGCGCCTTCGTCGGCGACGGCCTCGTCAGCGCTCGCCTCATCCTCGGCGGGTTCCGCGGGAGTCTCCTCGGCCGGGCGGCTCTGCGCGGGGAAGGCGGTGGTCTCGGCGGTGCTGGGCCGCTGCACGACGGGGAGCACCGTGGTCTCCGACTCGTCGGCGGCGGGCGAGGTGGTCACCACCGGCCCGACGGTCCGGAGCGGCGACGCCGCAGCCCCCGCGGCCTCGTCGCTCCCGGCATCCGCAGCGTCGGCCTCGGCGTCGTCCTCGTCCGCTTCGTCGGCTTCGGCGGCGGCATCCTCGTCGGCGTCGTGCTCGACCGGCCCTTCCTCGTCGTCCAGTGCGCGACCGGCGGCGGGCAGCACCCGCGTCTCCGCCTCGGACGGCGCCCCGCCGGCCTCGTCGGTGCTCTCGGCGTCGGCCCCGGCGGACGCGGCGGCACCGTCGACGGGGATGGCGACGGTCTCCGCCTCGCCAGGGGTCGGCGCGGGCGCGGTGTCCTCGACGAGCTTGGCGAGCGAGTCCGAGTGCGACGGCGTCACGGCGTCGGCGGGCGCGCTGCCGAGCGAGCCGGCGGTCTCGGGGTGGTGGTCGTGCAGGGGCGCGGCGGGCCAGGAGGCGAGGCGTCCACGCAGGTCACGAAGTCGCGAGAGTGGTCCCCGGTTGTCATCCCGCGCCATCGCTTCCGCCATCCCCTCGTTCGTGAATCGTTCCTCCTCCGCGGCGGCGCGCCGCACGCGGAACACCTGACACCCTAGCGGGCGCGAACCCGGCGCGACCCCCGCGTTGCGCTGGCACGCACGTCGTCCGCCCTTCTCCGGGCGTCGCGTGGAAGACTGGAGCAATGACGTCCTTCGGAGATCTCCTCGGCCCGCCCCCGGTCCTGCTCGACATCGACGAAGAGCCGGAACTCCAGCTGAACCAAGGCCGCCCGGCCGTCGAGGTCGCGGCGGACACCCCCACCTCGTCGCTGGCGTGGGCCGTGCTCGCCGAGGGCGCGCTCGACGCGGGCGAGGCCGTCACCGCCTACGCCTACGCGCGGACCGGCTACCACCGCGGCCTCGACCAGCTGCGCCGCCAGGGCTGGCGCGGCTTCGGCCCGGTGCCCTACAGCCACGAGAACAACCGCGGATTCCTGCGGGCGGTGGCCGCGCTGGCCCGCGCCGCGCAGTCGATCGGCGAGGAAGACGAGTACCTCCGTTGCCTGGACCTGTTGAACGACTGTGACCCCGAAGCCGCCGGCGCCCTCGGACTCGGCGCGTAGCCGACTCCTCCGGCGGCACAATGCGCTGCCGCAGGTGATCCAGAGCCGCACCAAGCGGCTCTGGAACGCCAAGCTGCCGATTCTGCAGTGCGCGGTCGCCGCCGGCATCGCGTGGTTCATCGCGAACGACGTGATCGGCCACGTCTCGCCGTTCTTCGCGCCGATCGCCGCGATCATCTCGCTGGGGCTCTCGCTCAACCAGCGGCTGCGTCGGTCGCTGGAACTGGTGGGCGGCGTCACCGTCGGCATCGGCGTGGGCGACCTGCTGATCTCGGTGATCGGGACCGGGCCGTGGCAGCTGGCCCTCGTCGTGGCGATCGCGATGGCCGTCGCCGTGCTCGCCGACCGCGGCCCGCTCGTGCCGATGCAGGCGGCGTCGTCGGCGGTGCTGGTCGCGACGCTGCTGCCGCCCGGTTCGACGGGCGGTTGGACCCGCATGCTCGACGCCCTCATCGGCGGCCTCGTCGGCGTGGTGATCGTGGCGCTCATCCCGAACAATCCCGCGCGGCGGCCCCGCAAGGACGCCGCGAAGGTCCTCGACACCATGCGCCGCGTCGTCGCCTCGGTCGCCGCAGGTCTGACCGACCGCGACATCTCCTCGCTCGAATGGGCGCTGGAGACCGCCCGCGCCACCCAACCCGACCTGGACCAGCTCTCCAGCGACCTCGCCGGCGGCATCGAGATCACCAAGGTCTCGCCGATGTTCTGGAGCTCGCGGCAGCGGATGGACAAGCTGCAGGCCATCGCCGACCCTCTCGACAACGCCGTGCGCAACATCCGGGTCATGGCGCGGCGGGCACTCGGTTCCAACCAGGCGGGCGAGAAGATCGACCCGGCGCTGGTCACCGAGATCGGGAGGCTGGCCGACGCGTTCAAGACCCTGCGCGACGTGGTCCTCGCCGAGCCCGGGATGCAGCCGGACCAGGCTGAGGCCGCGCGCGTCCTGCGGTCCTCGGCGCGCCGCGCGAACGCCCTGCACCTGGAGGAGAGCGAGACGCTCAACGAGGTGATGATCTACGGCCAGCTGCGCTCGACGATCGTCGACCTGCTGCAGGTCGCGGGCCTCTCCCGCACCTCGGCGGTCGCGCAGATGCGGGACGTGCCGAAGAAGAAGGACGCCCCGAAGCCGCCCGAGTGACGCCCGGGCTCAGCTGATGAGCAGCCAGTCGTCGGTGTTGCGGTAGAAGGTCGCGCGGGTCACGACGCTCGGATCGGTGCGGCCGTCGCGCGTCACGACGAGCTCCAGCCCGCCGGTCTGCGCGGCGCGACCGGACAGCCACCGTCGGCGCACGCCCTTCGCGAGCCGGGCGCGGACCCCGCCCGTCTCGCCCGCCGCGCCGAAGGGCTCCACGATCACGGCCTTCGCCTGCCCGGTGAACAGCTTCTCCGAGTCGACGAAGGTCTCGCCGGTCAGCGGCCCGCCGTCGGGACCCGTGATCTTGGCCTTGCCCACCAGGACGAACCCGCGGTCGTCGCGGATCAGGGGCACGGCGCGGGGCGTACCCGTGAGCGGATCGCCCGGCGGGTAGATCGACGATGCGTGCGAGTTCTCGGTGGGCACGTACGCCACCTCCACATCGAGCCGCTCCGACGCCATGAGCCGGGCGATCACCGCCGCCAGCAGGTCATCGGGCCCCGCGACCACGATCCGCTTCGGGAACGTCAGCTTCTGCTTCAGTTCCGCCTTGGCGGAGTCGAGGTCGACGGTGATCGTTTCGAGGTCGCGGAGGCTGCCCGGGATGCGGACATCGGGGGCGCGCACCACGACGGTGCTCTGGGTCACGGAGCTCACCGCACCTACTGTAAGGTTGCGGCACGGCTCGACGTTATCCAGGTGATTCTTCAGGTGAGTACCGAGCCGGAAGGGGAATTGTCATGCCCGCGATCGTTCTGATCGGCGCCCAGTGGGGCGACGAAGGCAAGGGTAAGGCCACGGATCTGCTGGGCGAGAAGCTCCAGTGGGTGGTCCGCTACCAGGGCGGCAACAACGCCGGCCACACGGTGGTCCTGCCGAACGGCGACAAGTTCGCGCTCCACCTCATCCCGTCGGGCATCCTGACCCCCGGCGTGAAGAACGTCATCGGCAACGGCGTCGTGGTGGACCCGTCGGTCCTGCTCGCCGAGCTCGACGGCCTCGAGGCGCGCGACGTCGATACGTCGAACCTGCTGCTCTCGGCCGACGCGCACCTGCTCATGCCGTACCACGTGGCGATCGACAAGGTCACCGAGCGCTTCCTCGGCAACAAGAAGATCGGCACCACCGGCCGCGGCATCGGCCCCTGCTACCAGGACAAGATCGCCCGTGTCGGCGTCCGCGCGCAGGACGTGCTGGACGAGTCGATCCTCACTCAGAAGGTCGAAGCGGCACTGGAGTTCAAGAACCAGGTGCTCACCAAGATCTACAACCGCCGCGCCCTCGACGCGCGCCAGGTGGTCGACGAGACGCTGGAGCTCGCCGAGAGCTTCAAGCACCGCATCGCCGACACCCGCCTCGAGCTGAACCTCGCGCTGGAGCGCGGCGAGACGGTGCTGCTGGAGGGCTCGCAGGGCACGCTGCTCGACGTCGACCACGGCACGTACCCGTACGTCACCTCGTCGAACCCCACGTCCGGCGGCGCGTCGGTGGGCTCGGGCATCGGCCCCACCCGCATCACGACGGTGCTGGGCATCCTCAAGGCGTACACGACCCGCGTCGGCTCGGGCCCGTTCCCGACGGAGCTCTTCGACGAGTGGGGCGAGTACCTCGCCAAGCACGGCGGCGAGGTCGGCGTCACCACCGGCCGCGCGCGTCGCTGCGGCTGGTTCGACGCCGTGATCGCCCGCTACGCGACCCGCGTCAACGGCATCACCGACTACTTCCTCACCAAGCTCGACGTGCTCAGCTCCATCGAGAACGTCCCGATCTGCGTGGCCTACGAGATCGACGGTGTGCGGTACGACGAGATGCCGCCCAACCAGACCGATTTCCATCACGCGAAGCCGATCTTCGAGACGATGCCCGGCTGGTGGGAGGACATCTCCGGCTGCCGCACGTTCGAGGACCTGCCGAAGAACGCGCAGGACTACGTGCTGCGGCTCGAGGAG
The DNA here is from genome assembly GCF_900104775.1 of Tsukamurella tyrosinosolvens. NCBI lineage: Bacteria > Bacillati > Actinomycetota > Actinomycetes > Mycobacteriales > Tsukamurellaceae > Tsukamurella > Tsukamurella tyrosinosolvens. The sequence continues at coordinate 502,137 of NZ_FNSA01000003.1, forward strand.
CTCTCGGGCGCGCACATCTCCTGCATCGGTGTGGGCCCGGGCCGCGACGAGACGATCGTCCGCCGCGCCATCGTCTGAGGTGTTCTGAAACCGAGCCTGTTCGAGGCCGCGGCGAAGCATTTCCATCGTCGCTCCGCTCAGGCTCGGTTTCGGACGAGTCCTAGGGCGTCGGGGCCGGGGTCGGCGTCGCCGAGGGGGTGGCGGTCGGGGTCACGCGGTACATCCGCGGCCCCTCGCCGCGGCCGGGACCGTGCCGCTGGGCGTCGTTGCCGCCGGGCCCGCGGTGCTGCATCGAGTGGCCCTTGTGCGACCCCGCGACCTCGTTCACCCAGTACCCCGCGGTGAAGCTGACGCCGCTGATCCCGATGAGCCCGAACACGATCGCCGCGATGAGCAGCTTCCTCGACGGCCCGGCCGTCGACGGTGCCGCCTCCGGCGGGGCGGGGCTCGCGGCGGCCGGCGGAGCCGCGGGCGGGATCGGCGCGGTGGGCGTCGGCTGCGGATCGGTGGGCTCGGTCATGGGATTCTCGCTTCGGTCGGTGCGGTCACCGTGACCGCGCTGGCACCGATGATGCGACGCCTCCCTGGGGATCGGCTGGCAGCCCGCTGCGAATCCGACCCGCGCCGTCAGCGCAGCGTGGGGTCCTGCGCGCGCACGGCGTGCACCTCGTCCATCGACGGTGCGTAGGCGCCGGCCCGGCTCACGGTGAGCGCGGAGGTGATGACGGCGCGGTGCAGCGCCGGCTGCACGTCGCTCCACTGTGCGGCGCGGAGCCGGCGGGCGGCGTACCGCGAGCCCAGGTACCCGGCGTCGAGCAGGCCGGACACGAGGCCCGCCATGAAGGAGTCGCCCGCGCCGACGGTGTCGCCCACCTCGACGGTCAGCTGGTCGACGTGCAGCATGTCCCGGTTGCCGGCGAGCAGCGCGTATGCGCCCCAGGGGCCGCGGGTCAGCACCACCATCGCCGGGCCGGCCGCGATCCAGCGGCGCATCACGTCCTCGACGGGCTCGTCGGGGTGCAGCCAGGCGATGTCCTCGTCGCTGGCCTTCACCACGTCGGCCTGCGCGATCATCTCCATCACCCGCGGCAGCACCTCGGCGGGCGTGCCCATCAGCGCGGGCCGGATGTTCGGGTCGTAGGAGACGGTGGCATGGTCCCGGATCCGGCGCACCACGTCGGCGACGCCGTCGGACCCCGGCGCGAGCGTCGCGGCGAAGCTGCCCGTGTGCAGGTGTCCGTAGCGTTCCAGCGACGAGGTGGGCGGCACCTCCCACGTGAGGTCGAACTCGTACGTCGCGCGGCCCTCGGCGTCGACGTGCGCGTAGGCGAGCGGGGTGTTGGCGGCACCGTCGGACCCGGGGACGACGTCCACGCCCGCCCGGGCGGCGGTCTCGGCGATGCGGTGGCCGCGCACGTCCCGCCCCCACCAGGACAGGATCGACGTGGGGTCGCCCAGCGACGCCAGCCCGCACGCGACGTTGAACAGGCTCCCGCCCACGTGCTCGGACGGTTCGGCACCGTCGCGCAGTACGACGTCGACGAGTGCCTCACCCAGGCACAGCGTCCGATCGGTCATCTCAGTTCCCCTTCGTGGCCGGTGGCGGGGCGGTCTCGTCCGCCTCGAGGCCCAGCCGCTCGGCCATCTCCTCGAGCGGAATGCCCTTGGTCTCCGGCATCACCTTTATCACCCAGAGCAGCTGCAGCACCATGAACCCGAAGAAGATCGAGAAGGCGACGCCGCCGCCGAAGGCGCCGATGATGGGCGGGAACGCGAAGCTCGTGATGGCGGCCCACACCCAGTGCGTGAGGCTACCGAGCGCCTGCCCGCGCCCGCGGATGCTGTTGGGGAAGATCTCCGAGAGGAACACCCAGATCACGGCGCCCTGGCCGAAGGCGTGCGAGGCGATGAAGACCATCAGCCCCAGGAGGACCAGGATCGACGAGGTGCTGTCGAACGAGCGGCCGTCGCTCTCGTAGTAGAACATCACCGATGCCATGAAGCCGAGGGAGCCCAGGTAGCCCACCGAGCCGACCAGCATGAGCCGGCGGCGCCCGAGCCGGTCGATCACCGTCAGAGCGGCCATCGTGGCGACGAGGTTCATCACCCCGACCGCGACGGACATCAGGTACGCCGCGTTGGTGCTGGCGCCGGCGTCCTGCATGACGCGCGGCGCGTAGTAGAGGATCGCGTTGATGCCGGACATCTGGTTGAAGAAGGCGATCGCGACGGCGAGGAGGATCACCTTGCGGTGGCCGCGGGTGTAGAACTTCGACTTCTCGGTGCCCTGCTCGGCGGCGAGCGTCTCCTGGATCTCCGCCATCTGCGCGTCGGCCTCCGCCGGCGTGGAGCAGAGCCGCTCGGAAGTGGCGCGCGCCGCCGCGAGGTCGCCGTGGCCGGCGAGCCAGCGGGGCGTCTCCGGCACCGTCGGGAGCATGACCAGGAACAGCACCGCCGGCACGACCATGACCCCGAGCATCCAGCGCCAGGCGTTCGGGTCGTCGCCGAGGATCGTGCGGATGATCGCGTTCGACGCGTAGGCCACCAGGATGCCCAGGACGATGTTGAACTGCACCAGGCCGACGAGTCGTCCGCGGAACTTCGGCGGCGCGATCTCGGCGGTGTAGATCGGGGCGCACACGCTCGACGCGCCGATGCCGAGGCCGCCGAGGAACCGGAACGCCTGTAGCACCTCGACCGAGGAGGTGGGGGCGAACGCGCAGCCCACGGCGCTCACGACGTACAGCACGCCGATCGCGTACAGCACCTTCTTCCGCCCGAATCGGTCCGCGAGCCGGCCGGACACGATCGCACCGACGATGGTCCCGATGAGCGCGGTGGTCACCGTGAAGCCGAGCGCCGCGTCGGACAGGTGGAACTGTTCCTGGATCTGCTCCTCGGCGCCGGAGATCACCGCCGTGTCGAATCCGAAGATGAGTCCGCCGGTCGCCGCGACGACGGCGCTCCTGATCACGAGTGCCTTCATGCTCCGAACGTAGGCGCCCGCCGCGGCACCCCGAGCGATAACAACTGAAACGCTCACCACCGCAGAACGATCGGAAGCAAACACGAATCGACTGGTCGGCAGCCGCACCGCGGGCCGTCGCGTTTGCCAGAATGGACCCCATGACGAACCTCAGCGAGACCGGCGGCAACCCCCGGATCGGCACGGCGCTCACCCCCGGTGCCACGAAGGCGCTGATGCTGGGTTCGGGCGAGCTGGGCAAGGAGGTGGTGATCGCCTTCCAGCGCCTCGGCGTCGAGACGATCGCCGTCGACCGCTACGCGAACGCGCCCGCGATGCAGGTCGCGCACCGCAGCCACGTCATCGACATGACCGATGCGGCCGAGGTGCGGCGCGTCATCGAGGAGGAGAAGCCCGACTTCGTGGTCCCCGAGATCGAGGCGCTCGCCACGGACGCCCTGGTCGCCATCGACGAGGAGGGCCTCGCCGAGGTCATCCCGACGGCGCGGGCCGTCGCGCTGACGATGAACCGCGAGGGCATCCGCAAGCTCGCGGCGGAGGAGCTGGGCCTGCCGTGCTCGCCGTACGCCTTCGCCTCGTCGCTCGACGAGGTGCGGACCGCGTCCCGCGAGGTCGGTTTCCCGTGCGTCATCAAGCCGGTGATGTCGAGCTCGGGCAAGGGCCAGTCGGTGGTCCGGTCGGTCGAGGAGCTCGACGGTGCCTGGGAGTACGCCGTGGAGGGCGGTCGCGTCCGCAACGAGCGGGTGATCGTCGAGGGTTTCGTCGACTTCGACTACGAGATCACGCTGCTCACGGTGCGCGTCTACGACGCCGAGCGCGGCAAGGTGGTCACCCGCTTCTGCGAGCCCATCGGGCACCGGCAGTCGGACGGCGACTACGTCGAGTCCTGGCAGCCGCAGGCGATGAGCCAGGCCGCCTACGACGCGGCGACCTCCGTCGCGGGCCGCATCACCACCGCCCTCGGCGACGGCGGCACCGGCGGCCGCGGGGTCTTCGGGGTCGAGCTCTTCGTCAAGGGCGACGACGTCTACTTCTCCGAGGTCTCGCCCCGACCGCACGACACCGGCCTGGTGACCCTGGGCTCGCAGCGGCTCTCCGAGTTCGAGCTGCACGCCCGCGCGATCCTCGGCCTGCCCGTGGACACCTCGCTCATGTCGCCCGCGGCGTCCGCGGTGATCTACGGGACGAAGGACAGCAGCTCGGTCGCCTTCGACAGCGTCACGCGTGCGCTCGACGTACCCGAGAGCGACCTGCGCCTGTTCGGCAAGCCGGAGGGGTACGCCAAGCGTCGGCTCGGCGTCGCGGTCGCGACCGCCGACACCGTCGAGGTGGCGCGCGCCAACGCCGCGGAGGCGGCGGGCCGGGTGGTCGTCGTCGACAGCGAGGATCCCGTCCAGCAGGGCGCGCCGGAGACGACCGCGGTGCCGATCCAGCGCCCGCAGCCGCCGCTCGACGATCCGTCCACCCGCGCGATGCCTGCGCAGCGCCCTGCCCAGCCCCCGGTTCAGCAGCCTCCGGCGCAACAGATCCCGGTGCAGAAGGCGCCCCCGCAGTCCGCGCCGCCCCAGGCCGGCCCGGCGCAGGGCCCGGCGGGACAGCCGCCGGTCCAGCCCGCACCGCCCACGGCGGCGTCGCCCGTCGTACCGCCCGCCCCGCCGACCGCGGCCTCGCCGGTCGTGCCGCCGCAGCAGGGCTCGCCGCGCGTGGCCCCGCCCCAGGCCGGCCCCGGCGAGCCGATCGCCCCGACGAGCATGCACCCCGTCGCCGCCCGCCGGCCCGCGCCGCCGCGCCCGATCCAGCCCGCCCCGCGGCCCGCGACGGGCGAGACCGCGACGCGGCCGAAGACGCCGAAGACCGAGGAGTACGACCACAATCCGCCCACCTCGCTGGGCCTGCCCCCGCAGCGCCCGCAGGACTAGGTAGCGGACTGGGCGAAACGCTCGAAGGCCTCCACCCAGGCCTCCGCGGAGAGGTCGCGGGGGAGCGGTGTGCCGCGGTGGCCGCGCCCGGCGGCCCACCTCCGTGCCTCCGCCCGACGGTGCCGCGGCGCCACGCCCGCCAGGACCTCGGGCAGCCCGTGGCCGCGGCCGGTGAAGACGGCATGGACGAAGGCGGCGTAGTCGCGTCGCCGAGCCGGGGGAATCAGTGGCGCGTCGCGGCGGGTGATCGTCAGCAGGCCCGCGTCCACGGAGGGGCGAGGGGTGAAGGCGGAGGCCGGGATCCGTCCCGCGAGTCCGAAGTCGTACCAGGGCGACCACTGCGCAGTCATCATCGTCGCTCCGCCGACGCCGGCCCGCCGTCGCGCGACCTCCCACTGCACAATGAGGACCGCCCCGGTCCAGTGCGGCGCGTGCAGCAGCTTGCGCAGCACGGCGGTGGTCAGGTGGAAGGGCAGATTCCCCACCACCGCATGAGGTTCCGCCGGTAGCCGGTGTCGGAGGAAGTCGCCGTGCACGACGGTCACCGCCGGCAGTCGCCCACGCAGGCGCCGGGCGTGGCCGCCGTCGATCTCGACGGCGGTGACGGGGCGGCCCAGTCGGAGGAGCGGATCGGTCAAGGCGCCTGCGCCGGGGCCGATCTCGATGATGGGCCCGTCGGTGTGGCGGGCGAGGTCGACGAAGCGGCCGATGACGGCACCGTCGGTGAGGAAGTTCTGGCCGTGCTCGTGACGGCCCCCGTGATGGGTGGGCATGAAGGGAGTTCTCCGGGTCGAGGATCACCCGGGCAGCGCGAATCGCCGCCCAGCGGAAGGATGCTGGGGCGGTGAAGCCGAGATGGTGTGGTGGGCTCCGCCGCCGCTACGCGCGGCCGCGGTCCACGACTGCCGCCGCTGCTGCGGCGGCTGCTGCCGAAGAACTCACGAGGTGCACCCTAGGTGCCGGAGCGGCGGGATGCCAGCGGATTATCCGCGCTGCAGCCAGTAGGCCTGCGACTTGATCCGGTCCTTGGGCAGGCCGAAGTCGCGCTTCGCGGCCTTGGTGATCTCGCGCGTCGCCTTGGTCTCGGCGGCGACGAACAGGAAGGCGTCCGAACCGATTCCGCCGCCGATCACGGTGGAGACCAGTGTGGCGCCGCGGTTCTCGCGCGGCACCCAGGTGACGGCCTCGCTCTGCACGGGCAGCTCCCGCTCGGCGTCGTGCTGGTACTCCAGGTACACGCGACAGGGGGCCTGCGCGGTGCCGAGGATGCTGTTGATGGCGGGGATCGAGGCGGCGTCGCCCACGAGCACGTACTCCGACGGTGCCGGCTCCTCCGGGACCGTCAGGTCGGCGCCCATCATGGTGGCGGCGATGCGGTCGCCGGGCTCGGCGTCGAGGGCCCAGCGCGGCGCGGGACCCTCGTGCATCGCGAACTCGATCGTGAACTCCGAGCCCTCCGGCGCGACGATCGTGTAGCCGCGCTGCACGAGCGTCCCCTCGTCCGCATCGGTGGTGGCAGCACCGCTCTTCGGCACCCACAGGCGCACCCACATGGTCGGGAACCACGGGTTCTCCTGCAGGAAGTCGCCGCCGTCGAAACGGATCCGGTGGTAGTGCTCGCTGACGGCCTCCGTCGACAGCACCGTGAAAACGTAGTCGTCCGCCCGCATCGCCTTGAGGATCAGGCCGGTCACTCCTCTACCCATGAAGCTGAGGCTACCCTAATCAACCCGATCATCGCGAGCACATGCCACGTGCGCTGGGGCGATACGGGTTAAGCTTCCTCAATTTTTCACACGGTCCAGCAGAGGAGCCGCGGGATGGAGATGTCCAACGATTGGGGTGCGGAGTGGGCCGCGAGCGCGTGGTGGCTGCTCAAGGCAGTCGCGATCACCACGCCGATCTTCGTGATCGTGCTCGCTATCTGCTTCGTGAGCACGCGGTGGGGGCGGCAGTTCTGGCGCGTCTCCGGCGCCTACTTCACGGGCCGCGACTCCTGGCGCGTCTACGCCCGGATCCTGCTGCTCATCGTGTCGACGCTGGCGGCCGTCCGGCTGTCGGTGCTGTTCACGTACTTCTACAACGACTCGCAGACGGCGCTGCAGTACGCCGTGCAGGCGGTGTCGAAGGGGGATTCGCCGGCGCTGCAGGCGGCCGAGGACGGATTCTGGTTGTCGATGCGGATCTTCGCGCTGCTCGCCGTGCTGTGGGTGGCGCGGGCGCTGATCGACTACCTCGTGAACCAGTGGCTCGTCATCGACTGGCGGATCTGGCTCACCGAGCGCATCGTCGACGACTACCTCGACGGTGAGGCGTACTACCGCAACCGATTCATCGACGACACGATCGACAACCCCGACCAGCGGATCCAGGCGGACATCACCGCGTTCGTGGGCACGTCGGTGTCCCTGTCGTTCGGGGCGGTCAGCGCGGTGGCGTCGATCATCTCCTTCACGAAGATCCTCTGGGAGTTGTCCGCGCCCATGACGATCCTCGGCGTCACGATTCCGCGGGCGATGCTGTGGCTGGTGTTCGCGTACGTCCTGATCAGCACGGTGATCGCGTTCTGGATCGGCCGGCCGCTCATCAATCTCAACTTCATCAACGAGCGCCTCACCGCCGCCTACCGGTACGCGCTCGTGCGGCTCCGGGACAACGCCGAGCGGGTGGCGTTCTACCAGGGCGAGCAGGTGGAGCGGCGCACCCTGCTCGGCCGCTTCTCGGCCGTGATCGCGAACACCTGGGCGATCGTGTTCCGCTCCCTGAAGTTCAGTGGGTGGAACCTCACGGTGAGTCAGACGGCGGAGGTGTTCCCGATGGCGATCCAGGCGCCGCGGGTGTTCTCCGGCGAGCTCACCATCGGTGACGTCAGCCAGACCGCGAGTGCGTTCCGGCAGGTGCACGACTCGCTGTCCTTCTTCCGCCTGTCGTACGACGACTTCGCGGAGTACCGCGCGTCCCTCATCCGTCTGGACGGCCTCCTCGCGGCCGACGAGGAGTCCCGGAAACTGCCGCGCATCAAGGGAACCGACGAGGATCGTTCCGTGCGTCTGGACGGCATCGAGGTCCGCAAGCCCGACGGCGCCGTGCTCGTCGAGGACCTCCGGCTGCGGCTGCAGCCCGGCGACGCCGTGGTCGTCAAGGGGGTGTCGGGCTCCGGTAAGACGACGCTGCTCCGCGCGCTCGCGAGGATCTGGCCGTACGCGGACGGGGAGATCGGGCGTCCCGCCGGGTCCGAGACGCTGTTCCTGTCCCAACTGCCGTACCTGCCGCTCGGAGACCTTCGCACCGCGCTCAGCTACCCGGCGGAGCTGGGCGCGTTCAGCGACGACGCGCTGCGGGAGGCCCTCGGCGAGGTCTTCCTGCCGCACCTCGCGGACCGACTCGACGACGAGGACGACTGGGCCGCCGTGCTCTCCCCGGGGGAACAGCAGCGCATCGCGTTCGCGCGCATCCTCCTGATCAGGCCGCAGGCGGTGTTCCTCGACGAGGCCACGTCCGCGGTCGACGAGGGGCTCGAGCACGCGCTGTACACCCTGATCCGCGCCGATGTGCCCGAGGCCGTGCTCGTGAGCGTCGCCCACCGCAGCACCGTCGACCGGCATCACGCGCACCGTCTCGAACTAGACGGGAGCGGATCGTGGGAGTACTCAGCCCTGTAGGCCCGGTACGAGGTCGCGGCCGCCGACGTAGACCGTCCGCCCCGGCGGGGTCCCGGAATCCGCGGCTCCGGCGATCGCGGCGGCGAATTCGCTGACCGTCGGCAGGGGGCCGTGGCTGCGCCGTTCCTCGACGGCGGCGGGGTCGCGGCGCTCCAGGAGGCGAACGATGATCGTGCCCTCGATCATGTCGCCGGACACCACGCGCAGGTCGAGGTCCTCGTCCGCCGCGAGCGCGCGCAGCGCCCGTTCTCCGGCGAGCTTGCTGGCCGCGATCGGCTCGTAGCCGGCGGGCACGGGATGGGTCTCGGAGAAGTGGGCCTGGTGGCTGGTCACGAAGACGATCCGCCCGCCGGGCCGCAGCCGCTCCGCGGCGGCCTGGGCGGCCGCGACCTGCGCGTCCCGGTTCAGCCGCATCGCGTAGTCCGCGTCCGCGCCCAGCTCGAGTCCGCCGGATGCGTTGAGGACGACGGCGTCGATGCCGCCGAACTCGGCGACCGCCGCATCGAGCAGGCGGGTCGGGCCGTCGGTGGTGGTCACGTCCGCGCCCACCGCGATCGCCCGCCCGCCGGCCTCGCGGACCAGCGCGCACACCTTCTCGGCGCGACGCTCCTTCTCCCGGTAGTTCACCACCACGTCGTGCCCGCGCGCGCCGAGCGCCACCGCCGTCTCGGCGCCCACCCCGCGGGACGCCCCGGTCACCACTACGACCGCCATCGCCGAACCTCCGTGCTTCTGATTTCGAACTGCGGTCAGCATGACGCTTCGAATTCAGAAGCGCAAGTAGGCTCTGTTCCGTGTCAGTGCGTGATGTGGTGCCCCAGCGGCGCGAGGACCCGGACTCCGAGGTCGTCGCGGCGATGGATCTGCTCGGCCAGCGCTGGGTGCTGCGCATCGTCTGGGAACTCGAGCCCGGCTCGCTGGGCTTCCTCGAATTGCGCAGGCGCATGGGCAATTGCAGCTCCAGCGTGCTCGCCACCCGGCTCGCGCAATTGGTCGAGAAGGGCATCGCCCGCAAACTCCCCGACAAGCAGTACGAACTCACGCCCCGCGGCGAGGCGCTCGGCCGCGCCCTGTGGCCGGTCTGGGACTGGGCCGCGGGCTGAGCCGCACTCCGTGTCGGATGGTGACCGCTGAGCGACCACAATCCGACACAGGATGCGCCTTGAACGAGCGTGCCGATCGCGGCGCGTCGGTCGTGACACTCGCTTAGGATGTTGCGCATGCAGAAGCGGACGATTCGGACCTTTCCTGGCGTGTTCGCCGCGGCGGCGATGGCGCTGGTGGTGCCCGGCGTGGTCGGGGTGGGCGCAGCATCCGCGATCCCACTGTCGGGCGGGAGTGCCGGATGTTCGAGATGAAGCCGGGCTACGAGTGCCGGTTCGGGGAGTGGCGCATCGACCGTTCGCCGCCTCGGGTGGGCAAGGCGTGTGAGACCTTCGACAAGGCGCCCGGGCTCGTGTGCCGAGCCGGTCGCTGGCGCGCGGATACGACGCCGGAGGTCGGCGAACCGTGCAGGCCGTCGATGAGCGATAGGGGCCGCGGGCTGGAATGCCGCGGCGGCACGTGGCGCCGCGAGTAGTGCGTCGGCCACCGAATTAGAATCATCATGAGCGAAAAGTGCCGCCGCCCCGAAAAATCGGGACGGCGGCACCGTCGTACTAGGGCTCGTGACTAGTCTTGCTGGACCTTGCCCGGCTCGGAGGCGGCCAGCATGTCGCCGCGCTCGACGACCTTCACGCGCTCGCGGCCCTCGGCCTCGCCCAGGCTGCGCTCGTGCTCGTCGAGGCGGTACCAGCCGTCCCAGGTGGTGTACGGGGTGTCGTGGTCGTCCAGCCAGTCGGTGACGCCGGTGGTCGACGGGTCCGACGGGGCGTTCAGCTTGCCGGCGTGGAAGTCCTCCAGCAGGCATGCGATGGTCTCGTTGGCGTCGCCCTTGGTGTGGCCGATGAGGCCGACGGGGCCGCGCTTGATCCAGCCCGTGGTGTACACGCCCGTGATGTGCTGACCTGCGTCGACGACGCGCCCGGCCTCGTTGGGGATGACGCCGGCCTGATCGTCGAAGGGGATCTCCGGGAGGTCGTTCGACAGGTAGCCGACGGCGCGGTAGACGGCGCCGATCTCCCAGTCGGTGAACTTGCCGGTCCCGCGCACGTTGCCGGTGCCGTCGAGCTCGGTGCGCTCGGTGCGCAGGCCCGTGACCTTGCCGTTCTCGCCGAGGATCTCGACGGGCGACTCGAAGAGGTGGATGAACAGCTTGTGCGGGCGGTTGTTGGGCTCGCGGATCGCGTAGTTCTCGAGGATCGTGGCGACCTGGTCGGTGATCTTCGACTCGCGGCGGGCCTTGGCCGAACCCTCGTCGTACTCGATGTCCTCGGGGTTCACGACGACCTCGATGGTCTGCGAGTGATCGAGCTCCTTGAGCTCCAGCGGGGTGAACTTCACCTGCGCCGGGCCGCGGCGGCCGAAGACGTGCACCTCCTTGGCCTTGTTGACCTTGAGGCCCTCATAGACGTTCGGCGGGATCTCCGTCGGGAGCAGCTCGTCGGCGGTCTTGGCCAGTACACGGGCCACGTCGAGGCCGACGTTGCCGACGCCGAGGACGGCCACCTTCTCCTCCGTCAGCGGCCACTCGCGGGAGAAGTCCGGGTGCCCGTCGTACCAGGCCACGAACTCGGCGGCGCCGTAGCTGCCGTCCAGGTCGATGCCGGGGATCTCCAGGTTGCGGTCGGCGACGGCGCCCGTGGAGAAGATCACGGCGTCGTAGTGGCGACGCACGTCCTCGAGGGTGAAGTCCTTGCCGAAGTCGAGGTTGCCGAGCAGGCGCACCTGCGGCTTGTCGAGCACCTTGTGCAGCGCGGTGATGATGCCCTTGATCCGCGGATGATCAGGCGCGACGCCGTACCGGATCAGGCCGAACGGGGCCGGCATCTTCTCGAAGAGGTCGATGCTGACGCCGGGGTCCTTCGCCTCGTCGGACTTCATGAGGGCGTCCGCCGCGTAGATACCAGCGGGGCCCGCGCCCACGATCGCGACGCGCAACGGGCGGTTCTGTTCGGTCATGTGAAGTCGGCTACCTTGTCTGCATACGCGGTTGAAGTTCCCCACCAGGTTAGTGCGGACTTATCAACTGTTCCTAGTGCGGGTGGTCCATCCCACCCCGGCCAGGAACTGGAACGTGTTCTAGTAGCAGAGGGTAGAGACTTCAGTGAGCGCAGACAAGACCCCCGCCGGACCGCCGCCTGAACGCCGCACCACGGCGACCCCGTTCGTCATCGCGCTCGTGGTCGCCGTCGTGCTGATCGGCGGCGTCCTCGCCTGGAACGCGATCCGCCCCTCCGACGAGCGGCTCAGCGACTCCGCGCAGGTCCAGGTCACGATCGGCCAGTACTACGGCGCCCTGAACAAGGGGCGGTACTCGGATCTCGTCGCCAATACGTGCGCCAAGGACCGCTCCGCCGCCGACTTCCCGAAGGAGGCCGGCTTCCCCGACGCGCGCAAGGCCGCCGTCGAGCGCGACGGCGAGGCGAAACTGGAGGAGAAGGACGTCAAGAACCTCACCGTGAACGGCGACTCCGCGTCCGCCGATCTCACGGTGCGGTACGAGAAGGCGGGCGAGCGCACCGAGCAGGCGAAGTTCGTCCGCGAAGACGGCAAGTGGAAGAAGTGCTCGTGAACTACGCTGGAAACCTGACGCCCCGCGAGGCCTGGGAGCTGCTGGAACAGGACCCGTCGGCCGTCCTCGTGGACTGCCGCACCGAGGCCGAGTGGAACTACGTCGGCATCCCCGAGCTCTCCCAGGTCGGGCGGAACCCCGTGCTCGTCGAGTGGCAGCGCTACCCCGACGGTGCGCTCAACCCGACGTTCGTCGAGGAGCTCCGCGCCAAGGGCGTCACCGACGACGCGCCCGTCGTCTTCCTCTGTCGCTCCGGGCACCGCTCGATCGGCGCCGCGGAGACCGCGACCGCCGCCGGCGTGCAGCGCGCCTACAACGTGCTCGACGGCTTCGAAGGCCCCATCGACGCACTCGGACATCGGGGCGTCGCGGGCTGGCGCGCCGACGGCCTGCCCTGGCGGCAGTTCTAGGCTGAAGCCATGACGGAGTTCAGCCCCCTGCCCGACGGCCTGCGGCCCGAGACGTACGCCGTGCGCGGCGGAGTCCTGCGCACGAACTACGAGGAGACCTCCGAGGCGCTGTTCCTGAATTCGGGCTACACCTACGAGAGCGCCGAGGCCGCCGAGGCCGCGTTCAACGGCGACATCGACCGGTTCGTCTACTCGCGCTACGGCAACCCGACGGTGGCAATGTTCCAGGAGCGCCTGCGCCTCTTGGAGGGCGCTGAGGCGTGCTTCGCGACCGCCTCCGGCATGTCGGCGGTCTTCACCGCGCTCGGCGCGCTGCTCAAGGCCGGCGACCGGCTCGTGGCGGCCCGCTCGCTGTTCGGCTCCTGCTACGTCGTGTGCAACGAGATCCTGCCGCGCTGGGGCATCGAGACCGTCTTCGTCGACGGCGAGGACCTCGCGCAGTGGGAGGAGGCGCTCAGCGTCCCCACCCAGGCGGTGTTCTTCGAGACGCCCGCGAACCCGATGCAGGGCCTGGTCGACGTGCGCGCCGTGGCCTCGCTGGCGCACGCCGCGGGCGCGCAGGTGGTGCTCGACGCCGGCTTCACGCCCGTCGGCTACCAGGACTCGCTCGGCATGGGCGCCGACGTGATCGTCCATTCCTCCACCAAGACCATGGACGGCCAGGGCCGCGTCATGGGCGGCGCGATCCTCGGCCGGTTCGACTACATCGACGGCCCGGTGAAGCAGCTGATGCGGCACACCGGTCCCGCGATGGCGCCGTTCAACGCGTGGGTGCTGCTCAAGGCGCTGGAGACGCTGGACCTGCGGGCCGAGCGCGTCAGCGCGAACGCGCAGAAGGTCGCCGAGTTCCTCGACGCCGACCCGCGCGTCTCGAAGGTGCTCTTCCCCTTCCTGCCCTCGCACCCGCAGCACGAGCTGGCGAAGCGGCAGATGAAGGCCGGGGGCACGGTGATCACCCTGGAGCTGGCCGACGGTGCCCTGGCCGGCAAGGAGCGCGCCTTCGAGTTCCTCAACCGGCTGCAGGTCATCGACATCTCCAACAACTTCGGCGACGCCAAGTCGCTGATCACCCACCCCGCCACCACGACGCATCGAGCGACGGGGCCGGAGGGGCGCGCGAAGATCGGGCTCACCGACTCGATGCTGCGCCTGTCCGTGGGGCTGGAGAACGTCGCCGACCTCATCGCCGACCTGGACCGCGCCCTCGGCTGACCCGCCGGAATGTGCGGTCGTTCGTACTCACGATCGCTCAGCCGGATGACCGCACATCCACCCCAGCTCGCCACCGCCGGACGGCATCCTCGGAGACCGGCGCGCCCCATCCGTGGGGCCGCGCGGCGGAGCCGATGTGGAAGGCGTCGATTCCTGCTCCCATGAGCCGCGGCAGGTGGCCGAGGCGCAGCCCTCCGCCGGCCAGGATCCGGTGCGGTCCTGCGGCTTCCGCGATGAGCGTGGCGATCCCGTCGTCGACGCCGGCGGCCGCACCCGCGGTGAGGAACCCGTCGAGCCCCGGCAGCTCCGCCACGGCGGCCCGCAGCGCAGCGCGGTCCGCGCAGTGATCGATCGCGCGGTGGAACGTCCACGGCGCGCCGTCGATCGCCTCGACGATGCGCGTGACCGCCTGCAGCTCGACCGTCCCGGCGGGCGTGAGGAAGCCGAGCACGAACTCCTCCGCCCCCGCACTCCGCATGTCGGCTGTACGCCGCAGGAGCTCGTCGACGTCCCCGGCCGCGAAACCGTCGGTGACCCGGAGCATCACGCGCGCCGGGATGTCCACGGCGGCACGGACCTCCGCGACGGTGTCGGGGGAGGGACTCAGCCCGTCCGCCGCCATGTCGGCGACGAGCTCCACCCGGTCCGCGCCGCCCTCCTGCGCGGCGACCGCGTCCCGGGCATCCAGAGCGATCACTTCGAGCAACGGCATGAAACCAGTCTCCCAAAGGCGCTGCTGGAAATCCGATGGACCGAAGTGTTGCGGCCGAATACGCTGCCGTGCATGGATATGCGCAAGCTCCCCGAATCGCTGCGGCAGTGCTACTGCCGTCGGTTCGGCGTGCCCGCATAACCTGCGGCAACCCGGGCCGTCGCTTCACCGCCGGCCCGGTGCCCATGCCTCACACGCATGGCTTCTCGGACCGGTGACCATCACATCGAGACGAGAAAGACATGGAGAAGATCAGTAAGTCCTTGGTCTCGTGGGCGTCCATCCTGGACGAGAAGACCCGCGAGCAGGCGATCACCACGGCGAAGCTGCCGTTCATCTACCCGCACATCGCGTTGATGCCCGACGCCCACCTGGGCAAGGGCGCCACCGTCGGTTCGGTCATCCCGAGCCTCGGCGCGGTGATCCCCGCGGCGGTCGGCGTCGACATCGGCTGCGGCATGATCGCGGTCCGCACCCAGTTCACGCTGGCCGACCTGCCCGACGACCGCGCGACGGTCCGCGAGGCCATCGAGCGGGCGATCCCGCTCTCGCCGGGCCGCTACAACAAGAAGGTCGTGGCCACGGCGGAGCCGAGGATCGCGGAGCTGACGGCGCTCGCCGAGCGGGCCGATTTCGACCCGGCCCAGTACGCGGGGAACTGGAAGCTCCAGCTGGGCACGCTAGGCGGAGGGAATCACTTTGCAGAGCTAAGTATTGATGGCGACCAGCGGGTCTGGGCGTTCCTGCACTCCGGCTCCCGCGGCGTGGGCAACAAGATCGCCCAGCACCACATCGCCGTGGCGACCCGCCTGTGCGCGCAGTGGTGGATCGAGCTGCCGGATCGGGACCTGGCCTACCTCGTGGAGGGGACGCCCGAGTTCCGCCGGTACATCGCGGAGCTCACGTGGGCGCAGCACTTCGCGCTGCTCAACCGTGAGGAGATGATGGACCGGGTGATCCGGCAGCTCGGTGAGTGGGTGGGGACGCCCGTCGTCGAGGCGGAGCGGATCAACTGCCACCACAACTTCACCAAGCGCGAGAAGCACTTCGGCAAGGAGGTGTGGGTCTCGAGGAAGGGTGCGATCGAGGCCACCGAGGGCAGGCTCGGCCTCATCCCGGGCTCCATGGGCACCGCGTCGTACATCGTCGAGGGCAAGGGCTACGCCCCGTCGCTGAACAGCTCGCCGCACGGCGCGGGCAGGGAGTACTCCCGGTCCGCGGCCCGGAAGGCCTTCACGCACGAGCAGCTGCGGGAGGCCATGGCGGGCATCGAGTTCCGCGACAGCCCCGACTTCATCGACGAGATCCCGCAGGCCTACAAGCCGATCGACCGCGTCATGGCCGACGCGGAGCAGTTGGTCACGGTCCGCGCCGTCCTGCGCCAGATCGTGAACGTCAAGGGGCAGTGAACCGTTCTCCGGCTGGGAACCCTCAGCCGGGGAACGGCTCCTCCGTGTGACCGACGAGGTCGGCGACGGAGTCGATGGTGCGGGTGGGGCGGTACGGGTAGGCGGTCACCGACTCGCGGGTGGAGATGCCGGTGAGCACCAGGATCGTGCGGAGGCCGGCCTCCAGGCCGCACACGATGTCGGTGTCCATCCGGTCGCCGATCATCAGAGTGTCCGCGGAGTGCGCCCCGAGGGCACGCAGCGCCGACCGCATCATCAGCGAGTTCGGCTTGCCCACGTAGTAGGGGGAGCGGCCCGTGGCCTCGCGGATCAGGGCGGCCACGGCACCGGTCGCGGGCAGTAGGCCGTCGCGCGACGGCCCCGTCGGGTCCGGGTTCGTGGCGATGAAGCGCGAGCCGCGGTCGATCAGGCGGATCGCCGTGGTGATCGCCTCGAACGAGTACGTGCGGGTCTCGCCGAGCACCACGTAGTCCGGATCGTTGTCGGTGAGCACGTAGCCCGCGTCGTGCAGCGCCGTCGTCAGGCCCGACTCGCCGACGACGTAGGCGGTGCCGTTCGGCCGCTGGTCCTGGAGGAACTTCGCGGTGGCGAGCGCGGAGGTCCAGATCCGCGACTCGGGGATGTCGAGGCCGGTGGCGACCAGGCGGGCGCGCAGGTCGCGCGGGGTGCGCGTCGAGTTGTTGGTGAGCACCATGAACGGCGTCCCGCCGGCCGTCAGCTCCGCGATGAAGGCGTCGGCGCCGGGGATCAGGTGCTCCTCGTGGACCAGCACCCCGTCCATGTCCATCAGGTACGTCCACTCGCTCATGCCCGCGAATCTACTCCCGGAGGTTTGGCGTCGCCGTGATTCGAACCTTGACGCCGGGCCGCGCGACAGGGCATTCTCGACGCAGGTCATGAGTGCCAGTGACAAGCCCCGGCTCGCTGGTCGGCAACCCTCCTCCGCGGTGGGGTGCTCCGGGTGACGACCTGGCCGTGCCGAACCGTGCACGGCAAGCGCGGATTCGCGGCACTCATCGTTCGGTGCCGTGCGTCCTGATACCGAAGGACATCTCTCATGAGCATCGCCACCACCGAGCGCACCGTCTGCCTCACCCCGACCGTCACGTCGCCCGTCACCGCCGTCCGCAGCACGCCGCTCTCGCTGGGCCCCCTCGCCTCGGTCACCGGTGCCGACGAGTACGCCCCGCTCAACGACGGTGCGACGGTCCGCTACGCCAACTTCGACTACGCCGCGAGCGCTCCCGCCCTGGTCGAGGTGCAGGCGGCCGTCCAGGAGGCGCTGGGGGAGTACGCGAGCGTGCACCGCGGCGCCGGCTACCTCTCTCAGCGCTCCACCTCCCGCTACGAGCGGGCTCGCGAGGTGGTCGCCGAGTTCGTGGGCGCCCGCGCCGACGACCACGTCATCTTCACCGGCAACACCACCGACTCGATCAACCTGCTGGCGGGCTGCGTGCCCGGCGAGGTCGTGGTCCTCGATTGCGAGCACCACGCGAACCTGCTGCCGTGGAAGCGGATCGGCGCCCGCGTGATCTCCGCGCCGCTGTCGATCGAGGGCACCCTCGAGGTGCTCGAGAAGGAGCTGCGCGCGCGTCCCGCGGCCCTGGTCAGCGTGACCGGCGCCTCCAACGTCACGGGTGAGGTGCTGCCCATCCGCCGGCTCGCCGCGCTCGCGCACCGGCACGGTGCGCGGATCGCGGTCGACGGCGCCCAGCTGGTGCCGCACCGTCGGATCTCGCTGCGCGAGAGCGGCGTCGACTACCTCGCCTTCTCCGGACACAAGCTGTACGCGCCCTTCGGCTCCGGCGTGCTCGTCGGCCGCGCAGACTGGCTCGACGAGGCCGAGCCCGTCCGCTGCGGCGGCGGCGCCAGCTACGAGGTGATCGGCACGCCCGTCTCGAAGTCCGTCGAGGTGGCCTGGCACACCGGGCCCGCGCGGCACGAGGCCGGCTCGCCGAACGTCCTGGGCGCCGTCGCGATCGCCGCGGCGTGCGAGGCCATCGAGCGCCTCGGCGAGGACGCCATCGCCCGCCACGAGCGGTTCCTCACCGACCTGCTGCTGCGCTCGCTCGAGGGTGTCGACGGGGTCCGCACGCTGAAGATCTGGGCCGACTCCACCGAGCGGGTGGGCATCGTGGCCTTCACCGTCGCCGGCCGCACGCCCCGCGAGGTCGCCGAGTTCCTCTCGTCCGAGCACGGGATCGGCGTGCGCGACGGGAAGTTCTGCGCCCACCCCGTCGTTCACCGATTGGGATGCTACGACGGCGCCGTCCGCGCGAGCATCGGCCTCGGCACGAGCGAGAACGACGTGCGTCGCCTGGCGCACGCCCTCGAAGACCTGTCCGCACGAGCGAAGTGAACCCGGAGGAACCCATGACCGTCTCCCGCCCCGCACTGGTGGTCACCGTCGACGGTGAGCCCGCGGCGACCAGTCTGACGCGCGTCCGCGCCGCCGACCTGCGCCTCGCGCAGCGGGAGCGCGGCTACCTGCGCGCCGAGGCCGAGCGCGCCGGGCGGGAGCCGGCCGCGGTCGCGCTCGAGGTCGACGTCGTGATCGACGAGCGCGCCGCGGACGCCCGCGCCAGCTACGCCCCGAGCGGCGCCGCGCCGCAGGGCATCACGTACATCGGCACCCCGTCGGGCCTGAAGTCCCTGATCGAGGACGTCTACGCGGCCGAGGTCGCCGACGCGGTGGTCCTGCGACCCGTGGGCGGTGCCCGCACCAAGGACCTGATCGCCACCCTGCTGGCGGCGTAGCGCCCGCGGGCATACTGGTCGGCGTGACCGAGCAGTACTCCGCCCGCACCGAGACCGTCCGCGCGGCGCTGGCCGCCGCGGGGCATCCGGACACCGTCCGCCTGGTGCCCGACGGTGCCAAGACCGCCGCGGAGGCCGCGGCGGCGCTGGGCTGCGAGGTGGGCGCGATCGCCAACAGCCTCGTCTTCCTGGCCGACGGTGCGCCGCTGCTCGTCCTCTCGAGCGGGCGGCACCGCGTGGACACCGACGGCCTCGCGCAGCGGCTCGGCTACGGCGCGATCACCCGCGCGAAGCCCGACGACGTGGCCGCCGCGACCGGCCAGGTGATCGGCGGCGTCTCGCCCGTCGGGCATCCGCGGCCGGTGGTCACCGTGATCGACGAGTCGCTCGCCGGCTATCCGGACCTGTACGCCGCGGCGGGGACCCACGACACGATCTTCCGCACCGACTTCGCCGCGCTCGTGGCGCTCACAGGTGCCAGAATCGTCACGACATCGGCGTCATAGGCCGGTTCGCCCGAGTCGACTAGTTCTCCTAATAGTTGTAGGCTGCACGTAGTTTTGCATGTCCGAACACGGCGACGTGGACGGACGGGACCTGCGGAGGCGTGATGACGGACGAGGAACGTGCGGACCGGATCGAGGGGATCGTCGGCGTGATCGCCGAGCTCACCCGGCTCAAGGAGCGGCACGCGGTGATGACGCGGCACGCGGTCGCGCCCGACGGCGTCGAACTCGCTGCGTACACCGCGCTCTTCGCGCTCGTGAAGGACGGGCCCATGCGCTCGTCCGTGCTCGCGGACCAGATCCATACGGACCCCTCCACCGCGAGCCGGTACGTGACCACCCTGACCAACCTCGGCTACGCCGAGCGCACCGCGGACCCCTCGGATCGCCGGGCGGCGCTGGTCTCCGCCACGGAGGCGGGGCAGGCCAAGGTCGACTTCATCCGGCAGCAGCGCAACGAGAAGCTCCGGCCCCTCATGGAGGAGTGGACCGATGAGGAGATCGACCAGTTCGTCACGCTCGGGAACCGGGCGCTGGTGCAGTTCGAGCATGCCCTGAAGCTGATGCGGGACGGCGAGTGACCGCCGCGACGGTCGAGCAGGAGGAGACCGCGGGCGCCGGCCTCACCCACAAGCAGATCCTGTACATCCTGTCGGGGCTCATGACCGGCATGTTCCTGGCCGCGCTCGATCAGACGATCGTCTCGACCGCGATCCGCACCATCGCGGACGATCTCAACGGCTACAAGCTGCAGGCCTGGGTCACCACGGCCTACCTCATCACCTCGACGATCGTCACGCCGCTGTACGGCAAGCTGTCGGACATCTACGGGCGCAAGCCCTTCTTCATGTTCGCCATCACCGTCTTCGTCATCGGCTCGCTGCTGTGCAGTACGGCCACGTCGATGTACGAGCTGGCGGCGTTCCGCGCGGTCCAGGGCCTCGGCGCCGGCGGCCTGATGTCGCTGGCGCTCACCATCATCGGCGACATCGTGCCGCCCCGCGAGCGTGCCAAGTACCAGGGCTACTTCCTCGCGGTGTTCGGCACCAGCTCGGTGCTCGGCCCCGTGCTCGGCGGCCTGTTCTCGGGCGCCGACAACATCCTCGGGATCTCCGGCTGGCGTTGGGTCTTCCTGGTCAACGTGCCGATCGGCATCGTCGCGCTGGCCGTCGTCTCCCGCGTGCTGCGCCTGCCGCACACCCGCCGCGAGGGTGTGCGCATCGACTGGTTCGGCGCCGTCGCCCTCTCCGTCGGCCTGGTCCCGCTGCTCATCGTCGCCGAGCAGGGCCAGGAGTGGGGCTGGGGCTCGACGCGGGCCATCGCCTGCTACGCCATCGGCGCGATCGGCGTCCTCGCGTTCGTCGCCATCGAGAAGTACATGGGCGAGGACGCGATCATCCCCCTGCGCATCTTCAAGAACGTCATCTTCGCGCAGGGCGTGCTCATCTCGATGGTCGTGGGCGCCGCCATGTTCGGCGGCATCTCGCTGCTGCCCCAGTACTTCCAGGTGGTCCGCGGCGCCAGCCCGACCAAGGCGGGCTTCCTCATGCTGCCCATGGTCGCCGGCCTCATGCTCGGCTCGATCCTGGCCGGCCAGATGATCTCCCGCACGGGCCGCTACCGCGTCTTCCCGATCATCGGCGCGGTGCTGCTCACCGCGGGCATGTTCGGCATGCACTACATCAGCGCCGACGTGCAGATCGGCTACGTCATGGCGGGTGCGGCCGTGATCGGCTTCGGCCTCGGCAACCTGATGCAGCCGCTCACCCTGGCGCTGCAGAACATCCTCCCGCCGCGGGACATGGGCGTCTCCACCGCCGCCGCGACCTTCTTCCGGCAGATCGGCGGCACCCTCGGCGTCGCGGTCTTCCTCTCCGTGCTGTTCTCGCAGATGCCGCACAAGATGAGCACGCGGATGAGCGACGCCGCCGCGGACCCCGAGTACACGGCCGCCGTCCAGCGCGCCGCCGCCGGCCACGACGGCCCGGCCGCACAGGACTTCGCCGCCAAGCTCGTGCACGGCGACTCCAGCGCCGTCAGCGACGTCATGTCCGACACCTCGGCCCTGCAGAAGCTGCCCGACACCCTGGTCCACCCGCTCAAGGCCGGGTTCGCCGACTCCATGGACGTCGTCTTCCTCGCCGTGACCGTGCTGGCGGCGATCGGCCTGGTCCTCGTCCTGTTCTGGAAGGCGGTGCCCCTGCGCACCGCGCCGGCCATCGAGGCGACCACCCCGGAGTCCGGCGCCGTCGCGACGCCTGACAGCATCGAGACCGCGGAGATCAGCGCCGCCGCGGAATCCGTGGCGGGCACAGCAGCGACGGAGGACATCGTGACCGAACCGCCCACCGGCCCCGTCCCCACGCCGTCGCCCACGCCCGAGCAGGCCGCGGCCTCCCGCTCCGAGATCGACGAGCTGCGTGCCCAGAACGCATCGCTCGCCGCCGAACTCGCCGATCTGCGCACCGGCTACCGGGCGATCGCCGGCAACACGCGGCTGCGCGCCTCCGGCACTACCGACCCCGTCCGCTTCGCCGTCGAGGCCACGGGCCCCGGTGGGGCCCGGTCCGGCCGGATGGTGCTGCCCCGCGGCGAGATCGCGACGCCCGCGTACATCCCCGTCGCGAGCCGTGGCGCGATCGCCGGCCTCACCCCGCGCGAGCTGACCGGCCTCGGCGCGGTCGCGCTGACCGTCGACCTGCACGAGCTGTACCTGCAGCCGGGCGTCGACGTCATCGAGGGAGCCGGCGGCATCGGCGCCGCCATGGCGTGGGCGGCACCCACGATCGCCGACACCGGCGTCGCCGCCGTCGCGGAGCAGCGCAAGACGCGGATCACCGACGAGGGCATCGCCTTCCGCGGCCGCCTCGACGGCTCGCCGCACCGCTGGGACCCCGAGGAGACGGTGCGCCTCGCGCACCGCATGGGCTTCGACGTCGCCTTCGCGCTCGCCGACCCGGAGGATCCCGCGCGGACCGAGCGGTGGGCCCGCCGCGCGCTCGCCGAGCACGCCTGGCAGACCGCCGACCGGCACGACGCCCTCTCGCTGTGGGCCGTGGTGACCGGCGGCGCGGACCCCGAGCGTCGACGGTCCGCGGCCCGCGCGCTGCGCAGGCTCGCCGACGAGGACCGCCGCGCCGGCGGACTGGGCTTCGGCGGCTACCGGATCGAGGGCGTCGGCGCCCCCGCGCACGAGACCGCGCTGCTGTGCGCCGCCGTGGGCGAGCTCGAGACGGACCGCCCGCGTTACCTGGGCGGGATCACCGGCCCCGAGGACCTCCTGGCCGCGATCGAGGCGGGCGTCGACCTGCTCGACGGCACCGAGCCCGCGCGGGCCGGCGCCGAGGGCCGCGTCTACACCTCGGCGGGCGTCCTCGACGTCACCGATCCCGCCCTGCGCGCCGACTTCCGGCCGCTCGACCCCGCCGAGGGACGGCCGGGCGGGACCAACCGGACCGACGCCTTCACCCGCGCCTACGTGCACCACCTCTTCGCCGCGAACGAGGGCCTCGCCGTGACGCTGTGCACCCTGCACAACGAGCACTTCTTCGTCTCCTTGGCAGGGGCCGCGCGCCGCGCGATCCGCGACGGGGGTTACCCGGCCTTCTCCGCGTCGTTCCTGCGGCGGTTCGGTAAGGTCTAGCCCGATCCGCTACCCCGATCGGCAGGAGAAAGCCGTTGCGCCGCAGTGACCCGACCCGTTCCCTCGGCATCCTCGCGGCGCTCGCCGCGTCGGGCCTCCTGCTCGCCGGCTGCGGCGGGGGCGGCGACGAGGCGGCACCGTCGTCCGCCGCACCGGACGTCGACGTACCGTCCAAGGCTCTCGTCCAGGCGGACCTGCCGGCGGGGCTGACGCTCACCACCGCGTCCCCCGACGACGCCTTCAAGGGCGCACTGAACTCCGTCGGCCAGGTGCAGGCTGCGGAGATCACGCCCGCGGGCTGCAAGGACAAGAACGTCGCCGCGCAGCAGGAGGTGGCGGAGACGATCAAGTTCGGCGTCCAGCAGAACCTCGCGAAGGACGCCGCCGCGGTCTACGGCGTCACGCTGCTGCCGGGCTCCGCCCGCCTCGAGGTCTTCGAGGCCGCAGGTACCGGTGAGTGCGCGACGGTGAAGTACGGCGACTCGCTCACTCAGACCGCCGTCCGGAAGGACCTGCCCGCGAACGTCGGCGGCACGGGCTTCGTGCTCGAGATGACCCGCACCATCGGCGGGCAGTCCGCCGGCGCCCGCACCGCCTACTTCAGCAAGGGCGGCGTGGTCGCGATGGTCACCGCCAACCCCGGCGCCGACGGGAAGATCGACCAGGCCGGCTTCGAGGAGATCCTGGGGCGCGTCGCCGGAAAGCTCTGACTCCGGCCGGGTGACCCCGACAGACGGAAGCGGCGGCGAGGAATCCTCGCCGCCGCTTCCGTCTGTTTCAGAGCGTCAGTGCGCGTCGGACCCGGCGGTCTCGGCGCGGGCGATCGACCGGGCGATCTCCTCCTCGGCCTCCTTCTTGCCCACCCACGTCGAGCCCTTGACGAACTTGCCGGGCTCGAGGTCCTTGTAGTGGACGAAGAAGTGCTCGATGGCGTCCAGCTCGAACTTGTCGATGTCGCCGATGTCCTGGACCGAGTCCCAGCGGGGATCGCCGGCGGGCACGACGAGCACCTTGTCGTCGCCGCCCTTCTCGTCCTCCATCTTGAACATGGCGACGGCGCGGCAGTCGACCAGCGATCCGGGGATCACCGACTCCTGCAGCAGCACGAGCGCGTCGAGCGGATCGCCGTCCTCACCCAGGGTGTCCTCGATGTAGCCGTAGTCGGTGGGGTAGCCGAAGGCCGTGTACAGATACCGGTCCAGCTTGAGCCGACCGGTCTTGTGGTCCACCTCGTACTTGTTCCGCGAGCCCTTGGCGATCTCGACGGTGACCTCGAATTCGACGCTCATTGTTTCCCTTCGCTCGCGTCAACCATGCACGACGAGGATACCCTTTGCGAACCCGGTCCGACCCGCTCACTCCGCTCCCGGTTCCGGGCTGCCGTTAGGGTGGTGCGGTGCGACGCTCGCGGATTCGACGGACCCTCCTGCGCCTCGCGATCACCGTGGTCGTGCTGGCGCTGGTCGTCGGCGGCGCCGTCGCAGCCACTCTGGGCTACGGCGTCTACCGGGACCGGCAGGCCGTCGCGGACACGGTGCCGCAGCGCCCCGTCGAACAGCCGTACCGCCCCGCGATCGCGCAGGTCGCGGGCACCGTCGCCCCCAGCGCCGCCGGGGTCACCACCCAGATCGAGGCGGCCCTGCGCAACCCCGACCTGGGCGACTTCACCGGCGTGATCGCCGACGCGGGCACCGGGCAGGTGCTGTGGCAGCGCGACGCCACACGCCCCCGCACCCCGGCGTCGACGACCAAGGTGCTCACGGCGGCCGCCGCGCTGCTCACCCTGCCCGCCGACAAGCGGATCACCACGACCGTGGTCGCGGGCACGGTGCCCGGCGAAGCCGTCCTCGTCGGCGCGGGCGATCCCACGCTCCGCGCGGGCGGGCAGTCGCTCTTCACCGATGCACCGAAGATCGCGGACCTGGCCGCGCAGCTCCGCCGCGCCGGAACGCCGATCACCAAGATCGTCGTCGACACCTCGCTGTTCACCGGCACCGACTTCGCCCGTGGCTGGGAGCGCGCCGACATCGCCGGCGGCGACATCACGCCGCTGCAGTCGCTCATCGCCGACTCCGGCCGTATCCGGCCGGCCGAGGACTACTCGCCCCGCGTCACCGACCCCGCGCTGACCGCCGGCCGCGCGCTGGCCACCGCACTCGGCCTTCCGCCGACCGCCGTCGTCGAGGGCACTGCGCCCCAGGGCGCCCCGCAACTCGCCGCCGTCCGCAGCGCCCCGCTCAGCACCCGCCTGCACGACGCGCTGGTGCACTCCGACAACGTGCTCGCCGAGGCCATCGGCCGCGAGGTGGCGATCGCCACGAACCAGCCCGCCTCCTTCGACGGTGCCGCCCGCGCCGTCGTCGCCGCGCTCCGGAACGCCGGGTTCGACCTCACCGGCGTCGAGCTCTCGGACACCAGCGGCCTGTCCAACGCCAACCGCATCCCCGCGACGGTGCTCGACGGCATCGTCACCGCCGCGGCCGGGAACGGCAAGCCGCAGCTGCGGCCACTGCTGGACCTGCTGCCCGTCGCCGCCGCGACCGGCACCCTCGCCGACCGGTACACCACCGTCAACCGGCCCGGCGCGGGCTACGTGCGCGCCAAGACCGGCAGTCTGTCGGGCGTCTCGACGCTCGCCGGGTACGTCCCCGGGCGCGACGGTGCCGTCCTCACCTTCACGCTCATGTCCTCCGGAACGCCGGTCGACGTGGCGCGGCCGGCCATGGACGCCGTGACCGCCGCGCTCCGCGGCTGCGGGTGCCGCTGATCGCCATGGACGAGCCGAAGACGGTACGCGCGCAGGTGGACTGGGCGGTCGCCGCCGCGTCCGGCCGCCGCGTCGTGCGCGTCCTCGGCGACGGCCCGGCCACCACCGCCTACACGCGGCGGCGCGCCGCCGAGGAACTGCTCGCGGACGCCGCCGCCGCGGAGGAGCACGTCCTGCGCGTCACCGGACTCGTCACCCCCGGATCGGTGCCTCCCGCGCGCACCGTGGACCGGCGGGAGTGGGTCTCCGCGGCCGCCCGGTCGATGGAGGCGCTGATCGAGCCCGAGAACGCGCGGCACCCCGGCCTCGGCGCCCGCCTCGCGGGCGTGCAGGCGGGCGCGATGCTCGGGATGGTCTCCGGATCCGTTCTGGGCCAGTACGACCCCTTCGGCGTCGACGGCGGTGAGCTGCTGCTCGTGGTGCCCAACGTGCTCGCCGTCGAGCGGGCGCTGCGGCTGCACCCCGAGGACTTCCGCATGTGGGTGTGTCTGCACGAGGTCACTCACCGCGTCCAGTTCGCCGCGAACCCGTGGCTGCGGGACTACATGCGGGAGAACGTCGCCGCGCTCGCCGGGGTCGGCGGGGCGGGCTCCGTCGGCGACCTCCTGAGCCGCACGCGGAAGGCCCTGTCCGGCGACGGGCGGCACAGCGGCATCATCGGCGTTCTCGAGATCGCCGCCCCGCCCGAGCAGTTCGCGGCGGTCGAGCGGCTGCTCATGCTCGGCACCCTGCTCGAGGGCCACGCCGATCACGTCATGGACGCCGCCGGGCCCGACGTGATCCCCACGGTCGCGACCATCCGCGCCGCGTTCGATCGGCGGCGCGCGGCACCGTCGAACCCGTTCCAGCGCCTGCTGCGCGCCCTGATGGACATGGACGCCAAGATCGCGCAGTACGTGCGCGGCAAGAAGTTCGTCGACGCCGTCATCGCCGAGGTCGGCATGGAGCGGTTCAACCGCGTGTGGACCGGCCCCGAGACGCTCCCGCTGCCCGACGAGCTCGACGAGCCGCAACGATGGATCGCCCGGGTCCTGTGAACCGCCCCGGGCCGGCGGCGCTGCGGGTGCGGCACGCGGTCCGGGCCTGGCGGACCGCCCACGGATCGGGCCCGACGGTGGCCGTGGCGCTCTCCGGCGGCGCCGATTCGCTCGCCCTGCTCACCGGCGCGCTCGCCGAGGGGCTCGACGTGGTCGCCCTCGCCGTCGACCACGGGCTGCAGGAGGGCTCGGCCGCCGTCGCCGAACGGGCGGCGGCCACGGCGCGCGAGCTGGGCGCGCGGGCGACGGTGCTGACGGTCGCGGTCAGCGGCCCGGGTGGACCCGAGGCCGCCGCCCGTGCCGCGCGGTACGCGGCGCTGGACGCGGCCCGCGACGGCGCCCCGGTGCTGCTCGGGCACACGCTCGACGACCAGGCGGAGACCGTGCTGCTGGGCCTCGGCCGGGGCAGCGGCGCGCGGTCACTCGCCGGGATGGTGGCCTGGGCGGCGCCGTACGGGCGGCCGCTGCTGGGTGTGCGCCGCGCCGACACCCGCGCCGCCTGCGCGGAACTCGGGCTGACCCCGTGGGAGGACCCGCACAACCTCGACCCGAGGTACACCCGCGTGCGCGTGCGCACCGAGGTGCTGCCGCTCCTCGAGGACGTCCTCGGCGGGGGAGTGGCCGAATCGCTCGCCCGCACCGCCGCCTCGCTGCGCGCCGACAACGACGCGCTCGACGGCCTCGCGCCGGCACCGTCGGGCCCCGACTTGCCGGTGGAGGAGCTCGCGGGACTGCCTGCCGCCCTGCGGATCCGGGCCCTCCGGATGTGGCTCGCGAGCCGCGGC
This sequence comes from Tsukamurella tyrosinosolvens, assembly GCF_900104775.1. Lineage (NCBI taxonomy): Bacteria > Bacillati > Actinomycetota > Actinomycetes > Mycobacteriales > Tsukamurellaceae > Tsukamurella > Tsukamurella tyrosinosolvens. The sequence continues at coordinate 529,615 of NZ_FNSA01000003.1, forward strand.
GCACGGGCGCTGACGGGTGCCCATCTCGCGGCCGTGGACGCCCTCGTCACCGACTGGCACGGGCAGGGGCCGACGGCGATCCCGGGCGGAAGTGCGGGGCGGCGGCTGCAGGTGCACCGGGCAGGTGGCATTCTGAGAGCGTGGTGAACGGCACTGGTGAGTTGTACGCGGGAGACATCGCCTCGGTGGTCCTCTCGGAGGAGCAGATCAAGCAGCGGACCGCGGAACTCGCGGCGCAGATCGCGGAGGAGTACGGCGATCGGGAGACCGACCTCCTGCTGATCACCGTGCTCAAGGGCGCGGTCATGTTCGTCACCGACCTGGCCCGGGCGCTGCCCGTGCCCACCCAGCTCGAGTTCATGGCGGTCTCCAGCTACGGCTCGTCGACGTCGAGCTCCGGCGTGGTGCGGATCCTCAAGGACCTCGACCGCGACATCGCAGGCCGCGACGTGCTCATCGTCGAGGACATCATCGACTCCGGCCTCACCCTGAGCTGGCTGCTGCGCAACCTCGCGACGCGGCAGCCCAACTCGCTCGAGGTGGTCACGCTGCTCCGCAAGCCCGACGCGGTGCGCGTGGAGGTCGACGTGAAGTGGGTCGGCTTCGACATCCCCAACGAGTTCGTCGTGGGCTACGGCCTCGACTACGCCGAGCGCTACCGCGATATGCCGTACATCGGCGTGCTGGAGCCCAAGGTCTACAGCGAATGACCCTGCTCACCGCTGCGGCCACCGCGGAGCGGGTGCGATCGGGCCGGCTCACCGCCGTCGACGCCACCCGCCAGGCGCTGGCCCGCATCGGTGACGACGCGGTGCACGGCTGGCGCGTGCTGCGCCCCGAGCAGGCGCTCGCCGAGGCCGCCGCCGTCGACACCCGGCCCGACCGGTACTCGCTCCCGCTGGCCGGCGTGCCCATCGCGATCAAGGACAACGTCGCCGTCTCCGGCCACCGGATGCTCGACGGGGTCTCCGAGGCCTGCGGCGCGGGCCTGCCCGTCGAGCAGGCGGACCACCCCGTCGTGAAGCGGCTGCGTGCCGCCGGCGCCGTCGTGGTGGGTCTCACCCGCGTCCCCGAGCTCTGCCTGTGGGCCATGACCGACGACGCCCGCGAGATCGTCGGCAATCCGCACCGGCCCGGCCGCACCGCGGGCGGCAGCTCCGGCGGCAGCGCGGCCGTCGTCGCCGCGGGCCACGTCGCGCTCGCGCACGGCAACGACGGCCTCGGCTCGCTCCGCGGCCCCGCCGCGTGCACCGGGATCGTCGCCATCAAGCCCGGCCGCGGCGTCGTACCCGCGCAGCTGGGGCCCACGAACTGGTTCGGCATGTCCGAGAACGGGCCGATGACGCGGACCGTCGAGGACGCGGCGTTGGGCCTCTCCGTCCTCGCCGAGCGCCCCGAGCTCGCGACGATCGGCGACGGTGCCGGCCTCCGCGTGGGACTCGGCCTCAACCGGCCCACGGCCCTGACCTTCACCTCGCGCGCGATCACGCGCGCCGTGCGCGGCGCCGCCGACCGGCTCGCCGAGCGCGGGCACGCGGTCCGCGACGTGAAGGTGCCGTACCCGGCCTCGCCGCTCCCGCTGCTCGCCCGCTGGGCGGAGGCCGCCGCGACCGACGCCGACGACATCGTCGCGCGCGGCGCGAATCCGGCCCTGCTGCAGGCCCGGACCCGTCGGCACGCCGCGCTCGGCCGCGCCGTCGCGCGCCGCGGCCTGGTCCGGCCCGCCGATGCGGCACGCCTCGAGAGCACCCTGGAGCGGTTCTTCGCGGCCGAAGGCGTCGACGTGCTCGTCACGCCCGCGCTGGCCCGGCGGCCCGCCCCCGCGCGGCCCTACGCCGAGCTGCCCTGGGCGGCCAGCGCGATCCCGAGCCTCGCCTACGCGCCGTTCCCGCCGCTGTGGAACCTCGTCGGCTGGCCCGCGATGACGGTGCCCTTCCTCGGCGAGGGCGTGCAACTCGTCGCCCGGCCCGGCGGCGAGGCGGACCTGCTGGCGTTGGCGGCGAAGATCGAGGTCTGAGGATCAGGTTCGTCGGAGCGAACATCTTTCGAAGCGTTCTGCGACGTCACCGCGCGTTCTCGTCGCAGAACGGTTCGAAAGATGTGTCCATCCGGGTCAGGTCCGCTTGCGGATCAGCGGCGTGCCCTCGAAGGGGTTCCAGCTGGTGCTGCCGCGGGCGACGTGCAGGAAGTACGCCCAGTTCGCGACGCTCGAGTAGAGCAGGCCGATCGCGACGCCGTAGGCGGTCGGCGGGAAGGTCATGTCCAGGGCGATCTCGACCAGGCTGATCAGGAGGCTGATCACCACGGCGATCCCGAACAGGCTCACGCCCTTCCGCCACGGACCCTTGATGGCGTAGTAGATCGGGCCGAAGAAGAAGGCCGGACCGTTGAAGCCCAGGCGGAAGCGCTGCCCGAAGGGGAGCTGCTTGAACGCGGCGGCCGCCTCGGGCGACGACGCCGGCTGCCCGTACCGGCCGAAGAACTCGAAGCGGCTGCGCCAGCGCTCCGGCACGTCGACGGGCACCGGGCCACCGGGGTAGGGCTGCTGCTGGCCGAAGGCGGTCTGGTCGTACGGCTGCTGCGCGTAGGGCTGCTGTCCGTACTGCTGCTGCGCGTACGGGTTCTGCGGATCCTGCGGGCCGGTGGGGTACGGGGGAGGGACGCTGTTGTCGGTCACCGGAGCAGCTTAATCTTCGCGAATCGGGCGTTGTTCGCTCAGGGCGCACCCACGCGACCGGCTCGGCCGCGGCGTTGCACGGTAACCTGGGAAGTCGACCCTGCGCGGCCCGCCGCGCGCCGGAAGAAGAAGGACTGACGAGCCGCGAGGCGAAGCCATATGAAACGGAAATCACTCATCCGCACGCTGGCGATCATCGCCGGATTCGTCCTGCTCGTCTGGGCGTTCACCATGGTCGGCGGCGGCAACCGCGACTACAAGCCCGCGTCCACCTCGCTGGTCGTGCAGCAGCTCGAGGCGAAGAACGTCACCGACGTCCAGATCGACGACCGCGAGCAGACGCTGCGCGTGACGCTGGCGAAGGCCGTCGACGGCGAGAACGGCACCGACGGGTCGACGAAGGTCTTCGCGAAGTACCCCGCGGGCACCTCGCGCGACATCCTCGGCCTCGTCCAGGACGCGCAGAACCCCGACGGCAAGCCCGTCACGTACACCACGAACGTGACGCAGGAATCGCCGTGGATCTCGATGCTCCTGTTCACCCTGCTCCCGATCCTGTTGCTGGTCGGCCTGTTCTTCTTCCTCATGAACCGCATGCAGGGCGGCGGCCGCGGCGGCGTCATGGGCTTCGGCAAGAGCAAGGCCAAGCAGCTCACCAAGGACATGCCCAAGACCACCTTCGCCGACGTCGCCGGCGCGGACGAGGCGGTCGAGGAGCTGTACGAGATCAAGGACTTCCTGCAGAACCCGGCCCGCTACCAGTCCCTGGGCGCGAAGATCCCCAAGGGCGTGCTGCTCTACGGCCCGCCCGGCACCGGTAAGACGCTGCTCGCGCGCGCCGTCGCGGGCGAGGCGGGCGTGCCCTTCTTCACGATCTCCGGCTCGGACTTCGTCGAGATGTTCGTCGGTGTCGGCGCCTCCCGCGTGCGCGACCTGTTCGAGCAGGCCAAGGAGAACAGCCCCTGCATCATCTTCGTCGACGAGATCGACGCCGTCGGCCGCCAGCGCGGCGCCGGCATGGGCGGCGGCCACGACGAGCGCGAGCAGACGCTCAACCAGCTGCTCGTCGAGATGGACGGCTTCGGCGATCGCCAGGGCATCATCCTGATCGCGGCCACCAACCGGCCCGACATCCTGGACCCCGCGCTGCTGCGCCCGGGCCGCTTCGACCGGCAGATCCCCGTGACGAACCCGGACATCGCCGGCCGCAAGGCGATCCTGCGCGTGCACGCCCAGGGCAAGCCGCTGGCGCCCGACGCCGATCTCGACGGCCTGGCCAAGCGCACCCCCGGCATGTCCGGCGCTGACCTGGCCAACGTGGTCAACGAGGCCGCGCTGCTCACGGCGCGCGAGAACGGCACCGTGATCACGGCGCCCACGCTCGAGGAGGCCGTCGACCGCGTGGTGGGCGGACCGCGCCGCAAGAACCGGATCATCTCCGAACACGAGAAGAAGGTCACCGCGTACCACGAGGGCGGGCACACCCTGGCCGCGTGGGCGACGAAGAGCCTCGACCCGGTGTACAAGGTCACCATCCTCGCCCGCGGGCGCACCGGCGGCCACGCGCTGGCCGTGCCCGAGAACGACAAGGGCATGTACACCCGCAACGAGATGATCGGCCGGCTGATCTTCGCCATGGGCGGCCGCGCCGCGGAGGAGCTGGTCTTCGCCGAGCCCACCACGGGCGCGTCGAGCGACATCGACCAGGCCACGAAGATCGCCCGCGCGATGGTCACCGAGTACGGCATGAGCGCGCGCCTCGGCGCCGTGAAGTACGGGCAGGATGAGGGCGACCCGTTCATGGGCCGCGGATTCGGCAGCGGGGCGCAGTACTCCGACGCCGTGGCCGCGCAGATCGACGAGGAGGTGCGCTCGCTCATCGAGGCCGCGCACACCGAGGCGTGGGCCATCCTCACCGAGTACCGCGACGTCCTCGACGTCCTCGCCGGTGAGCTGCTGGAGAAGGAGACGCTGGTCCGCAAGGATCTCGAGCGGATCTTCGAGTCCGTCGAGAAGCGGCCCCTGATCACCCAGTTCGACGACTTCGGCGGCCGCGTCCCGTCGACCAAGCCGCCGATCAAGACTCCCAAGGAGATCGCGATCGAGAAGGGCGAGCCCTGGCCGCCCGTCGACGAGGAGGCCGAGCGCCGCAAGGCCGAGCAGGAGAAGGCCGCGGCCCTCGCCGCCGCCCAGCCCGCGCAGAACGGCCACGGTGGGCAGAACGGCCAGTGGGGTGTGCCCGCGCCGACCGGACAGCCCTGGCCCACGCCGGGCGCACCGTCGGGCTACGGCCAGCAGGGCCAGCCCCAGCCCGCCTACGGCCAGCCCGGCTACCAGTGGGGCGGGCAGCAGGCCTACCCCGGCCCGCAGTACCCGGCCCCCGGGTCCTACGGCGGCCAGCCGCAGGGCCAGTACGGCCAGCAGCCGCCGCAGCAGGGCAGCCGCCCCGACTACGGCGCGCCCGCGGGTTGGTCGGCGCCCGGGTGGCCCCCGCAGGGTCAGCCGCCGCAGGGCCAGCAGCCCCAGGGGCAGGCCCCGGGCGAGGACGGTCGGCAGGGCGGGGAGCAGTCCGGCCCGGACCGATCGAGCGAGAGCTGATGGGCAAGGACAGCGGGGCCGCAGTGGCCCCGTTCGATCACGAGCGCGCCGCCGCCGCGGTCCGTGAACTGTTGATCGCCGTCGGCGAGGACCCGGACCGCGAGGGCCTGCAGAAGACCCCCGAGCGGGTCGCGAAGGCCTTCGCGGAGATGTTCGGTGGGCTGCACACGGACCCGGACGACGTGCTGAACACCACGTTCGGCGAGGACCACGACGAGCTGGTGCTGGTCAAGGACATCCCCATGTACTCGACGTGCGAGCACCACCTCGTCTCCTTCCACGGCGTCGCGCACGTGGGCTACCTGCCCGGCACGAGCGGCCGGGTCACGGGCCTGAGCAAGCTGGCCCGCGTCGTGGACCTCTACGCCAAGCGGCCGCAGGTGCAGGAGCGGCTCACCGCGCAGATCGCCGACGCGCTGGTCCGCAAGCTCGACCCCCGCGGCGTGATCGTCGTGATCGAGGCCGAGCACTTGTGCATGGCGATGCGCGGCATCCGCAAGCCCGGCGCGAGCACCACGACGTCGGCGGTCCGCGGCGCCTTCAAGGACAGTGCGACCTCGCGCGCCGAGGCACTCGAGCTGATCCTGCGCCGGTGACGGAGCAGCCGGGCCGCACGCTCATCATGGGCGTCGTCAACGTCACCGCCGACTCCTTCTCCGACGGGGGCCGCTACCTCGACCCCGGGGCCGCCGTCGCGCGGGCGCGGGACCTCGTCGCCGACGGTGCCGCGATCGTGGACGTGGGCGGGGAGTCGACCCGGCCCGGCGCGCACCGCGTGCCCGCCGACGTCGAGCGGGACCGCGTGGTGCCCGTGATCTCGGCGCTCGCCGCCGAGGGGATCGCCGTCTCCGTCGACACCATGCGTGCCTCCGTGGCCGCCGCCGCGCTCGACGCGGGCGCCGCGATCGTCAACGACGTCTCCGGCGGCCGGGCCGATCCGGACATGACCCGCGTCGTCGCCGACTCGGACGCCCCGTGGATCCTCATGCACTGGCGGCCCTCGCCCGGCGCGCCGGGACCGATGTGGGCCGGCATCCACCACGAGATCACCGAGTACGACGACGTCGTCGCCGAGGTGCGCGACGAGCTGCTGCACCAGGCGGACGCCGCGATCGCCGCGGGCATCGCCCCGGAGCGGATCGTGCTGGACCCGGGCCTCGGCTTCGCGAAGAACGCGACCCACAACTGGGCGCTGCTGCGCGGGCTGCCGACCCTGCAGGACACCGGCTTCCGGGTCCTCGTGGGCGCCTCCCGCAAGCGCTTCCTCGGCGAGCTCCTCGGCGGCCGCGAACCCGCGGGCCGCGAGGTGGCGACCGCCGCCGTCTCCGCGCTCGCCGCGCAGGCCGGCGTGTGGGGCGTGCGCGTGCACGACGTGCGGTCGACGGCGGACGCCATCGCCGTGACCGAGGCCTGGACGAAAGGCGGTGCCTGACATGGCGGACCGGATCGAGCTCACCGGCCTGCGGGTGCGGGGCAACCACGGCGTCTTCGAGCACGAGCGCCGCGACGGGCAGGAGTTCGTCGTCGATCTCGTGCTGTGGGTCGACTCGCGGCCCGCGGCGGCGTCCGACGACCTGAACGACACCGTCGACTACGGGGCGCTCGCGCAGCGCGCCCACGACATCGTCGCGGGGGAGCCGCGCAACCTCATCGAGACCGTCGCCGCGGAGATCGCCGACGACATCGCGGCCGACGAGAAGGTGTACGCCGTCGAGGTCACGGTGCACAAGCCGTCCGCCCCGATCCCGTTGTCGTTCGCCGACGTCGCGGTGATCGCCCGACGGTCCCGCTCCGGCGCGCGGAGTGTGCCGTGAGCCGCGCCGTCCTCTCGCTCGGCGCGAATCTCGGCGCCGCGGACGTCGCCGTCCGCGCGGCCATCGACGCCCTCGGCCCGGCGCTGGTCCGCGCTTCGGCGCTGTACCGCACCCCGCCGTGGGGCGGCGTCGAGCAGGACGACTTCGTCAACGCGACCGTCCTCGTCGATGACCCGGCCCGCGACGCCGCCGGCTGGCTCGCCTTCGCCCGCGAGCGGGAGGCCGCGGCGCAGCGCGTCCGCGACGTCCGGTGGGGGCCGCGCACGCTGGACGTCGATGTCATCGCCGTGTGGGAGGGCGACGAGCCCGTGCTCTCCGACGATCCCGAGCTGACCCTGCCGCACCCCCGCGCACACGAGCGCGCCTTCGTGCTCGTCCCCTGGCGGGACGCCGACCCGGCGGCGCAGCTGCCCGGGCGCGGCACCGTCGACGACCTGCTGCGGGCCCTGCCCGCCGACGAGACCGCGGAGGTGACGCGCCTGTGAGCGGACCGTCGAACGGACCGGACCGCGAGCCCGAGGAGCCGGGCGGCCCGACGGTGCGCGCGACCGGCTGGGTCGAGCTGGTGGTGATCGTGCTGGGCGTGGGCCTCGGCTCGTACCTCCTCGTGCGCAACGTCGTGCCGGTGGTCCCCGTGTGGGCGGGGGCGCTGCTGTACGGCGTCGCCGCGGCGGACCTGTACATCGCGCAGCTCGTGCGCTCGCGGCTGAGCCGCGGCGAGGTCGGCTGGGGGCCCGGGCGGATCCACCCGATCGCGGTCGCCCGCGCCGTGGCGCTCGCCAAGGCGTCCGCCTACCTCGGGGCCGTGGCCCTGGGCTTCTTCGGCGGCATGCTCGTCTTCCTCCTCACCGAGGGCGCGAGCCTGACCGCCACCCACGCCGACCGTCCGGGCGCGTGGATCGGCGCCGCCGGCGCGGTCCTGCTCCTGGCCGCCGCGCTGTGGCTCGAGCGTTGCTGTCGCACACCCGACGATCCCGACGACCAGCCCGCTGACACATCGCCAGCCTGAGGAATCAGACCTCAGGTAAAAGGTAAGGTCGCGGATATGACGCAACCGCCTATCCCGAGTTCACGAAAGCGTGTCCCGCGACGTTCCTCGGGTGCGGGGCAGTGGATGCTCGGCGCGGTGATCCTGCTGGCGGTCGTCGGGACCGGCATGTGGGTCTTCTCCGAGGACCGCCGCTGGGGCCTGGTCTCGCTGATCCTGCTGGTCTGGGGCCTCGTCATCGCCGCCTTCCTCATCGCGCGCTACTCGCGCGACCTGCGCGCCGCCGAGTCGAAGGAGAGCGGCCTCAAGACCGTCTACGGGCTGCAGCTGGAGCGGGAGATCAGCGCGCGCCGCGAGTACGAGCTGCAGGTCGAGCGCGACATCCGCGCCGAACTCAAGACCGAGTCGAACGAGGAACTCACCGCCCTCAAGGCCGAGGTCCTGGCCCTGCGCGCCAACCTCGAGGAGCTCCTGGGCCGCGACCTGGGCCCGTCGTACACCGAGCTGTACGCCGCCGCGGAGCAGCGCGCCCTGGACGCCCAGCGCGCCAAGTCCGTCTTCGAGGACGACGACCGGTTCCGCGCGCAGCAGGACTTCGCGGGCGTGCCCGAGCCCGACGCCGCCGTCGACGACTACTACGGCGCCGCGTCCGTCGCGGACGAGCCGATCGACGAGGCCACCGTGACCGACGTGCCCGCTGCGCCCGTCCCGCCCGGTCCCTCGGGGCCGACGGTGCCGTCCGGCCCGGCGAGCAATCCCGCCGCGGACCGGCCGCAGGAGGAGTCGCCGACCACCGTCTTCCACGTCGTCACGGACGAGGCGCCCGCGGCTCCCGCCGCGCCCGCCGCCGCGACGGCCCCGGACTCGCAGCCGCCCGTCGACGTCGAGCACGTCGACCACGTCGCGGGCGACGACGAGCCCTTCGTGCCGCTCGCGCCGCAGTCCGGGTACCGCTCGCCGCTGCCGCCCCGCCCGTACACGCCGGACGCCCCGGCTACCCCGCCGTCGACGCCTCCGGCGGCGCCGTACTCCCCGTTCCAGTCCGCGCCGCCGCAGGCCCCGCAGTACCAGGGCCAGCAGTTCCCGGGCGGTCCGCAGCAGGGGCCCGCGGCGTCGGGCCCGCAGGGCCGGCCGTGGGCGCAGGATCAGCAGCGCACCCCGCCGCAGCAGGCGCCGGAGGACCGCGAGGAACAGCAGGTGGAGAGCGGTCACGCCGGCCAGCACACGTCCGGCAGCACCGTCGCCGACCTGATCGCGCGGATGAACGCCGACACCGAGCGCTCCGGCGGCGGCCGCCGCCGCAAGCCGGAGTGATGATCTAGCTCACACGTCGTTGCTCGCGCCACCTGCACGGGCATAGCCTTTCGGTGACCGTCTGGTACCCGCGACGCGGGACTGGAACGACCCCCTGGAGGCGTACGCCCATGCCCGAGTTCTCGGACTCGCCCGATGCTGTGGATCAGCTGGCGGGCATCCCCAATCCCCCCACCCCCGCGCGACTGTCCGTGGGCGTGATCTCCGCCGGCCGCGTCGGCACCGCCCTCGGCGCCGCCCTCGAGCGGGCCGGCCACATCGTCACCGCCGCGTCCGCACCGTCGAACCGCTCCCGTGACCGCGCCGCGCTCCGCCTGCCCGAGGCCCGCGTCGACGCCCCCGCCGTCATCGCCGAGAAGGCCGAGCTCCTGATCCTCGCCGTGCCGGACACCCAGCTCCCCGCGCTGGTCGACGAGCTCGCCGACCGCGTGAATCCGTCGGCGATCGTGCTGCACACCTCCGGCGCGCTCGGCGTCGCGGTGCTCGCACCGCTCGCGCGGCTCGGCTGCACCACCATCGCGTTCCACCCCGCCATGACCTTCGTCGACGATCCCGACGACACCGCCCGGCTCGCGGACTGCTGCGTCGGCATCACCGCCGCCGACGAGATCGGCCACGCCGTCGGCCAGGCCCTCGCGCTCGAGATCGGCGCCGAGCCCGTGCGCGTCCCGGAATCGGCCCGGCCGCTGTACCACGCGGCGCTCGCACACGGCGCGAACCACCTGGTCGCCCTGGTCGACGACGCCGTCGTCGCGCTGCGCGCCGCCCTCGCCGGCGGGGTCGGCCTGGACGATCCCGAATTCCTGGGCGGCGGCTCCGTCGACGCGCTGGCCGAGCGGGTGCTCGCGCCGCTGGCCCGCGCAGCCCTCGAGAACGCGCTCGCCCGCGGACCGTCCGCACTCACCGGGCCCGCAGCCCGCGGTGACGCCGCGGCCGTGACCCGCCACCTGGCCGCGATCGACGCCGTCGAGCCCGCCATCACCGACGCCTACCGCGCCCAATCCCGGCGCGCGGCAGCCCAATCCGGAACCTCAGCCATGATCGACCCCGTCCTCGAGAAGGAAAACCGATGAGCGCACCCACCCGTCCGTACACCCCCGGTCAGCTGACGGTGCACCACGATCCGGCGCAACTGACCAAGGTCACCGGCGCGCTGAAGTCCACCGGCCGGCAGATCGCGTTCGTGCCCACCATGGGCGCGCTGCACGCCGGCCATTTGGAGCTGGTGCACGCCGCGAAGCTGAACGGCGCGGTCGTCGTGGTCTCGATCTTCGTGAACCCGCTGCAGTTCGGCGCGAACGAGGACCTCGACGCCTACCCGCGCACCCTGGACGCGGACGTCGAGAAGCTGCGCGCCGCGGGCGTGGAGCTGGTCTTCGCGCCGTCGGCCGCCGACATGTACCCGAACGGCCCGCGCACCACGATCCAGCCCGGCCCCGCCGGCGTCGGGCTCGAGGCGGACAGCCGGCCGACGCACTTCGCGGGCATGCTCACCGTCGTCAACAAACTGCTCAACATCGTGCGGCCGCACACCGCCTACTTCGGCGAGAAGGACTACCAGCAGCTCGTGCTGGTGCGGCAGATGGTCACGGACCTCGACATGGACGTGAAGATCGTCGGCGTCCCCACCGTCCGTGAGGCCGACGGCCTGGCGATGAGCTCGCGCAACGTCTACCTCTCCGAGGCCGAGCGCGAGGCCGCGACCGCCCTCTCGGCGGCGCTGCTCGCCGGCGCCTACGCCGCGCAGGGCGGCGAGCCCGCCATCCTGGCCGCCGCGAACGAGGTGCTCGCCTCGCGGCCCGACATCCAGGTGCAGTACCTGGAGCTGCGCGCGCCCGACCTGGGCGTCGCGCCGGAGAAGGGCGACGGCCGGCTGCTGGTGGCTGCCAAGCTCGGCACGACCCGCCTGCTCGACAACGTGGGCATCGCCATCGGCACCGGATTCCTGGAGGAGGCGGAGTAATGCTGCGCACCATGATGACCAGCAAGATCCACCGCGCCACCGTCACCGAGGCGAACCTGCACTACGTCGGCTCGGTCACCGTCGACGCCGACCTGCTGGACGCGGCGAACCTCCTCGAGGGCGAACAGGTCGCCATCGTCGACGTGACCAACGGCGCACGCCTCGAGACGTACACCATCGCGGGCGAGCGGGGGAGCGGCGTCATCGGGATCAACGGCGCCGCCGCGCATCTGGTCAACCCGGGCGACATCGTCATCCTCATCGCGTACGGCCAGCTGAATGAGGAGGAGCTGAAGACCTACGCGCCCAGCGTCGTCTTCGTCGACTCCGCCAACAGGCCCGTCGAGCTGACCACGGACGCGGCGCACGTGCCCGACGGCTACGGCCTGGTCACGGGGCGCGTCTAGTGCTGCTGGCGATCGACGCCGGCAACACCTCGGTCACCGTCGGGCTGTTCGCGTCCGCGCAGGGCGAGGAGCTCCTCGGCACCTGGCGGCTGCGCAGCGACCCGCGGATGACCTCGGACGAGCTGGCGCTCATCCTGAACGGCTTCCTCACCGGCGCGGGCGTCGACCCCGCGGGGGTCACTGGCGTCAGCGTGCTGTCGACGGTGCCCGAGCTGCTGCGCTCGCTGCGCGCCGTGATGCCCCGCTACTACCCGGCGGCGGAGCACGTGATCCTCGAACCCGGCGTGAAGACCGGGGTGCCGCTGCTCGTGGACAACCCGCGCGAGGTGGGCACCGACCGCGTCGCCAACGCCGCCGGCGCCTTCGAGCTGATCGGCCGGGGCGCCGGTACGCCCTGCGTCGTGGTCGATTTCGGCACGTCGACGCGGGTGGACGTGGTCAGCGCCAAGGGCGAATTCCTCGGCGGCGCGATCGCCGCCGGCGTGGGGAGCGCGCTGGACGCGCTCGCCGAGCGGACCGTCGCGCTGCGCCGCGTGGAGCTGGTCGCGCCCCGGTCGGTGGTCGGGAAGAACACCGTCGAGGCGCTGCAGTCCGGCATCATCTACGGCTTCGCGGGCATGGTGGACGCGCTCGTCGGCCGGGCGCTCGACGTGGTCCCCGGGGCCCGGGTGGTCGCGACCGGCGGCTTCGACGAGGGCATCGCGCCCGAGTGCTCGACGGTCACCGACCACCGCGCCGATCTCACGCTGCAGGGCCTGCGGGCCGTGTACCTGCGGGAGAGCGCCAACCGGGCGCAGCGGGAGAAGCGTGCCCGGGATTCGCGTCACTGATGATCGCAACCCTTGCCGCCGCCCGTGGCGGGGTGCTAGCTTCGCTGTCATGAGCCAGGTGCGCAGCTGCATGGAGTGTTGTCGGGTCCGCTAGGAACCCGGCCCCCTTCCGCTGCCCGGACGCGTTCACCGCGCGCTCCGCCTCCCTCCTGGAGACTCCCCGATGCACCCCGTGCACTTCACCCCCGCCGCCGGCCAGATCGTCGTCGACGTCCGCGACCAGTCCGAGCGCAACCGCGACGGCATCCTCCCGGGCGCCGTCGCGCTCGACGCCGCGGCCGTCGCCGCGCGGCTCGTCCCCGGCCTCCCCACCAGCCTCGCCGCCGCGGGTCCCGACGCCCACTGGCTGCTGGTCAGCGGCAACGGCGCCACCGCCGCCGCCATCGCCACGCGCCTGCGGGACCGCGGCGTGCAGGCCTCGTCGGTCGACGGTGGCTTCCGGGCCCTCGCCCTGGGCATCGCGCCCGGCTCCGGCCGCACCGGCTCCTCCGAGGCCTACGAGCGGGCGCTGGCCCAGTTCGCCGCCCACGAGGCCTGAACTCGCGTCGACGGTCCGCCGGTAGAATGACGGCCCGTGACTACTGCACCCCTGGACGACTGGGTCTCCCGCCTCGCGGATGAGGCCGTGGCCTTCGCCGAGCGGAACGGGACACCCGTGAAGGTGGCCTCGGGGATCTCCCCGTCGGGCCCGATCCATCTGGGCAACCTCCGCGAGGTGATGGTGCCGCACCTGGTGGCCGACGAGCTGCGCCGCCGCGGGCTGCAGGTCGAGCACATCATCTCCTGGGACGACTTCGACCGCTTCCGCAAGGTCCCGAACGTCCCCGGCGTCGATCCGTCCTGGGAACAGCACATCGGTAAACCACTGACGCGCGTCCCGGCCCCGCACGGCTCCGATGCGGAGAACTGGGCCGAGCATTTCCGTCGCGAATTGCAGGGCGCGCTGGAGGATCTGGGCGTCGAGTACCGCGGAATCAGCCAGACGCAGATGTACACCTCTGGTGCGTATTCGGATCAGGTGCTGCACGCGATGGCGCAGCGCGGGCGCATTGACGCGATCCTGGAGCGTTATCGGACGCTCGATCGCGGAGAAACGCCCGCGGCGCCGGAGAATGCGGCGGAAACGGACACGGAATCCGGCGCCGATGCGGCGTCGGGTGCAGCGGAGGACGCGGACGGCTCGGGTGATTCGGGTTACTACCCGTACAAGCCCTACTGCTCCGTTTGCGGGACCGATTTCACCACCGTAACGGCGTACGACGACGAAACGACGGATCTCACGTACGTTTGCCGTTGCGGTCATACCGAAACGGTGGTGCTTCGCGATCACACCGACGGAAAACTGGTGTGGAAGGTCGATTGGCCGATGCGCTGGGCTTTCGAGAAGATCACTTTCGAGCCGTCCGGTGTCGATCACCAATCGCCCGGTTCGTCGTTCGCGGTGGGCAAGGACGTGGCGCCGATCTTCGATTGGAAGCGGCCCCTCGGTCCGATGTACGCCTTCGTCGGCATCCGCGGCATGGCGAAGATGTCGTCCTCGAAGGGCGGCGTGCCGACCGCCGCGGTCGCGCTGCGCTACCTCGAGCCGCCGCTGCTGCGCTGGCTGTACGGACGGAAGAAGCCCAACCAGTCCTTCGACGTGGCGCTCGACGGCGACCTGCCCCGCACCTACGACGAGTGGGACGCGCTGGTGCGCAAGATCGGGGGCGACAAGGCGCAGCCCGGCGACATCGCCGCGCACGCGCGGGCCGCATCCGTGCTGGACACGGCGTCGCAGCAGGTCCGCGAGCTGCCGCTGACGTCGCGCCCGATGCCCTACAAGACGCTGGCCTCGGTCGTCGACATCACCACCGGCGACGACGAGCAGACCCTGCGGATCCTGGCGGCCCTCGAGCCCGACCAGCCGCTCGACGCGCTGGCCCCCCTGCGGCCCCGTCTGGACCGCGCCACCGCCTGGGTGGCCGAGCAGATGCCGGCGGAGGAGCGCACCGTCGTGCGGAGCGAGCCGGACGCCGAGCTCCTGGCGTCCCTCACCGACGAGCAGCGCGAGGGCCTGCGGTTGCTCCTGGAGGGGTCCGGCACCCCCGCCCCGGCGGGGCTGGGCCGGCTCGAGGACGACTGGTCGCTCGCGGGTATCACCCACCAGGTGTACGGCGTCGCGAAGGTGCAGCGCGGGCTCGGCGCGGATCAGATCGTCAAGGGCGATAAGGAGCTGGCCGCCGCCCAGCGCGCATTCTTCGTTCTGCTCTATCGCCTCCTGGTGAGCAGCGATACCGGTCCCCGCCTGCCCACACTGCTACTCGCGATCGGCGCGGATCGGGTCCGTTCACTGGTGCAGCCCGGGTAGTACCGGGTATCGGCGAATAGCGCGTCACTCGCGCGTTTCGCCGGAATTCCGCGTGGTCCCCGTCGTGATCGTTACCCGATTGCGACAGATTTCGGCGATGTTCGAATCGAATCAATACGATTGATGTGTATACACTCGATTTGAACGACCAATGGAATCATTACTTCGAGAAGGGGCCAATACTATGGCGCGCAAGGTCACCGTTACGCTGGTCGACGACGTGGACGATACGCAGACCGCTGACGAGACCGTGGAATTCGGGTTGGACGGCGTCACGTACGAGATCGACCTGTCGACCAAGAACGCCGCGAAGCTGCGCGGGTCCCTGGAGGAATGGGTCGCGAACGCCCGGCGTGCCGGCGGCCGTAAGCGCGGTACCCGCGCGCTCGCCGCCCCGCGTGGCCGCACGCCGATCGACCGCTCGCAGAGCGCCGCGATCCGCGACTGGGCCCGCAAGTCCGGGATGAAGGTCAACGACCGCGGCCGCATCAGCCAGGACGTGATCGACGCGTACAACGCCGCCAACTGACGGCACCTCGACCTCACCCCGGCGCCCGGTGCGCCGGGGTGAGTCGTATCCGGGGCCGTTTCGCTCACGGCGGAACGGGGATCAAAACCCGCCGGAGGCGCGTTTGACCTGGTGTATCAGGAACGGACCAGTGGGCGACGGTGCCCGTGGGCCCCGACAGCGGGGCACTGCCGACACCACCGCTGACCGGTCCGAACTACAGTGAGAAGACGTTGATTGCAGACGGCTATCTGCGGGTCCGGCCTCGGCCGTTCCCCGAAGTAACCGGGATGTGAGGAAAATGGCCATGTTCGAGAGGTTCACCGACCGCGCTCGCCGCGTCGTCGTCCTGGCGCAAGAAGAAGCCAGGATGCTCAATCACAACTACATCGGCACCGAGCACATCCTCCTGGGCCTGATCCATGAGGGTGAAGGCGTGGCGGCCAAGGCCCTCGAATCGCTGGGCATCTCCCTGGAGGGAGTGCGCAGCCAGGTCGAGGAGATCATCGGGCAGGGGCAGCAGGCCCCGTCGGGCCACATCCCCTTCACGCCCCGTGCCAAGAAGGTCCTGGAGCTCTCGCTGCGCGAGGCGCTGCAGCTCGGCCACAACTACATCGGCACCGAGCACATCCTGCTCGGCCTGATCCGCGAGGGCGAGGGCGTCGCCGCCCAGGTCCTCGTGAAGCTGGGCGCCGATCTCAACCGCGTCCGCCAGCAGGTCATCCAGCTGCTCTCCGGCTACCAGGGCAAGGAGGGCGGCGGCGAGCCGGCCGGCGCCGGGGCCCGGACGAGCGGCGGTGGCGAGGCGGGCACCCCGTCGACCTCCCTGGTCCTGGACCAGTTCGGCAGGAACCTGACCGCCGCGGCGGCCCAGGGCAAGCTGGACCCGGTCATCGGCCGCTCCAAGGAGATCGAGCGCATCATGCAGGTGCTCTCGCGGCGCACGAAGAACAACCCGGTGCTGATCGGCGAGCCCGGCGTCGGCAAGACGGCCGTCGTCGAGGGCCTCGCGCAGGCGATCGTCAACGGCAACGTGCCCGAGACGCTCAAGGACAAGCAGCTCTACACCCTGGACCTCGGGTCCCTGGTGGCCGGCTCGCGCTACCGCGGTGACTTCGAGGAGCGCCTGCGGAAGGTCCTCAAGGAGATCGACACCCGCGGCGACATCATCCTGTTCATCGACGAGCTGCACACGCTCGTCGGTGCGGGTGCCGCCGAGGGCGCGATCGACGCCGCGTCGATCCTCAAGCCGAAGCTGGCCCGCGGCGAGCTGCAGACCATCGGCGCGACCACCCTCGACGAGTACCGCAAGTACATCGAGAAGGACGCCGCGCTGGAGCGCCGCTTCCAGCCCGTCCAGGTGGGCGAGCCGAGCGTCGAGCACGCCATCGAGATCCTCAAGGGTCTGCGCGACCGGTACGAGGCGCACCACCGCATCTCCATCACGGACAGCGCGCTGGTCGCCGCCGCCACCCTGGCGGACCGGTACATCAACGACCGCTTCCTGCCGGACAAGGCGATCGACCTCATCGACGAGGCGGGCGCGCGCATGCGCATCCGCCGGATGACCGCGCCGCCGGACCTGCGCGCCTTCGACGACAAGATCGCCGACGCGCGTCGCGAGAAGGAATCGGCGATCGACGAGCAGGACTTCGAGAAGGCCGCGTCGCTGCGCGACAAGGAGAAGCAGCTCATCGGCGAGCGCGCCGAGCGCGAGAAGCAGTGGCGTGCGGGCGATCTCGACGTCGTTGCCGAGGTCGACGAGGAGCAGATCGCGGAGGTCCTGGGCAACTGGACCGGCATCCCCGTGTTCAAGCTCACCGAGGAGGAGACCACCCGTCTGCTCCGCATGGAGGACGAGCTGCACAAGCGGATCATCGGCCAGGAGGACGCCGTCAAGGCGGTCTCGAAGGCGATCCGTCGTACGCGTGCGGGCCTGAAGGACCCGAAGCGCCCGTCGGGCTCGTTCATCTTCGCCGGCCCGTCCGGCGTGGGTAAGACGGAGCTGTCGAAGGCGCTCGCGAACTTCCTGTTCGGCGAGGACGACGCGCTCATCCAGATCGACATGGGTGAGTTCCACGACCGCTTCACCGCCTCGCGCCTGTTCGGTGCCCCTCCCGGGTACGTGGGCTACGAGGAGGGCGGCCAGCTCACCGAGAAGGTGCGCCGCAAGCCGTTCTCCGTGGTGCTCTTCGACGAGATCGAGAAGGCGCACAGCGAGATCTACAACACGCTGCTGCAGGTGCTCGAGGACGGCCGCCTGACGGACGGCCAGGGCCGCACGGTCGACTTCAAGAACACCGTGCTGATCTTCACGTCGAACCTCGGTACGGGCGACATCTCGAAGGCGGTCGGCCTGGGCTTCACGTCGGGCGACTCCGACGGTGCCAACTACGACCGGATGAAGCAGAAGGTCAACGACGAGCTCAAGAAGCACTTCCGGCCCGAGTTCCTCAACCGCATCGACGACATCGTCGTCTTCCACCAGCTCACGCAGGACCAGATCATCGAGATGGTCGACCTCATGCTGAACCGGGTGGGCAACGCGCTGAAGAACAAGGACATGGGGCTCGAGGTCAGCGACCAGGCCAAGTCGCTGCTGGCCAAGCGCGGCTTCGACCCGGTCCTCGGTGCCCGGCCGCTGCGCCGCACCATCCAGCGGGAGATCGAGGACGCGCTGTCCGAGAAGATCCTGTTCGGTGAGATCGCCGCGGGCCAGATCGTCGAGGTCGACGTCGAGGGCTGGGACGGCGAGGGCAAGGGCGAGGACGCGAAGTTCACCTTCGCCGGCAAGCCCAAGCCCGCGATCGACCTGGAGAAGTCCGACGACGGCGTGCCGGCCCTGGTGGCCGACGCCTCGTCCGGGACGACGCCGAGCGAGACCGCGTAACGCGGCCGACAGAGCCCGTTGAGGAGCCGTCACCCTTCGGGGTGGCGGCTCCTCGCGTTCTCCGTGGCCTCCGCCGGCGCAGTGGAGGTCCGGAGCCTGCCGATCTCCTCGCGCAGGGCGCCGACCTCCGCGGTGAGCTCGTCGACCTCCCGGTCGGTGCGGCGCGCGGTGGCGTCGACGGACTTGAGCTGGTCGACGACCCAACTGGTCGCGGTGCCGATCACGAAGCTGATGAGGCCGATGCCGACGACCATGAGCAGCAGCGCGACGATGCGGCCCTCGACGGTGACCGGATAGATGTCGCCGTAGCCCACGGTGGTGACGGTGACGGCGGCCCACCACAGGGCGTCGCCGTAGCCGGTGACCTTCGTATCCGGGGCGCCGCGCTCCGCGTCGAGGAAGGCCAGGCTGCACAGGAAGACCACGAGCACCGACGTGGTGCCCACGAAGACCGCGAGGCGGGCCCGGCTGAGCCGCGCCCGGTGGAGTCCGCCGATGAGGAGCGGGGCGGCGCGCAGTGCCCGCAGTGGGCGGAAGGGCGGCAGCGCGATCGCGATGAGGTCGATCGGGTGCGTCCGCACGAACCGCCAGCGGTCCGTCGACAGGCGCACCCGGATCGCGTAGTCGGCGACGAAGGCGGCCCAGATCGCGATGTCGCCGGCGTCGACGAGGCGGCGCACCAGCGGGCTCGGCGCGACGTCGAGGACCTGCACCGCGTAGACGGCGAGAAAGGCCAGGGCCAGGCCGATCATCACGGGATTCGTCCGACGCTCCCAGAGTTGCCTGCGGGTCACCGGCGAAAGGTACTCCGCGCGGGCCGGTCTCCGCTGGGGAACCGGCTGCGCCCCCTCGATTATATGCAATAGCATCGGATCGGAATCATGTGTTGAGGATGGGGGTGAGGGATGCGCTGGGCGGTGCGGAGGCGGATGTCGTGGGTCCTGCTGGGGCTGGCGTCGCTGACCTCGCTCGCCACCATGGGCATCCTGATCGACGAGGACGAGCTCGGCGGGTCCCTGTTCCTGGTGGGCGTGCTCCTGTTCGTCGCGGCGACCGTCGTGCACTGCCGGCGACGGTCCCGCTTGTTCCCGCTCGCGATCTGTTATGCGGTGGGCTTCGCGTTGATCCTGGTCGTGATCCTGGTGGCGGTCACGATCGGCCCTCACCGCGCGGGCGCGGGCGGTCACTGGGGGTGGCGCGACGCCGCGGTGACGATCGGGATGACGGCGTTGATGGCGCTCGCGACGTTGATCTGGTGCCTCGGCACGGACTCGTTCGCGCGGGCGGCCCGCTGGGCCGCGATCCCGCTGCTGGCGGGGGTCACGGCGAGCCTGCTCCCGCTCCCGGTGATCCACGATCGATCGGTCGCGGTCGCGATGGTGGCGGCGCTCGTGGCGGTGGTGCTGTGCGAGGTCTCTCCCGAGGCGGAGGAGCCGCGGAGTACCCCGGAGCCCGTGGAGGCGGGAACGCCGTGACCTGGTCGGTGCGGGCCGGGTCGGAAAACCGCTGGTGCTCGAACCGACGGGGTGCGACGCTCGGGGCGTGCTGACCGACGAGCAGGTGGAGGACTTCGTCCGCGACGGGTACGTCGCGCTCCGCGGGGCGTTCAGCGCCGCGACGGCGGCCGCGGCCCGGGACGTGCTGTGGGCGGAGATGGCGTCGTCGGGCATCGACCGGGACGACCCGTCGACCTGGGACCGGCCCGTGATCCGCCTGGGCGAGCACGACGAGCCCCCGTTCCGGGAGGCGGCGGCCTCGCCGCTCGTCGCGGCGGCGGCGGACCGTCTGGCCGGGCCCGGGAAGTGGGTGCCGCGCGTCTCGATCGGCACCTTCCCCGTCCGCTTCCCGTGCGAGGACGGCCCCGGCGACGACGGCTGGCACGTCGACGCGAGTTTCCCGGGCGAGCAGCCGGAGGCGTTCCTGCACTGGCGGGTGAACGTGCGCAGCAAGGGCCGCGCGCTGCTCATGCTGTACCTGTTCTCGGACATCGGCGACGACGATGCCCCGACGCGGCTGCGCGTGGGCTCGCACCGCGCGTTGGCAGCGATGCTGCAGCCGTACGGGGAGGAGGGAGCGGAGATGGGCGCGCTCGTCCCGGAGTTCGCGGCGACCGAGGGGCTGCCGGAGGTGCGGGCGACGGGCGCCGCCGGCGACGTCTACCTCTGCCATCCCTTCCTCGTGCACGCCGCGCAGGCACTGCTGCCCGGTCCGGGGCGCGGCGCGCGGTTCCTGGCGCAGCCCGCGCTGCTCGGGCCGCCAGCAGACCTGGACCGGCCCGACGAGGAGCTCACCCCGGTGGCGCGGGCGATCGTCCTGGGTTGCCGCGGGTAACGATCACAGAGAGCGGATCGGTGGCGCCGCGCGTCGGCCGTGCGCACGCTCGGTGGACCCGGCCGCGCGGCGTGCCGGGCGGTGGTGGGGCGCGCACCGTCGGAATCGGCGGGAGTAGGTTGGCAGCATGACCGAGGCCGGATTCGACCAGCGCACGTTCCGACATGTGATGGGGCAGTTCTGCACCGGCGTCACGATCATCGCGACGTCCGACGCCGCGGAGAAGCCGGTCGGCTTCGCGTGCCAGTCGTTCGCCGCGCTGTCGCTGGACCCGCCGCTCGTGCTGTTCTGCCCGATGAAGACCTCGCGCACCTGGAAGCACATCGAGGCGTCCGGGAAGTTCGCCGTCTCCGTGTTGGGGCAGGAGCAGGAGTCGGTGAGCGCCGCGTTCGGTCGGTCGGTCGACGACAAGTTCGACGGGCTGCGGTGGACGCCGTCGCCGCTCGGCAATCCGACCATCGACGGCTCCCTCACATGGATGGATTGCACGCTGGAGAACGTCCTCGACGGCGGCGACCACCACATCGCCATCGGCCGGGTGCACCATCTCGGTGACGTCGACGACGCGAAGCCGCTCCTGTTCTACCGCGGCGCGTACCTCTCCACCAATCACCCGCAGCAGCACCCCGCGTCCAGCCTCGAGTCGTTCCTCACCTGGGACTCGGGCGCCTGGCTCTGATCGGCTCCCGCGGCTCCGCCCGGTAGCTCCCCGCCCCGGTCAGAAGGGTGGCGCTCACTGCCCGTACGTGTACCGCAGGTCGGCGAAGACCAGCGTGCTCACCCGTCGCGCGACGTGGCGGGTGTGCTCGGGGCCGGGGAGGGGGGCGTCGGCGTACAGCGCCCAGTGCACGTCGGAGCCACCGTCGCCGGGCTCCAGCGAGAAGACCACGCGCAGGTCCGGTCGGTCCGGCCACAACGACGACCACTCCACGCGCGACGGCGCCTCCACCTGGAGCACCGTGGGGGCGACCTCGTCGTCCGTCAGTCGCAGCCAATGCCGGACGGTGCGCGGCGCGGGCGCGGCCAGGTCCGCGCACACGACACGCGGCGGCGCCGGAAGATTCCGGCGCCGCGAGGCGATCTCGTGCGAGCCGGCTACTGCGCGGCCTGACCGGCGACGTCGAGGACGACCTCGAACTCCAACAGGTCGGCGCCCGAGGCGACGGGCTTGCGGCCCTCGCCGCCGCCGGGGCTGCGCTCGCCGGCGTGCGCCTGCCGGGCCGGCCCGTCGCGCCACGCGGCGAAGTCCTCCTCCGACTCCCACTGCGTGACGACGAAGTAGCGGTCGTCGCCCTTGACCGGGCGCAGCAGCTGGAAGCCGAGGAAGCCGGGCGAGTTCTCCACGGCGTGCGCGCGCTGCGCGAACCGCTTCTCGAGCTCGGGGCCCGCGCCCTCGGGGACGTGGATGGCATTGATCTTCACTACGCTCATGACACTCGATTCTTGCAGGTCAGATGGTGTTCTTCTTGGTGGCTGCGCGATGCGTGCCCTCTGTGCGCCAGATTCCCTGCTGTGCGATCTCGCCCACTGCTGGTCACAGTAATACGCGAAGCCTCGATTGCGGCGTCCTGACCGCGCGATCCTCGACGGCTGCGCTCTGCATCCGTGGCACTGACCCCGAGCCGGTGGGGAGCCGGTCGGGACCCGCTCCGCCACGGGAAGGATCGCGGACGCCACGCCTTCGCGCGATGCCGACGATGCGGTCTCACAGTGAGCGTGGCGGGTCGGAGCATGGGTGGAACGGGATGAGAGACAGCCTGCGGAATCCGCCCACAGCGGCGATGGCTGCGATGAGAGCGAGCATCGCCAACCAGGTGAGCCACGATGTCGGCACGAGGACGGTGAAGCCGGGAGTGGGGTCGGTGATGCCCACCGCGGCCGGGATCTGGTTGGCGATCATGTTCGATGAGCCGTGCAGCGCGACGGCCGGCCAGATGCTGTTCGAGGACAGCCGGATCCACGCCATGACGATGCCGAGAAGAACGTGGGCGGTGGTGAACATCACCGTCGCACGCAGCCCGTCGAGGCCCGGATACCCGTAGCCCTGCATGGTCAATGGCGCGTGGAAGAGCCCCCACAGGAGTCCGGCCGCGAGCATTCCCGGCCACAAGCCGAGGGGGAGCAGTCGAGGAAGTAGATATCCCCAGCCCAGTTCCTCCCCGAGGACGAGAACGGTTGCTGGTACGAGGGAAACCAGCCCTATCGCCATCGCGCTCATCAGGCCGGCGACAGGGAACGGTTGGTGCAGCTGAAACCGGCCGAGGGCCACCGCGAGGGCCAGCGCGGTCGCCACGATTCCCAGGGGGATCGCGATGCCGAGCAGCAGATGGCCGGCGAGTCGGCGTAGCGGTCGATGCGGCACGAGTCCGGTCAGCTCGAGGAAGTCACGCGGGCTGCGTAATTGCCCCGAACTCGCGGCAGCCGCGAGCATCCCCACCGCTGGTGTGAACATCGCGACGCCACCGAACCGGAGCTGGTCTCCGGCGTCGTGGATATCCCCGAGCATTCCCCAGGCGACACCCACCGCAGACACTCCGGCGAACGTGACGGCGAGGAACACGACCAGTTCCCGCACCGGTACCCGGCAGGGAACGGGGACATCGACCCGACGGACGTGCCGGCGCGACGGCGCGCGCCGCGTCGAATCCCTGGCGGTGGTGACCGAGCGGCCGGCGTTGCTGGGCCCGTCAGTCGTCACCTCGGTGACGTCGTCTTCGTGCGGCACCATTTGCTCCCATCGATGATCGTCTCGGTTCCGGGACCGCCGCGTCACCGGGGCGAGCCGCTCAGCGAGGCCTCATCGTGGGAGCAATCGGAGCAACCGCACGCGCTCCCCATGGGCAGTGACTCGGTGACCGGGCTTTCGCACCGTCCGGAACGGCGACCGAGGCTTCCTCCGACGCACGCTAGTGGAGCCACGACCAGTCCGAATCAGGTGAATCCCCCATGGAGACCCCCATCCGGGGACGAGGTGGCGGTCGCCGCCGCGGCGCTCGTCGGCAGGGGCGCGATCGACTGCCGATACGCCCGACGGTACCGCCGCCCGAACCGGTAGGTTGGGCCGCGTGGATGAGTGTGTGGGCCTGAGAGATTGGGGTGGCCGCGAGGGGGCGGGCCCGATCGTGCTGCTGCACGGTCTCATGGGCCGAGGGCGCACGTGGCGCCGGCAGATCCCGTGGCTGCGCCGCTACGGCCGGGTGTTCACGTTCGACGCCGAATTCCACCGCGGCCCCGGCTTTCCCGTGCCGCCGGACGACATCAGCACCGAGCGCTTCGTCGCCGACGTCGCCGAGATCCTCACCTGCCTCGACCAGGGCCCGGCGACGCTGATCGGCCACTCCATGGGCGGCCTCCACGCCTGGTGCACCGCCGCCGAGTACCCCGAGCTGGTGCGCGCCCTCGTGGTCGAGGACATGTCGCCCGAGTTCACCGGCCAGTCCACCGATGCCTGGGCGCCGTGGTTCGCGAGCTGGCCCGAGCGGTTCGCCTCGCAGGCCGAGTGTGCGGCGCTGTTCGGGCCGGTCGCCGGGCGCTACTTCTACGAGGCCTTCGACGACGGTGCGCTGCACGGCGAGCTCGACGTCTTCCGCTCCATCGCCGACCACTGGGGCCCGCGCGATCACTGGCCGCAGTGGCGCGCCGTGCAGGCGCCCACCCTGCTCGTCGAGGCCGAATTCACCGTCGTGCCGCCCGGGGTGGGGGAGCGCATGGTCAGCTCCTACTCCGGCTCCGACCTGCGGTATCTCAAGGTCGACGGTGCCGGCCACCTCGTCCACGACGACGCCCCCGGCGTGTTCCGCGGCGCCGTCGAGGCCTTTCTCTCCGGTCTGGACTGACCGGTGCCGGAGGGGGACACCGTCCACAACCTGGCCGCGCGACTGCGGCCGGTGCTCGAGGGGGAGGTGCTCACCGCCTGCGACATCCGGGTGCCGCGGTACGCCGCCGTCGACCTGACGGGTCGCACGGTCGGATCCGTGACCGCGCGCGGGAAACACCTGCTGATCAACGCCGGGAACGCGGTGATCCACAGCCATCTCAAGATGGAGGGCGAGTGGCACGTGTACCGCCCCGGCGAGCGGTGGCGCCGCCCCGCCCACACGGCCCGCGCCGTGCTCGCCGTCGACGGGGCGCAGGTGGTCGGGTTCTCCCTCGGGACGCTCGAGATCCTCACGCCCGCCGAGGCCGACGGTGCCCTCGCGCACCTCGGGCCAGACCCGCTCGGACCCGACTGGGACGCCGACCGCGCCGCGGCGAACCTCGCGGCCGCACCCGGCCGCCCCGTCGGGCTGGCGCTCCTGGACCAGACCGTCCTGGCCGGGGTGGGCAACGTCTACCGGAACGAGCTCTGTTTCCTGCGCGGCGCGCACCCGGCGACGCCGGTCGGGGAGTGCGGCGACCCGCTCACCTGGGCCGACGGTGCCGCGCGGCTCCTGCGGGCCAACCTCGGGCGGACGCGCAGGGTGACGACCGGCGTCGACCGGAACGGCATGCGGGCCTTCGTCTACGACCGCGCGCGACGGCCCTGCCTGCGCTGCGGGACGGCCATCGTCGCGGGCGCGCTCGGCGGCGCGGGGGACGCCGAGCGGGCGATCTGGTGGTGCCCGCGATGCCAACCGCAGAGCGCTAACTAACTAGTTGGTTGACAGTCGCGCAAGTCCGCCCTACTCTTTCAACTAACCAGTTAGTTGAATGCAAGGGAGATCGATATGTACCAGGTCAGCGATCAGACGGGACGGACCTTCGTGGTCACCGGATCGAACAGCGGAACGGGCAAGGAGGCCGCCAAGCGGCTCGCCGCCGCGGGCGCCGCCGTCGTCATGGCGGTCCGCACGGTGGAGAAGGGGGAGGCCGCGCGCCGGGAGATCCTCGCGCAGGTACCCGGTGCGGACCTCACCGTCCGGCGTCTCGACCTCGCGGACCTGGCGTCCGTGCGGGCCTTCGCCGACGGCATCGTCGCCGACGAGGTGGCGGTCGACGCGCTCGTCAACAACGCGGGCGTGATGACGCCGCCCGAGCGGTTCGAGACCGCCGACGGCTTCGAGCTGCAGTTCGGCTCGAACTTCCTCGGGCCGTTCGCCCTGACGAATCTGCTGCTCCCGGTGCTGCTGCAGTCGGCGTCGCCGCGCGTCACGACGATGAGCTCCGGCGTGGCGAATTTCGGCCGCATCGACTTCGACGATCCGCAGTCCCAGCGGAAGTACTCTCCGACCCGCGCCTACGGCCAGTCGAAGCTCGCCGACCTGCTCATGGCGAACCACCTCGCCGCCGAGAGCGAGCGCCGCGGCTGGCGCCTGCTCAGCGACGCGGCGCACCCCGGCTACACCCAGACCAACCTCCAGACCGCGGGCGCGAGCCTCGGCGCGGGCAGTGAGCGCGAATCCGTGGTCACCCGTTTCGCCGGCCGCTTCCTGCCCTCCCAGCAGCCCGAGCAGGGCGCGGAGCCGCTTCTCTTCGCCGCGAGCGATCCGGAGGCCCGCAACGGTGAGTACTACGGCCCGCAGGGACGATTCGGGCTCGTCGGGGCGCCGGGGGTGACCAAGAAGAACGCGCGGATGCGGGACGCCGACGTCGCCGCCGAGCTGTGGAAGTACGCTGCCGAGGTGACCGGAACCGACCTGCCGCGCGATGCCGCCCGCGCCTAAGCAACAGCGGCCGCCCTCCGTCAAAGGGCAGCGCGACGCTGCCGCGACCCGTGCCCGGCTGCTCGACGCCGCGACCGTCGAGTTCGCCGAGCACGGGCTCGCGGGCGCGCGCGTCGACCGGATAGCCGCTGCCGCCGAGGCCAACAAGCAGTTGATCTACGCCTACTTCGGCAACAAGCGGCAGCTCTTCGACGCCGTCATCGAGGGCCGCGTCGCGGAACTGTTGGAGACGGTGCCCTTCACGGCCGAGGACCTGCCCGGATACGCCGTGCGGCTGCGCGCCTTCAACCGCGCCCACCCCGAATTGATGCGGCTGGTGCTGTGGCACACCTTGGAGTGCCCGGGGGAGCTGTTGGCGCTCGAGTTCACATCGGACTCGAACGCGAAGAAGATCGCCGCGATCCGGGCGGCACAGGATGCGGGAGCGATCACCGCGGGGACGTCCGCGCCGGCGCTGCTCCTTGAGGTGATCGCGCTGATCCACGGCGACATCCTGTCCGGCGGTAGCGAGGCCGCCGAGGTGGCGCTGGACGACGACGCCCTCGCCGCCGCCGTGCGGCGGCTCGCCGCGCCGTAGCGCTCAGGCGCAGCGGCTCAGGGGCGCGGGGGCAGCTCGCAGCCGTCGGGGCCGCAGGCCTCGGCGTCGTCGCCGCCGATGACGGTGAGCGGTTCCTCGCCGCGGGCCTTCGCCAGCGCCTCGGCGAAGACCTCGGGCGGCTGCGCGCCCGAGACGGCGTACTTGCCGTCGAAGACGAAGAACGGGACGCCGCCGATGCCGATGCGCTTCGCGGTCTCCTCGTCGGCGCGGACGGCGTCCGCGTAGGCCGTCGGATCGTCGAGCACCGCACGGGCGGCGGCAGCGTCGAACCCCGCGGACTCGGCGATGGCGACGAGGCGGTCGCGGCTGCCGAAGGCGGGCTCGGGCTCGGCGAAGTTCGCCGCGTAGAGCGCGTCCAGCAGCGCCTCCTGGCGGCCGAGCTCCAGCGCCCAGTGGAGGAGGCGGTGCATGTCGAAGCTGTTGCCGCTGTCGCGGCCGTCGACCTGGTAGCTCAGGCCGAGCTGCTGCGCCTGCGCGCCGAGGCCTCGCTCGTTGGCGGCGGCCTGCGCCTCGCTGATGCCGTACTTGGCCGCGATCCGCGGGATGACGGGCTCCGAATCGCCGGCGGTGGGGTCGAGTTCGTACGAGCGGTGGATCACCTCGACCTGATCACGCTGCGGGAACGCGGCCAGCGCCTCCTCGAAGCGGGCCTTCCCGATGTAGCAGAAGGGGCAGTTGATATCGGTCCAGACGTCCACGCGCATGGAGGGTGCAACGTACGGAGGTGCGTGGAGATTCCGTCGGCTGGGCGACTGCTGTCAGAAGACCCAATCGCGGCGCAGTTGCTCCTCATCCGGACGATCGTTGGGCCAGCGGTACTTGGACACGAATCCGACCGGGATCATCTGCTCGGCGGGTGGGAGCACGAATCCCGCGAGGTCGTCGAGGTCGGCGAACGCGAGCGGGTCCGCCAACTTCCACCACGGAGAGTGGCCGTTGTAGAGCTGGTGATAGGGGTGGTGCCCTACCTCCTGCGCCGCGTGCGTCAGATCGCTCGAGACGAGGAAGGTGAGGCGTTCGATGCCATCGCTGCGGTGCAGCAAGCGCCGCGGTTCGAACCTATCCGATTCGGCGTGTAGGTCGAACCTCTCGACAATTGCTGCGGCCTCCGATGGTGTGGCCTCGACGAAGAGCGCGGTGCACGTGTCAGTGGGGAAGGACATGGTCTCCTGCAAGCGAGACCACCGCTCACTGCGCGGTTCCACGTACTGAACGAACATGTGGCTCCAGACCCTAAACTGATAGGAAGCGTTCCGAACTGCGGAGCGGTTCGACCCTCAGTCGCCGAACCGCGCCGTCCAGAAGGGCAGGTTGCGCCAGTAGTCGACATCTTGGGCGGCCCCGTCGAATGTGAACGCGCTGAGGCTGTCGAGGTGACGGCCCACACCTCGAGGGACGGACCAAACGGTGTCCTGGCTGGTGTACAGGTACCAGCGTCGAGGCGGCATGGGAGAATCCCATCTCACGCGTACCGAGACACCGTCGCCGGGGTTGCTCACGACAGTCCCCGTCATCAAGATGTCCATCGCGGAAACCAGGTTGCCGCGTGCATCGAAGGGAACGCCCTCGCTGACATTGCGTCGTCGCCGAACCGCAATGCGCTCGCCGGCGAGCATCTCTTGAACCTTGTGCTCGTACTTCGGGTCTGGGTCCATTCGCCATTCCCCGTTGGCTCGGAATTCTTCGGGCATGTTCCGACGAGATGAGACTGGACCTGCGTTGACAAACCAATCGATCTCGATGTCATCAGGAACGGACTCGACGAGTTCGGGTGCCGGCTCGGACGGTAGTGGCTGCGCCGTCGCGTTCTCTTCGGCCACACTCTCATCGGGCCCGATCGGCGAATCGTCTTCCGCTGCTGCGGGTCTAGTGAAACCGCGAGCCTGGTAGACGTCTTCGACCACCTGTGGGCAGTGGTAGCGCGTGTACACGCTCGGGTGCTTGCGCATCACGCTGTACGCCAGTGTCTGTGCACCGCGTCGTACGGCATCGTCGGCGAGGAGAGCGTCGACTGCCGCCAGGGATGTGGCGCGAATGATCGCGACGTCCCCGAAGTCGTCGTACCCGCGGATGTCCACGCGCAGGACGTCTGGGTGCAGCTGGGTTAGCCGCCGCCGCTCCGTGATGCCAGCGGACTCCGCTGGAACGTTGATGAAGCCGTGGTTGTCTTTGAAGACGACGAAGGTCTCCATACGCCCCA
The DNA here is from genome assembly GCF_900104775.1 of Tsukamurella tyrosinosolvens. Taxonomy (NCBI): domain Bacteria; kingdom Bacillati; phylum Actinomycetota; class Actinomycetes; order Mycobacteriales; family Tsukamurellaceae; genus Tsukamurella; species Tsukamurella tyrosinosolvens. Next base: position 558,722 of record NZ_FNSA01000003.1, read on the forward strand.
CGGAGACGCACAGGAGTCGATCGCCCCCCGATGCGCCAGTGCTCACATTCCACCCGTGGAATTCGGTCCTACGCGGTGCCGGGATGCAGGTCTCCAAATAGGTTCGCAACGTCGAGACGATACGTGTGTGGTCCGGCCGGGATCGGAAGCGTTTCGCCGCGGTGTGGTATTTCATTGACTGCTGAACCGCGATCGGCTTCAAGGGCGACGGGTCGTTCTCATTGAACGACGCAGCATCTGAGACCCAGGCGGCCTGCTCCTCGTCGTCGAGGAGGTCGATGAGCTCGTTCTTGTGCGAGGTATAGCTCGCGTGGGTGGTGTTGCGGCACTGCTTCGGTACGACCCGGTTGAGCCGATAAATCAGTCCCCGTTCGGCAGCACGCAGCTGCGGCTTGGAGAGCGTTTTGCGGAGGAATCGAACTTCGGCGACTTCGTCGCCCCAGTGGCGCATGTGGCCGCCCATCCGAGATCGGAGATCGACGGATTCTCCGAGGTAGTAGGTATCGTTGGTGAAAATGAGGAGGTAGAAGCCCGAGTATCGGGCGCCCGGCTTCCCTCCGATCTCTGACTTGGATCCCTCGAATTGGACCGCCGGGCGGAAGCCCTCGGCGTCGGCCCACTGGTCGACGGCTGCTCGGATACTCATTCTGCGGCCTCGCGGCGCTCGGACGGGGCGAAGGCTGGCATGGAGGCTCCGATATCGTCGAGCTTCGCAGATCGGTAGTCCCGAACCTTGCGGCCTACCATCTCCTGCGTGTACTTCGCCTTGTCGCGCGCGTAGGTGACCGCGTAGTCACCATGTACGCCGATACTGCGGCCAACCTCGATCGCGTCCTGGTCCGCACCCATGTACAGGAACTGCCAGTCGTATTTCTCGGTCTGGTGCTCGACCATCGCCTTTATCGCGGCGTGTGAGTACTCGGTACTGGCGTTCTCGTGACCATCGGTCATGATTGCGACGATGACGGTTCCTGGCCGCTCACTCTCGTTCAACGCTGCGAGTTCGATGCCAGCATCGTGGATCAGTCTTCCCATGGAGTCGAGCAAAGCGGTGCGGCCGCGGGGATGAAGATCCAAATGCGGGACATCGCAGATAGAGGTTGAGGTATAGACGATCTCGTACGCTTCGTCGAACTGGGCTAGCGAGACGAAACAAGTCCCGTCGCCGGCGCGCTGTTCTTCGATGAAGGCGTCGAAACCCTCCTCGGTGGCACTCTTGATCGATGCCATCGAACCGGAGCGATCAAGAAGGAAATAGATGTGAGTCTTGCGGGCATCAGTCATTGTGTTCCCCACTTCTTGAGGTAGTTGATTGTTCTATTTTCGGCGGCGGGGCGTGAACTGTAAAGCGGGAGTTGGGATATCTTCGTCGCGTTCTTTGTCGTACCGCGCGCGTTCGACGCCCGCGGCGGTCACGCGACCGGCGCTATTCGCATAGCCGCCGAGCGTGCGAGTCTTCGCGAGGCGGGGACCAACGGCATTCTCGGTGAGTCCTGCGCCCGCCCCGGCGGCGCGGATCGACGTGCCCTCGTCGACGACTGCGCGAGCCATGGTTTCGTCGATGAGTGCGGTGAGCTCGTTGATTCCCTCTCGAAGAGGGATCAGCGCGTCAGTGTCGGACTTGCCGGCGGCAGCAGAGAGTAACGCGATGATTCGCTGCAAGGCGTCGGGTTCAGGTGGCATGACTCACCGTATCTCAGTAACTGCGCATCCGCAATAACTGCGGGACATGCGATACTGGTGGCGGCGGACTCGCGAGGGAATCGATACGTTCGGGCCGCTGCAAGCGTTCACTTGGCGATTGCGCGCTCACAGAGGTCGGCGAGCGCGTCCCGCAGCTCGGGGTCGGGCAGATGGCCCAGGCCGCGCAGCGCGGGGCCCAGGTCGCTCAGTTGCAGCCAGCCCGCGAGTTGTCGCGGCGAAGGCTCGGGGCCGAGGAGGAGCGGAAGGGCTTCGGCCGCGATGGCGTCGAGGTCCGCGGTTCCCGCCACCGCGCGCCGGAGCGCGGGGTCGCCACCGATGCCGACGGCGCCGATGCGCCGGAAGGTGCGGACCGATTGGTCGACGTAGCCCGCAATGAGCGCGCTGCGGCGCGCGGCGGGGTCGGGGAGTGCCGCGGCGTCGTCCACGAGTGCGCGCAGCGCCTGCGCGTGCGGCGCGACGACGCCGCCGAGTATGGACTCCTTCGTGCGGAAGTAGTAGTAGACGTTCGCCTTCGTCACGCCGGCGCGGTCCGCGACCTGCTGCAGGGAGGTGCGGTCGAAGCCCTGCTCCGCGATCAGCGCCTCGGCGGCCGCCAGGATCGCCGCCCGGGTCCGCTCCGCCTGCTCCGCTCGCCTGCTCACGCTCCCATGTTACCTTTGGTTAGCCGATCGGCTAACAAAAGAGGGAAGACCATGGCCACAGCACTCGTCACCGGTGGCACCGGCTTCGTCGCTGGATGGACGATCGCGGCGCTGCTCGACCGCGGCGACACCGTGCGCACGACGGTGCGCGACGCGGCGAAGGCGGACGCCGTTCTCGCGCCGTTCCCGAATGCCGACGGGCGGCTCACGGTCGTCCGGGCGGACCTGCTCGGCGACGACGGCTGGGCCGAGGCGACCGCCGGGTGCGACGTCGTGCACCACGTCGCCTCGCCGCTCACCGCCACGCGAGACGAGGAGCAGGTGATCCGCCCCGCGGTCGACGGGGTGCTCCGGGTGCTCCGGGCCGCACGGGATTCCGGCGTGCCGCGCGTGGTGGCGACCTCGTCGTGCGGCGCCGTGTACTACGGCCACCCGCCGCAGGCGGAGCCGTTCGACGAAACGGACTGGACCGACGTCGACGGCGGGCCGATGAGCGCGTACGTGAAGTCCAAGGCGCTCGCCGAGCGCGCCGCCTGGGACTTCATGGACCGCGAGGGCGGCGACCTCGCACTCACGACGGTCTGTCCGACCGGCATCTTCGGACCGGCCCGCTCCGCCGACGCGACCTCGTCGCTGCGGCTGATCGACGGCCTGCTGTCCGGTCGCCCGCCGGCCGTCTCGAACGTTCATCTGAACGTCGTGGACGTGCGTGACGTCGTCGACCTGCACCTGCGGGCCGCCGACGCCGACCTGGCCGCGGACCGTCGCTACATCGCCGCGACGGACGGCGTGATCTCCATGCTCGACATCGCCCGCGAGCTGCGCGTCCGCCTCGGCGATCGCGCGAAGCGGGTGCCTACCCGCGCGATCCCCGACGTGGTACTGCGCGTCGTCGGCCGGTTCGACCCCGAGGTGGGCGATCTCGTGCCGCTCCTCGGACAGACCCGCTCCGCGTCGAGCGCGCGGGCCCGCGACGAGCTCGGCTGGCGGCCCCGCGCCTGGCAGGACGCGGTGACCGCCTCCGCCGAGAGCCTGCTGGAGCTCAGACCGCGTACGTGACGCCCGTGAGCTTCTCCGAGACGGCCCACAGCTCGGCCCACTTGGCCTTGTCCTTGGACACCGCGGTGGTGGAGCACTTGCCCACCGGGCCGCGGGACTGGAAGAGCTGGGTCGGGCCCCACCAGGGGTGCGGGTCGAGGTCGGCGTCGGTCGCGGCCAGGATCAGCGACTGTGCGGCCTTCTCCGGCGGGTTGTTGAGCAGCGCCACGGCCGGCTTCATCACGAGATCCAGCGGGGTGTCCGTACGGGCGAACAGGCCGGTGGCCGAAACGCCGGGGTGCACGTAGTACGCCCGCTTCTCCGAACCGGCGGCCTCGAACCGGCGCTGCAGCTCGCGTGCGAACATCATGTTCGCGAGCTTGCTCTGCCCGTACGCCTCGGTGCGCAGGTACTTGCGGTTCTCGTAGTTCGGGTCGTCCATGCGCCAGCGGTAGTTCTGCCGGTGCGCGACCGACGAGACCGCGACGACGCGGTCCGTCAGCCGGTCCAGCAGCAGGCCGGTCAGCGCGAAGTGCCCGAGATGGTTGACGCCGAACTGCATCTCGAAGCCCTGCTTGGTGCGGCGCAGCGGGATGTTCATCAGGCCGGCGTTGTTGACGAGCACGTCGACCTCGCCGGTGCGATCCGCGAAGGCGCGCACCGAATCCAGGTCGGCCAGGTCCAGGGCCTCGACGGTCACGTCGCCGTCGATCCCGTCGGCGATGCGCTGGGCGCCCGCGACGTCGCGGCACGCCATCACGACGCGGCCGCCGGTGGCGGCGAGGTGGCGCGTCACGACCTCGCCGAGGCCCCCGTTCGCGCCGGTCACTACATAGGTGGTGGTCATGGCGGCCAGCCTACGAGGCGCTCGCGGGACGCGCCGCGCGGCCGTAGCGCTCCCGCGCCTCCGCGGGCGTGACGGTGCCCGACGGCTCGTCGGCCTGGTCGAAGTGACGGCGCAGGATCCCGCCCGTCATGGGCGCGACGAGCGCGCCGAGGCGGACGGTGCCCGCGGCGTGCTGGGCCGACGCGGCGTGGACCGCGAGGCGGACGGCGAGCGGGTACGCCCCGTCGACGATCCCGGGCTGGTCGAAGCCGCCCATCTCCCGCATCCACGCCGGCAGGGTCGCGACGGTCGCGGGCGCGATGAGCGAGCTGCCGACGCGCAGCTTCAGCCCGCGGTCGCGGGTGCGCAGCAGGTAGTGCATGCCGGTGCGGGCGCGCTCGGTGAGCGCGAGCGTCGGCCGGACGCCCGCGAAGTACTCCCGCACCTCGTCGCGCGAGGCGGGCACGTCCGCGGGGTCGCAGGTCTGCAGCTCGGCGGCGACGACGCAGTCGCGCCAGTACCGCGCCTCCTCGTCGGGGGAGAGCGGGCCGGGCCCGAACATCTCGTAGCACTTGAGCACCGAGTGCCAGCCGGTCACGTGGATCCACAGCTGCGAGGCGGGGTTGTTGGCGCTGTACCGCTTACCCGTGATCGGCTCGATCCCCGTGGCCTTGCGGTGCACGTCCATGAGGTGCTCGGACGCCTCGATCGCGGTCTTCGAGTCCGCGGTCGCGACGAGCAGGAAGTAGGCGAGCGTCCGGTCGAGCCGGCCGAACGGGTCGGTGTAGATCCCCGCCGAGTCCGCGACCGCGGCGGTGAGGTTCGGGTCGAAGTGTTCCAACACCACCGAGCGCTGGAATCCGATGAGCGCGGTGGGCGAGGCCCACACCTTCCACGTGGGCGAGTCCGAACCGAAGAATCCCTGGTCGGTGACGCGCAGCGGGCCGTCTGAGAGCATCATGGCCCGAATCTATCACCATTTCCTACATCTGTGAATAAACAGGCGTCACGCCTCGCCCGCGAGCGCGAACCGGCCGTCGTCCGTCTGCTCGATCAGCCCGTCGACCAGCAGCGAGTCCAGCGCGCGGTCGCGCTGTGCCGGATCGCGCTCCCACGCCAGGTCGAGCGCCGCGCGGGGGACGGCGCTCCTCGATCCGCGGAGCACGTCGAGCAGCCGCCCGCGCGCCTGCCGGTCGGTGCCCTCGTACTTCTGGACCTTCCGCGGCGCCACCGTGCCCGACGGTGCCCCGGCCGCGAGCCAGGCGCAGTCCGCGTGGATCGGGCACTCCCCGCAGCGCGGCGACCGCGCCGTGCAGACCAGCGCGCCCAGCTCCATCAGGCCGGCCGACAGCCGCGTCCGCCGGTCCGCGGGGACGGTGCCGAGCGCCGCCGTCGCGGCCGCCAGGTCGCGCTTCGCCGACGGTGCCGCGGCGTCCGAGTCGCCGTCCGCGGCGCGGGCGAGGACCCGCCGCACGTTGATGTCGACGACGGGGACGTCCTGGCCGAAGGCGAAGCAGGCCACCGCCCGCGCGGTGTAGTCGCCCACGCCGGGCAGCGACAGCAGCTCGTCGACGTCGGCGGGGACGGCACCGTCGAACCGCTCGACGAGGGCCTGCGCGCACGCGTGCAGCCGCATCGCCCGGCGCGGGTAGCCGAGCTTGCCCCAGGCGCGCACGGCATCGGCACCGGTGGCGGCGGCGAGATCGGCCGGGGTGGGCCAGCGCTCCATCCACGCGCGCCAGACGGGCTCGACCCGCACCACCGGCGTCTGCTGCAGCATCACCTCGCTGACCAGGATCGCCCACGCCCCGGCGTCCGGCGCGCGCCACGGCAGGGCGCGCTCCGCGGCGTCGAACCACGCGAGCACGGGTGTGAAATCCGGGACAGAATCCGCTCTGGTGTCTCGCGTCGACGTCACGACGTGCATTATGGACCCATGCCCACTTCGACTCCTCCCGGCGCCTGGCGCGCCCTCCGTGACGGCAACCGGCGCTTCGTCGAAGGCACTCCGGCGCACCCGAATCAGGGTGCGAGCCGCGTCGCCGAGCTGGCGAGCGGGCAGCAGCCCACCGCCGTGCTGTTCGGCTGCGGCGACTCCCGCGTAGCGGCCGAGGTGATCTTCGACCAGGGCCTCGGCGACATGTTCGTCGTCCGCACCGCCGGGCACATCATCGACGCGGCCGTCCTCGGCTCCATCGAGTACGCCATCGAGGTGCTCAAGGTGCCGCTCATCGCGATCCTCGGACACGACAGCTGCGGCGCCGTCGCGGCCACCGTGAACTCGATCGACACCGGCACCATGCCCCCCGGCTACATCCGCGACATCGTCGAGCGGCTCACCCCGTCGGTGCTCGCCGGCCGCCGCGAGGGCCTGTCGGACGTCAACGACATCACCGCGCAGCACGTCATGGAGACCGGCTGGCTGCTCATGGAGCGCTCGCGGATCATCGCCAAGGGCGTCGAGGAGGGCCGGGTCGCGATCGTCGGCCTCACCTACGAGCTCGCCGAGGGCAAGGTGCACCTGCGCGGCTCGGTCGGCGACATCGGCGAGGCCGCCACCTCGCCGTTCCAGGCCGTCCGGCCGGAGTGATCCGTACCGATCCGTGACACGCCGCCGCAGGTCAGCGGCGTGAGGCCCGGGGAACGCTACCGTTGAGGCGTGCTTGAACCCCACGGACCCCTGCCGCCCGAGATCTACTGGCGCCGCCGCGTGCTGGCCGCCGTCTTGGCGCTGTTCGCCGTGCTCGTGGTGGTTCTCCTGATCGTCTTCGTCGGCGGCGGCAAGGACTCGTCGCAGAACGCCGCGACCGCCTCGTCGACCACGCCGGTCACCACGAGCGGCCTGCCCCCGTCGCAGGCGCCCGACGGTGCCGACCCCTCGGCCGCGAACAACAACGGCGGCACGGGCGGTGCCGGTGGCTCCGGTGCGCCCCAGTCCGGCGCGGCCGGTTCGGGTGCGGCCTCGGCGTCCGCGAGCTCCTCGGGCGGCGGCGTCCCGACGCCCGGCGCGGTCGTCGCCGGCGGGCCGTGCCCCGATGCGAACATCTCCGTCGTGGTCGGCGCCGACAAGGCGACGTACGCGCTCGGCGAGCAGCCGACGTTCGAGGCGACCATCACCAACGCCGGACCCGTGCCCTGCTCGCGCGACATCGGCACCGGGCAGCAGCAGCTGATCGTGCTCACCCTCGACGGCAGCAAGCAGCTGTGGACGAACTTCGACTGCACCTTCCAGCCCGGCATCAAGAACGAGGTTCTCCAGCCCGGTCAGCAGCTGCGCTACAAGCTGCAGTGGGCCGGCACCACCTCCGCCCCCGGCTGCCAGACCCAGCGCGTCGCCGTCGCGCCCGGCGCCTACCAGGTGGTCGCGCAGCTCGGCGCCAAGCGCAGCGCGCCGGTGACCTTCAACATCGTCCGGGCCGCGCCCACGCCGGAGGCCGGCGCGGACGCGGGGACCGGCACCGGGAACTAGTCGCTCGGAATCCGCAGCGGCTCAGAAGCGCTCGACCGAGGCCTCGGCGAGGCGGGAGAGGCCCTCGCGGGCCTGCCGCGCACCGTCGGACCCGATACCGGGGACGGCCTGCAGGTCCGCGGCGGAGGCGGCGAGCAGCGTCTGCAGCGAGCCGAACGTGCCGACCAGCGCCTCCACCTGCGTGGCGCGCAGCCGCGGGATCGAACCGAGGAGGCGGTGGCCGCGCGGGGAGACGGGCTCGTCCTGCGCCTCGACCGTCCCCGAGAAGCCCAGCGCCGCAGCGATGGTGGTGGCGGCGAGCAGGTCGGCGTCGGTGAGCGCGTCGATGCGCACGACGGCGGCGTCCACGGTGTCGTCGTCGCCGAGGTAGTCGCGCAGCACCGGCTCGCGCAGCGAGATCGACTCGCCCAGAAGGTCTTCCAGCTGCAGGGCGATCTGCCGGCCCGACGTTCCGAGCTCCAGGACGTGCTGCTCGATCTCGACGGCCAAGCGCCGCACCAGTTCCAGCCGCTGCACCACGTGCGCGACCTCGCGGACCGTCACGACGTCCTCGATCTCGGCGCGGGAGAGCTGGGCGAGCACCTCGTCGAGGCGGTGGGCGTAGCGCTCCAGCGTCGCGATGGCGAGGTTGGCGCGGGAGAGGATCGGCGCGGCGTCGTCGACGAGGTGCCGCACCCCGCCGACGTAGGCGTGCACGATCGACATCGACGCGCTCACCGAGATCACCGGGTAGCCGGTCTGGATGGCGGCGCGCTCCGCCGACCGGTGCCGCGTGCCCGACTCCTGCGTGGGGATCGCCGGATCGGGCACGAGCTGGACGTTCGCCCGCACGATCCGGCTGCCGTCGGTGGAGAGGACCACCGCGCCGTCCATCTTGGCGAGCTCCCGCAGGCGGGTCGGCGCGAACTCGACGTCCAGGTGGAAGCCGCCGTCGCAGATGCCCTCGACCGCGTCGTCGTAGCCCAGCACGATGAGAGCGCCGGTGCGGCCGCGGAGGATCCGCTCGATCCCGTCGCGCAGGGGCGTGCCCGGGGCCACCCGGATCACGGTGTCGCGCAGCGGCGCGTTCCCGACGAACGCGGCTTCGAGATTCATAGCGGTAGGTTAGCGCTCCTTCGCGCCCGTGGGAGCAAGGGAGCCCAGACGCAGGGCGTCGGCCAGGGTCGCCGCCTCGCCGATGTGGATCCCGTCGACCTTCAGCTTCTGGCCGTCGGGGGAGGGCGGCACGATGGCGTGGGTGAAGCCGAGCCGCGCGGCCTCCGCGAGTCGCCGCTCCAGGCCGGTCACGCGCCGCACCTCGCCGGCCAGGCCCACCTCGCCCAGCACGACGGTGTTCGGGCGCAGCGCCTTCTCCACCGCGCCGGACGCCACGGCCAGGGCCAACGCCAGGTCGGCGGCCGGCTCGGTGATCTTCATGCCGCCGACGGTCGCCGCGTAGACGTCCTTCTGCGGCAGGTTCTCGATGCCGCCGTGCTTGCTCAACACGGCCAGGACCATCGCCACGCGGGCCGAGTCGAGGCCCGAGACCGCGCGCCGGGGGGAGGGGAGGGGCGTGGGCGTCACGAGGGCCTGGAGCTCGCCCAGCATGGGCCGCTTGCCGTCCAGGCCGACGGTGACCGCGGTCCCGGCCGCCGCCTGGTCGCGGTGGTGCAGGAACAGGCCCGACGGGTCCGTGACCTCGACGATGCCGGACTCGCGCTGCTCGAAGCAGCCCACCTCGTCGGACGCGCCGAAGCGGTTCTTGATGCCGCGCACCATGCGCAGCGTGGAGTGCTTGTCGCCCTCGAAGCTGAGCACCACGTCCACGAGGTGCTCGAGCGACCGGGGGCCGGCGACGGCGCCGTCCTTCGTGACGTGGCCGACCAGGATCACCGCGATGCCGGACGCCTTCGCCAGCGACGTCAGGGTCGCCGTGATCGCGCGGACCTGCGTGACGCCGCCGTGCACCCCGTCGACGCCCGAGGCGGACAGGGTCTGCACCGAGTCGACCACCATGAGGGTGGGGGAGATCTGCTCGACGTGCCCGAGCACCGTCCCGAGGTCCGACTCGGCGGCCAGGTAGAGCTGGTCGGACAGGGCGCCGGTGCGCTCGGCGCGCAGCCGCACCTGGCCCGCGGACTCCTCGCCCGTGACGTACAGGGACTTCCCGCGGCCCGTCGTGGCCCAGCGGTGCACGACCTCGAGGAGCAGCGTCGACTTGCCGACGCCGGGCTCACCGGCCAGCAGGATCACCGAACCGGGGACGATGCCGCCGCCGAGCACGCGGTCCAGCTCGCCGATGCCGACGGGCAGCGCGCGCGTCGAGTTCGGGTCGATCTTCGTGATCGGGACGGCGCGGGTCTTCGGCAGCGTCAGGCCGACGTTGGCGGCCGAGCCGGAGCCCGCGGCGCGGAGCGGAGCGCCCTCCTCCATCGTGGACCAGGCGCCGCACGACGGGCAGCGCCCGACCCACTTGGCCACGGTGTGGCCGCATTCGGTGCAGGTGTACTGCACCTTGGCTTTCGCCATGTTCTCGCGACCGGTGAGGGCCTAGTGGCCGCCGGTGCCCTCGCCGGCACCGTGCTCGCCGGCGGTGGGGGTGATCCCGGCGACGGAGGCCGGAGCGGCGCCCGCGTCGATCGGGACGTCGATCGGCAGCGAGCCCGCCTTCTCCAGGTGGAACCAGAGCTTGTTGGTCAGGCCGGGGCGCCAGTTCGCGTCGACGGGGACGGAGACGGTGAGGCGGGTGATGCCGGCCGCCTTGGTGTCGCTGCCCGCGGGGGCGGTGCCGTACAGCGAGCCGCTGGCGGCGAGGGTGGTGTCACCGCTGATGGTGGCGAAGCGGCCCTTCTCGTCCGAGATGCCCTTGAGCTTGTCGGCCTGGTGCGGGTTCAGGTTGGTGAGCACGAAGGCGAGCTTGCCCTGGCTGCCCGACACCGGGAACAGGACGTGCACGTCGCTGAGCGCGATCTTCTGGTCCACGAAGGTCTGGTTGGCGCCGTTGATCGCGGCCACCTGGTTCGCGGTCTGCGAGATCTGGCCCGCGCCGCAGGCGGACACCGAGAGCAGGGCGCCGGCGGCGAGCAGGGCGCCCGCGACGGTGGTGGCGGTGCGGCGGGTCGAGACGGTGCGTGCGGACACGGTTCCTCCAGTTTCCTCCCCGTGCGCGGCGACACCCGCGTGCGGACGGTGCTGAGTATGTCACCACGCAGCGTAGTAGAAGGCGGGTCGGCCCGTGCCGCCGGGCGGCATCTACGGCGCAAGTACTACGCATCGTCGTGTGCGCCGCCGGTTGCCGGAACCTGCGGAGAACATCCGCGGCTTCGTTTGTCAAGCCCGGGAGGAGTCCTGACCTGCGACGTTGCCTCGCAGCCCGAATTCGCCCCGTGTTATCCTGGTCATATCGAAAGGGGCAAGGATCAGATGATTTTCAAGGTCGGAGACACCGTTGTCTACCCCCATCACGGTGCCGCACTGATCGAAGCTATCGAGATCAAGACCATCGGTGGACGTGAGCGCGAGTACCTCGTGCTCAAGGTCGCACAGGGTGATCTGACGGTCAAGGTTCCCGCTGAGAACGCCGAGGTCGTCGGCGTTCGTGACGTGGTCGGCCAGGAGGGCCTGGACAAGGTCTTCCAGGTACTGCGCGCGCCGCACACCGAGGAGCCCACGAACTGGTCGCGCCGGTACAAGGCGAACCTCGAGAAGCTCGCGTCGGGCGATGTGAACAAGGTGGCCGAGGTCGTTCGCGACCTGTGGCGTCGTGAGCAGGATCGCGGTCTGTCGGCCGGCGAGAAGCGCATGCTGACGAAGGCTCGCCAGATCCTCGTGGGTGAGCTCGCGCTCGCCGAGGCGACGGACGACGGCAACGCCGAGTCCCGCCTGGACGAGGCGCTGGCGGCGGCCTCCTGACCGTCGTTGCGCTGGTCCCCGCCGCTGGGCAGGGGACGCGCCTGGGGCTGAACATCCCCAAGGCCTTCGTGACTCTGGAAGACCGTTCACTGCTCGAAAGGGCAGTGGACGGTCTTCTGGCGTCCGGGGTCGTGGATGAGGTGGTCGTGATGGTCCCGCCGGACATGATCGACCGGGCCCGGGAGCTGGTGCCGCGGGCGCGCGTCGTCGTGGGCGGGGCGGAGCGCACCGATTCGGTGCGGGCCGGCCTCGCCGCCGCCGGGTCGGCCGACTTCGTCCTGGTGCACGACGCGGCCCGCCCGCTGACCCCCGGCTCGATGATCGAGCGGGTCGTCTCCGCGCTGCGCGCCGGCGCCTCCGCCGTCATCCCCGTCCTCCCGGTCGCGGACACCATCAAGCGCGTGGGCGCCGACGGTGCCGTCGAGGCCACCGTCGACCGCTCCGACCTGCGGGCCGTGCAGACGCCCCAGGGTTTCACGGCCGCCGCACTGCGCGCGGCGTACGACGCCGCGCCCGGCGCGCTCGCCACCGACGACGCCGGCCTCGTCGAGCGGGCGGGCGGCACCGTCGTCACCGTTCCCGGCGACCCGCTCGCCCTCAAGATCACCACCGCCTTCGACCTGCGGGTCGCGGAAGTCCTTGCGCAGGAGCAGAGATGATCATTCCCCGCGTCGGCATCGGCACCGATGTCCACCCGTTCGAGCCCGGTCGCGAGTGCTGGATGCTCGGGCTCCTCTTCGACAGTGACGGCTGCTCCGGCCATTCCGACGGCGACGTCGCCGTGCACGCGCTGTGCGATGCGCTGCTCTCCGCCGGCGGCCTCGGCGACCTGGGCACCGTCTTCGGTGTTGGGCGCTCCGACAACGTCGGGATCACGGGCGCGGAGATGCTCACGCACGTGCGGTCGCTGCTCGAGTCCGCCGGCTTCACGGTGGGGAACGCCGCGGTGCAGCTGATCGGGAATCGGCCCAAGGTCGGGCCGCGGCGGGACGAGGCGCAGCAGGTGCTGAGCGGTCTGCTCGGCGCCCCGGTCTCCGTCTCCGCCACCACCACCGACGGCCTGGGTCTCACCGGCCGCGGCGAGGGCGTCGCCGCCGTGGCGACGGCCCTGGTCTACGCCGCCGGCTGAACTCCGGTCCGGCGCCGACGCGAGGCGCAAGTGTCGTTCCCGGTAGCCATGCGCTGCACGCATACCCTCCCGTCAGCGGGCTCGAAACGCGGACTGCCCCCCGGCGGGCTGTCACTCCCTGTGTTGGCCCCGGCGCAGCCGTTCCGCATGTGTCGGTTCCGCGGGTTGCTGCCCCAACCGGCGTTCGTCCCCCGCGCGACGCCGATCCGCCCGCCCCACGTTCGAACCCCCACCAGAAGCCGCGCTTATGGTGAGGGACCGGCTGACCCCCGCGCGGCGTTCGGTCCCCCACTCGACGCCGCGAGCGTTCCGCCGGACGTGAGTCTGACCGTGGCCCGGGGGTATGCGTCCCGGGCATGGCTTCGCGCGGCAACACACGAGCCGCAGGAGTGCTGGCGCGGAGCTACGCGGCGAGCCGGCCGGCCCGCGCGCGACGCAGCGTCACCACGGTGTCGACGGTGAGCAGGGTCAGCGCGACCCAGACGATGCCGAAGCCGATCCAGCGCTCGGGGGAGACGTGCTCGCCCAGGAACAGCACCGCGCACAGCAGCTGCATGATCGGCGTCGCGAACTGGATCAGCCCGACGGTCACGAGCGGGATCCGGCGCGCGGCCGCGGCGAAGAGCAGCAGCGGCACGGCGGTCGCGACGCCCGCGAAGGCGAGCAGCGCGGCGTGGCCGGCGCCGTGGCGGGCGAAGTCGAGCCCGCCGCCCCACACGGCGATGCCCACGAGTACCGCTGCGGCGATCGGCGCGAGGATCGCGGTCTCCAGCGTCAGGCCCTGCAGCGCGTTCAGGTGCACGCCGACCTTGTTCTTCACCAGCCCGTACAGGCCGAACGAGAAGGCCAGCGCCAGCGCTGTCACCGGGAACGTCCCGGCGACCACGGCCAGGTAGACGAAGGCCAGGACGCCGATGCCGACTGCGACCCACTGCAGCGGTCGCAGCCGCTCGCGCAGCACGACGACGCCCAGCGCCACCGTGACCAGCGGGTTGAGGAAGTAGCCGAGCGCCGCGTCCGACGTGTGGCCCGACGTGACCGCCACGATGTAGACGATCCAGTTGGTGGAGATGAGCAGCGCGGCGATCGTCACCCCGGCGAGCAGCCGCGGTTGCCGCAGCACCGGCCGGATCCAGCCGAGGTCGCGCAGGATCAGCAGCGCGGCGCCGCAGAGCACCAGCGTCCACAGGATGCGGTGGGCCAGGATCTCCCAGGGGCCGGTGGGCTTGAGCGCGTCGAAGTACAGGGGGAACAGGCCCCACAGCAGGTACGCGGCGACGCCCATGGCGGTGCCGCGGGTCACCTCGGAGACGTCGCGTTCGGGCACCGAATGATCCTACCTTTTTGGGCGCGCACCGTCGAAGCCCCTGACCTGCGAGGCGCGCGCACCGCGACCCGTAGAATCAGTCGACGTGACGCTGCGCCTTTACGACTCCCTGACCCGCGAGGTCCGTGACTTCGTGCCCCTCGTGGACGGCAAGGCGGGCATCTACCTCTGTGGCGCGACGGTCCAGGGCGTTCCCCACATCGGCCACATCCGCAGCGGCGTCGCCTTCGACGTACTGCGGCGCTGGCTCATCGCCAAGGGCCTCGACGTGGCCTTCGTGCGGAACGTGACCGACATCGACGACAAGATCCTGCGCAAAGCCGCCGAGGCGGGCCGTCCCTGGTGGGAGTGGGCCGCGACGCACGAGCGCGAGTTCACCCGCGCCTACGACGCCCTGGGCGTGCTGCCCCCGTCGGCGGAGCCGCGGGCCACGGGGTTCATCACCCAGATGGTCACGTACATGGAGCGGATGATCGAGCGCGGCCACGCCTACGCCGCGCCGTCGGGCGCGGGCAACGACGTGTACTTCTCCGTCCGCAGCCTCCCGACTTACGGCGAGCTGAGCCGGCAGAAGGTCGACGACGTGCAGCAGGGCGAGACCCTCGCCGAGGGCAAGCGCGACCCGCTGGACTTCACCCTGTGGAAGGCCGCGAAGCCGGGCGAGCCGAGCTGGCCCTCCCCGTGGGGCGACGGCCGGCCGGGCTGGCACCTCGAGTGCTCCGCGATGGCCACGAGCTACCTGGGCGCGCAGTTCGACATCCACTGCGGCGGCATGGACCTCGTCTTCCCGCACCACGAGAACGAGATCGCGCAGGCGCACGGCGCCGGCGATCCGTTCGCGAACTACTGGCTGCACAACGGCTGGGTCACCATGTCGGGCGAGAAGATGAGCAAGTCGCTCGGCAACGTCGTCTCGATCCCGAACCTCCTCACGCAGTACCGCGCCGTCGAGTTGCGCTACTACCTGGGCTCGGCGCACTACCGGTCCATGCAGGAGTACTCCGCGGGCGCCCTCGATGAGGCCGTCACGGCGTACGGCCGGATCGAGGCGTTCGTGCGGCGCACCGTCGAACGGGCGGGGGAGGTGCCCGTCGGGGAGTGGACCGACGGTTTCGCTGCCGCGCTCGACGACGATCTGGGCGTACCGTCGGCGTTGGCGGAGGTCCACGGGACCGTGCGGGCCGGGAACGCGGCGCTCGAGTCGGGCGATCTCGACGAGGCGCGGCGGCTCGCGGGCGCGGTGCGGGCCATGACGGCGATCCTCGGCGTCGATCCGCTGGACCCGCACTGGGTCACGGAGAACGCCGGCGACGGTCACGCCATGGACGCCCTCGGCGTGCTGGTGCAGGCCGAGCTCGAGCGGCGCGCCGCCGCTCGGGCCGAGAAGAACTGGGCGGAGGCCGACGCGTCGCGCGACCGGCTGCACGCCGCGGGTATCGAGGTGACCGACGGTGCCGACGGCTCCGCCTGGACCCTGAAGACGAACAAGTAGGAGGCGGACTGATGGCAGGCAATTCGCAGCGCCGCGGCGCGGTCCGCAAGGCGGGCACCAAGAAGGGGCAGGTCCAGGGCTCGGGCGGCGTCCGGCGCCGCGGGCTCGAGGGGCGCGGCGCTACGCCGGCCGCCAAGGATCGCCCGTACCACCCCGCGCACAAGAAGGCGCGGGCCGCGGCGAAGGCGGCCGCGACGCCGCAGCGCCGTCCGAAGGTCGCCGGCCGCGCCGCCGACGACGGGCCCGAGTACGTCCTCGGCCGCAACCCCGTCGTCGAGTGCCTCCGCGCGGGTGTCCCCGCGTCGGCGCTGTACGTCGCGATCGGCTCGCAGAACGACGAGCGGCTCACCGAGTCCGTGCAGATCGCGGCCGACACGGGCATCGCGATCCTCGAGGTGCAGAAGGGTGAGCTGGACCGGCTCAGCGACAACGGCCTGCACCAGGGCATCGCCCTGCAGATCCCGCCGTACCAGTACGCGCACCCCGAGGACCTGCTCGCCCGCGCGCAGGACCGCGGCGAGGCGCCGCTCATCGTCGCGCTCGACAACATCACCGACCCCCGCAACCTCGGCGCCGTGATCCGCTCGACCGCCGCGTTCGGCGGGCACGGCGTGGTCATCCCGGGCCGACGGTCCGCCGCGGTCACCGCCGTCACCTGGCGCACGTCCGCGGGCGCGGCGGCGCGGCTTCCCGTCGCGCAGGCCCCGAACCTCAACCGGGCGCTGGCCGACTACGCGGCCGCGGGCCTCCAGGTCGTCGGCCTCGACGCGGGCGGCGATGTGGACCTCGACGACTACCGCGCCGACACCGGCGTCGTCGTGGTCGTCGGCTCCGAGGGCAAGGGGCTCTCGCGCCTGGTGCGGGAGAACTGCGACTCGATCCTGTCGATCCCCATCGCGTCGTCGGTGGAGTCGCTGAACGCCTCGGTCGCCGCGGGCGTCGTCCTCGCCGAGTTCGCCCGACAGCGACGTCAGTAAAGATCATCTGCGTTAGCCTGAAGAGATGACCTCACTCGAGGAGCGACGGGAGTCGCGGCGCCGGCAGATGCTCGACGCCGGGATCGCGCTCCTCGGCGGCCCCGAGGCCGGGGCGCTGGGTGTCCGCGCGGTGTGCCGCTCGACGGGCATCACCGAGCGCTACTTCTACGAGGCCTTCGGCACGCGCGACGGCTTCGCGCACGCCGTCTACGATGACATCGCCCGCCGCACCCAGGACGTGCTGGTGCGGAGCGTCCGGCAGGTCTACGACGCGGCCGCGGCCGCGGAGGCGCCGATCACGGCCACCGCCGTCGCGGAGGCCGCGGTCTCGGGATTCGTCGAGTTCGTCGTCGACCGGCCCGACGTCGGCCGGATCCTGCTGCTCGCGCCCCACCGCGAGCCGGCCCTCGCCGAGCGGGGCCTGATCAGCATGCCCGCGTTCTTCGACGTCCTCGCCGCCGCGCTGCCGAGCACCGTCGACGAGACCACGCGCCGGCTCGTCGCCATGGGCCTCGTCGGTGCGCTGACGACGCTGTTCACCGAGTACATCGCGGGTCGGCTCGACGTGACCCGGGAGCGGCTCGTCGCCCACTGCGTGCGCCTCATCGCCACCGCCCCCGACCGGTTCGTCGACTAGCGGTACGAGCCGTACTACCCGGCGAAGCGCGCGATCGCGACGCCGGCACCGTCGAGCACGGTGCGCAGGCGACGCGCGACGGCGACCGCCGACGGGTTGTCGCCGTGCACGCACACCGAATCGGGCGTGAGGTCCACCTCGCTGCCGTCGATCGCCTCGACGGTCCCGTCGCCGACCATGCGCAGCACGCGCGCGGCGATCTCGTCGGGATCGTGCAGCACCGAGCCCTCCCGGGACCGGGGGACGAGGGCACCGTCGGGCAGGTAGGCCCGGTCGGCGAACGCCTCCCGCACCGTGCGCAACCCGCGCTCGGCGGCGATGCGCAGGAAGGCGGAGCCGGGCAGGCCGAGCACCGGCAGGTCCGGCGCGGCCGCGAGCACGCCCTCCACGACGGCCGCGGCCTGCGCCTCGTCGGCGACGATCCGGTTGTAGAGCGCGCCGTGCGGCTTGACGTAGTCGACGGTGCCGCCGACGCTCCGCGCGACCGCCTGCAGCGCGCCGATCTGGTAGATCACGTCGGCGGTGAGGTCGGCGGCGGGGACGTCCATGGACCGGCGGCCGAAGCCGCGCAGGTCCGCGTACCCGACCTGCGCGCCGATGGCGACCCCGGCGGCCACCGCCGCGGCGCAGGTCTCCCGCAGCGTCGTCGGGTCGCCGGCGTGGAAGCCGCAGGCCACGTTCGCCGAGGTCACCACGTCGAGCAGAGCGGCGTCGTCGCCGAGGCGCCAGGCGCCGAAGGACTCGCCGCAGTCGGCGTTGAGGTCGATTCTCACGACCTCGACGGTAGCGCGTGCTGGCAGTCGTGCGCGGGGGTGTCGACCGGCGCGACGGTGCCGCGGCGGCCGCGCTGCCCGAGGAGGCGGCAGACCATGTAGATCAGGAACGAGATCGACGTGACGAACACCGACACCGGCAGCGCGGGGGCCAGCGACAGGATGATGCCGCCGACGGCGGAGACCAGCGCGAAGATCAGCGAGAGCACCGTCGCCTTCCCCGGCGAGCTGGTGACTCGCGCGGCCGCGGCGGCCGGGGTGATGAGCAGGCTCATGACCAGCAGCGCCCCGACGATCTGCACGCCCTGCGCGGCAGCGGCGCCCACGAGCATCGCGAAGACCACCGACAGCGTCTTCACCGGGACGCCGTGCGCGGCGGCCACGTCGGGGTCCGTCGAGAGGAACAGCAGCGGCCGGTAGATGAACGCGAGGATCAGCAGCACCACGACGGTGGTGATGGCCATGAGCGTCACGCCGCTCATCCCGACGGCCACGATCTGCCCCGTGAGCAGCGCGAACGCGGTGCCCTGCCGGCCCTCGTGCAGCGCCAGGAACAGCACCGACAGGCCGAGGCCGAAGGCCATGATGACGCCGATCACCGAGTCCCGCTCGCGCGCGTAGACGCCGAGCAGGCCGAACAGCAGGCCCGCGACGAGCGCGCCCAGCAGCGCGCCCGAGCCCACGCTCCACCCCATGAGCAGGGCGAAGGCGGCGCCGGTGAGCGACAGCTCGGACGTGCCGTGCACGCTGAAGGCCATCTGCCGCGAGACGATGAGCGGGCCCATCACGCCGGCGAGCACGCCGAGCAGCGCCGCCGCGAGCAGGGCCTGCTGGACGAAGGGCTGCTGCAGCAGCTCCCAGGTGAGGGAGAAGTTCGTCAGGTTCTCGAGCCGGTCCATCAGTGATCCCCTCCCACCACGACCAGCCGGTCGCGCACGTGCAGCACGTCGACCGGGGTGCGGTACAGCCGGGTCAGCCGCTCCGAGGTCATCACCTCGGCCGTCGGCCCCACCTCGAACCGCCCGTCCACCAGGTAGAGGACGCGGTCGCAGTAGGGGAGCACCGGGTTGATCTCGTGGGTCACGAAGAGCACGGCGGTGTCGTGCTCGCGGCGGCGGCGCTCGATGAGCGAGACGGCCAGCTGCTGGTTGCCGGGGTCCAGGGAGAGCAGCGGCTCGTCGCAGAGCAGGATCGTCGGGTCCGAGGCCAGGGCCTGCGCCACGCGCAGCCGCTGCTGCTCACCGCCGGACAGCGAGCCGATGGGTGCCTCGGCGAAGGCCTCGGCGTCCACCTGCCGGAGCGCTTCGTCGACGGCGGACCGTCGGGCCGCGCGGTTCCGCAGGCCGAGGCCCCAGGCGGCACCGTCGAAGCCCAGGCCCACGAGGTCGCGTCCGCGCAGGGGCACGGCCCCGTCGAGCGCGCGCTGCTGCGGGATGTAGCCGATCCGGCCGTTCACCTCGACGGTGCCGGCGGACAGGTGGCTCTGGCCCAGGAGGATGCGCAGCAGCGAGGTCTTGCCGGCGCCGTTCGGGCCGAGCACGGCCACGAACTCGCCGGGCGCGATGTCGAGGTCGAGTCCGTCCCAGAGCGTGCGGTCGCCGTACCGCAGTCCGGCGTCCCGCAGGCGGATGACCGGGTCCGACGGTGCGCTCACGGGCGCGGGGCGAGCGCGTCGGACAGCGCCTTGACGTTGCCCGCCTGCCACGCGATGTAGTCGTCGACGCCGGCCGGCAGCGACTCGGTGACCCGGACGACGGGCACGCCGGCGGTCTCGGCGGTCTTCGCCAGCGCGGAGGTCACGGGGCTCTCGGTCTGGGCGTTGAGCACGACGGCCCGCACCTGCTTGCCGCTGACCAGCGCGTTCGCGGCGGCGATCTCGGCGGGCGCCGGGTCGGTGCCGGACTCGATGGCGGCGGTGTAGCGGGCGGGCGCGACGTCGGTCAGGCCGGCGAGGGTCAGCAGGTGGCCGGCGACGGGCTCGGTCGCGGCGACCTTGGCGCCGGGGTTGGCATGGCCGATGGCGCGGGCCTGCCCGATGACGGTGTCGAGCTTCGTGGAGAAGGCGGCGGCGCGGCTCTCGTAGCCGGCGCGGTGCGCGTCGTCCTTCTCGGCGAGCGCCTTCGCGACGGCGGTCGCGACCTTCTGCATGGTCGGCAGGTCGTAGAAGACGTGCTCGTTCTCGCTCTTCGGGTCCTGCAGCGCGGCCGCGTCGACCTTGGCCGCGGCGGCGCCCTCGGCGGCCTTCTCCATGTAGGCGTCGTAGTGGCCGCCGTTGAAGACGAGCACCGAGGCCTTCTTGACCTTGAGGGTGTCCTGGGCGGAGGGCTCGAACTCGTGCGGGTCGCCGGTGGGGTTGGCGAACAGCGAGGTCACCGTCGCGTCACCGCCCGCGACGGCGGTCGCGATCGCGCCGTAGACGTCGGTCGAGGCCACGACCGCGGGCTTGCCGTCGCTCGAATCCGAGGAGGCGGTCCCGCACGCGGTGAGCGCGAGGGCAAGGGCGGCGACGGCGCCGGCGACCCGGGTGAGACGAAGGCGGTTGCGCACGGCGGAGCTCCTCTGACAGCAATGGGAATCGTTGTCATTTAGAGTAGCGGCGACGCGGTTGCACTGTCGAATAGGCGAATGCGCATGTATCGGCGCATTCGGCGTGGTCAGGCGCCGACGGTTCCGGCGGCCTCGGCCTGCGCGGTCGCGGTGGCCTCCTCGGCGATCGCGGCGAACTGCGCGCCCATGGCTGCGGACAGCGCCTGCGCGGCGGAGAGCGGGCGGACCATCACCATGAAGTCGTCGATCTTGCCCTCGGCGTTGACGTGGATGAAGTCGCAGCCGGTGATCTTCTTGCCGTCGACCGCGGCCTCGAAGACGAGGGCGTGATCGTCGCCGTCGTTGATCTCGCGCACGTAGCGGAAGTCCTCGAAGACCCGCAGCACGCCGCGCAGGATCGCCGCAGTGATGTGCCGGCCCTCGTAGGGCTTGAACGCGACGGGGCTGGTGAAGGTCACGTCGTCGGCGAGCAGGCCGTCGAAGGCCCCGCCGTCGCGGGCCTCGACGGCGGCACGGAACTCACGCATGGCAACTCCTAGTAAATTAGTTGAGTAGGTGTCGACGAGTATAGGCAACTAATTGACTAGAATGGAAGGCATGGCGCTGCGGCACGCGATCGAATCGACCCTCCTCGTGCTGGGGGAGGCGTCCGGGTACGACCTGTCCAAGGAGTTCGACGGTGCCCGCGCCAACTTCTGGGTCGCCACGCCGCAGCAGCTCTACCGCGAGCTCGAGCGCATGGAGTCCGACGGTGCGATCGTCGCGCGGACCGTCGAACAGGAGAAGCGGCCGACCAAGCGCGTCTTCCGCCTCACCGACGCCGGCCGCGCCGAGCTCGCCTCGTTCACGACGACCGCGCCGCGCGCGACCGCGATCCGGGACGAGCTGATGGTGCGGGTGCAGGCCGTGGAGGTGGGCGACCCGGCCGCGGTGTGCGAGGCCGTGGGCGCGCTCCGCGATGCCGCGGCCGCGAAACTCGTCTACTACGAGCGGATCGAGCGCTCCTGGCTCGGCGGGCGCACGCGCGACGAGCTGCTCGCCGACCCGCACCTCGGCGGGCCCTATCTGACGCTGCTGCGGGGCCTGCGGTTCGAGCGCGAGAACGTCGACTGGGCGGAACTCGCGCTGCCGGTGCTGCGCGCCCGGATCGCCTGACGCGCTCCGCGTTTCCCGTGCCGGGTCGCCGTGGTTGTGTCACGATTCGGGGAAACGCTTCTGGGGAGGAGCTCGACATGCACGGTGACCGGGGACTGCGCGCACGCATCACCACGACGGCCGGGGGTGGGGTTGCGCTGTGTGCGCTGCTCGCGGCGGCGGGCTGCGGTGGCGGCGGGACGACCACGACAACGGAGACCGTGACGGCGACGCAGGCCGTGTCCTCGGCGGGGAGTGCGCCGCCCGCGACGCGCGGGACGGGTGCTCCCGCCCCGGCGATCGGCGAGGTGCCGGGCAGCGCCGGCGCGGCGAAGGCCTTGCGGCCCTGGCTCGCCGACGTCACCGCGAAGGACCTCCCCGCGCTCACCTCGAAGTGCTGGACGCAGCCGCCGAGTGTCATCGGCGAGATGTACGGCGACGCGGGCAGGATCACCGAGGCCGTCTCCGGGCCCGGCGTCCTGGGGCAGTTCGGCCCGACGTGGAAGAGTGCCACCACCACCGTGCAGCTGCGCCCGAGTGAGGTCGCCTCCTCCTACGGATGCCCCGACGTCTATGCGGCGAACGGCTCGATCCCGCTCGAGAAGGCGCGGTACGCCGTCGTGCGGTACCTGGGGCGGCACGTCGGAAAGCCCGTCGACCCGGCCGACGTCGAGGCGGACTATCCATTGCTCTGCCCGGCGGGCGACGGCGCCCCCGGTCTCGCCGAGGTCACCGGATTCGACGCGGCTCAGGTGGGTGCGCCCCAGGTGGTGAAGACGGGGTCGACCACCGTGACCTCGGTGAGTGCTCAGGTGGCGACGCGATCGGGAATCCGGAAATCGGCCGGCTTCGTCCTCGATCGCGGGCCGAACGGCTACTGCATCAGGCGTTTCACCCTTCGCTGAAGGGTTTCTGACGTCGGATTCGTTCAATTCCTCCGATCAGCTGAGAAGTTATCGACGGTTCTCTATCCTCCTGGAAAGAACAACCCGTGTGGGGATGCGGTGTGCGCGCGCATCGGCTTCGGAACGTCCGGGCCAACGGGAGTGCTGGAGGACGGATGAAGACCACCCGATCCGGGGCGTCGGCCCCGCTGCGATACCTGCTCGTCGCCGTCCTCGTCGCGGTGGGGGTGGTGGGAGCGCCCGGCGTCGCGCAGGCGGACCCCTCGTACATCCCGTCGGTCGACCGGTGGGAGAAGGCGGTGCCGCGCGCCGACTGCCGCGACGGCGACCGCGTGGAGACCGGGATCCAGGGCGACGTCCCGCTGGAGGACCGCAAGAATCGCCGCAGCACCAAGGGCTACAACTGCAACATCGACCTCGTCGGCCAGTACCAGGGAGACGGTGCCGGCATCGTCAGCCCGAGCTACAAGCACTGCTCGTACATCTCCACGAGCTTCCCCACCAACTTCGCCGGCAGCCGCGGGCCGGGCGTGCGGGTGGTCGACAACTCCGACCCGAGGAACCCGAAGCAGACGGCGGTCCTCAACGAGCTCGGTGTCGTCACCGGGACGTGGGAGTCGCTCAAGGTCAACGAGAAGCGCGGACTGCTGGTCGGGACGTCGGTGCCGATCGGCACGGGCTTCGGGTACGTGGCGATCTACGACATCTCGAAGGACTGCGCCCGTCCACGGCTCCTGAACCCGGGGGTGGGCAGCAACCTGGCCATGCCGATCCCGATCACCACGCACGAGGGAGCGTTCTCGCCGGACGGCAGGACGTACTGGGCGTCCGGCGTCGTCGGCGGCCACCTCAGCGCGATCGATCTGACGGACCCCGCGAACCCGATGGTCGTCTGGTCCGGCATCACCGGGATATCGGGGCACGGCGTGGGCTTCTCGCCCGACGGCCGCCGGCTCTACGCCTCGACGCTCGCCGGCATCACTGTCCTCGACGTCACCGCGGTCCAGGACCGCAAGCCCCGCACGGTGGTGACTGCGCCGGTGCCGCACGTCGGGCGCAAGTTCTGGATCGACGGTCAGCTGACCCAGCACAGCATCCACGTCACCTACGGCGGCAAGCCCTATGTCTACGTGGTCGACGAGGGCGGATCCGGCGGGGTGAAGCTGCTCAGCCTCAGCGATCTCAGCGACCTGAAGCTGCGCAACCAGATCAAGCTCGAGATCAACCTGCCGAAGAACGCCGCGAAGTGGGCGTCGAGCGCCACCTCGAACGGCGTCTTCGGCTACGACGCCCACTACTGCACCGTCGACCGGCCGGAGCAGCCGACGGCGATGGCCTGCGGATGGATCCAGTCCGGCATCCGCGTCTTCGACATCCGCGACCCCGACCGGATCCGCGAGATCGCGTACTTCAACCCGCCGGCGCAGACCGGTAAGAACCTGCAGCTGCCGAACTCGACGCACGCGATGATCGGCTCGATCATCGCGCCCCCGATCATCGGCACCCTGTCGATCGCGCAGTCGATCCTGCAGGGGCAGGCGCCGGTCAACGGGCTCATCAACGACCAGAGCAGGCTGCTCGGCGCGGACCTCTCCGCCGACTGGTGCATGTCACCGCCCGAGTTCCGTGGCAACGACCTCATGGTGAGCTGCATGGACAACGGGTTCCTGCGGCTGCGCATCGATCCGACGGTGTACTCGCCGCGATGACGGCGTTCACGGAACGGCGGTCCGTCCGCGCGGCCGCCGCGGTGCTGGCGCTGACCCTCGCGGTCGTCATCGGGCTGGTGATCGGCAAGGGCGCGCAGCCGGACCGACCCGCGCAGGAGCCGGGCGGCCCGCAGCGGCTCAGCGCGTCCGACGTCGGCTTCGCGCAGGACATGATGGCGCACCACCAGCAGGCGCTGCAGATGGTCGAGCTGCTCAAACCCGACCTCAGCGCCGACGTCCGCGGGGCCGCGGCGCAGATCCAGCAGTCCCAGAACCGGGAGATCGGCGTGATGATGGGCTGGCTGGAAGTCTTGGGGAAGCCCCTGCAGAACCCGGACCCCATGGCCTGGATGGCGGGGATGACCGGTGCTCCTTCGGCCGCCGGGACGAGTGTCGCGGTCGCCGGCGGACACGGCGGGCACGCGATGCCGATGCCGTCCACGACCGCGGCGGCGTCGTCCGCCTCCGCGGCGACGCAGCACGCGATGCCCGGGATGGCGACGAGCGCGGAGCTCACGGCGCTCGCCACCGCCTCCGGGGTGCAGCAGGAGATCCAGTTCCTGCAGCTGATGCTGCGGCACCACCAGGGCGGGGTCGAGATGGCCGGCTACGCGCAGCGCGGCAGTGAGTCCCCCGCGGTCCGACAACGCGCGACGGCGATGGCCAAGGAGCAGAGCGACGAGATCACGATGATGCTGGTGCAGCTCACCGCGCGGAACGCGACCTCGCTGCCCTACCCCTGACGCCCGGGATCCGGTTACCGCACGACGTGCGGCATGAGCGCGTCGGGCGGGATCACGCCGAACTTGCCTGCGTTGTAATCCTCGAGCGCCTGGATCAGTTCGGCCTTGGTGTTCATCACGAACGGGCCGTACTGCGCGACGGTCTCGCGGATGGGGCGGCCGCCCAGGATCAGTACCTCCATCGCGGGCCGGTGCGAGTCCTGCGACGCGTCGGCGGCCACCGTGATCCGGTCGCCGGGGCCGAGCTGCGCGAGCTGGCCCTGGTGGATCGGGTGCCCCACGGGCCCGACGGTGCCCTTGCCGCTCAGCACGTAGACCAGCGCGTTGAAGTCGCGGTTCCACGGCAGCGAGGCCTCGGCGCCGGGGGCGATGGTGGCGTGCACGAAGTTGATCGGCGTCCGCGTGGAGCCGGGACCGGCGTGCCCGTCGACCTCGCCCGCGACGATGCGGATCAGCGCGCCGCCGTCCGGGGTCGTCACGAGGGTGGTCTGGCCGCCCTCGAGGTTCTGGTAGGCGGGGGTCGTGAACTTCTCCGACTTGGGGAGGTTCACCCACAGCTGGATCCCGTGGAACGTGCCGCCCGACTCGACCAGTTCGGCCGGCGGGGTCTCGATGTGCAGGATGCCGGAGCCGGCGGTCATCCACTGGGTTGCGCCGTCCTGGATCAGTCCGCCGCCGCCGTGGCTGTCCTGGTGCTGGAACAGGCCGTCGATCATGTAGGTGACCGTCTCGAAGCCGCGGTGCGGGTGCCAGTTGGTGCCCTTGGGCTCGCCCGGCTCGTACTCGACCTCGCCCATCTGGTCCATGTGGATGAACGGGTCGAGGTCGCGCGGGTGCACGCCGGCGAAGGCGCGCACCACGGGGAAGCCCTCGCCCTCGTGGCCGCGGGGGCCGGTGGTGATCTTCCGGACGGGGCGCTGCGTGTCCGACGGTGCCGCCGCGGCGATGCGGGGCAGGGTCAGGGTGTCTGCGGTGACGGCGGGCATGTCGTCCTCCTCGATTGGCTGGTGACGCTGACATTACCATCAACCGGACCGTGGTCCGATTGATTCCCGGGGGTGTGCCCGTCGAGGAACCGGGCGATTCTCGCGTGGGGTCGTGCATATCCGGTGTGGCGCGGAAATCGGCCGATTTCCCGACGGATACGCTCGGAGCCGTGACTCGATCAGTGGGCTTGGCCGTCTCGTACGACGGCACGGAGATCTTCTATGCCGATCACGCGGACGGGGCGGACCCGGCGAAGCCGGCGTTCCTGCTGGTCCACGGCTGGTCGGCGAGTTCGGACTCGTGGGGCGTGCCGTTCCTCGCCGAGCTGACCGGCGCCGGCCACCGCGTGGTCGCCGTGGACAACCGCGGTCACGGCCGCAGCTCGGTCCCGGACTCCGATCACCCGTACTCGACGGAGCGCTTCGCCGACGACCTCGCCGTGATCCGCCGCGACCTGGGACTGACCGACGTGATCCTCGTCGGCTGGTCGTACGGCGGCCTGATCATCGCGGACCACCTCGCGACCCACGGCACGGACGGCGTGCGCGGCGTCGGCCTCGTCGGCGCCATCACCTCGATCGGCGGCTCGAAGGAGACCGGCCCGTTCCCCGGCGGCGTCACCGGCGAGTCCATGAACGCAGCCCTGCCGGCAGCACTGTCCGCGCACGCGGGCAAGGCGATCACCGCGCTCGCCAAGCTGCGGATGCTGCCGCACGGCTTCGACCAGGACGCGCTCGGCCCCGTCGCCCAGCAGCAGTTCGGGATCGCGCTGTCGACGCCCCCGGCCGTCCGCGGCGGCCTGTTCCGGCGCACCGTCGATCACGACGCGGACCTCGCCGCCTGGACCTTCCCGGTCCTGGTGCAGCACGGGCGGGACGACGAGGTGGTGGCACCGTCGACCGCGGAGCACCACGCGCGGATCCTGCCGAACGCGACGCTGTCCTGGTGGGACGGCGGCGGCCACGCCCCCTTCGTCGTCGATCCCGCGCGCAGCGCCCGCGAACTCCTCGCACTGGCGCGCTGATCGGCCGGGGTTAAGCTGGACGGCGTGCCTACTGGGAAGTCCGCGGCCTTCGTGCCGCGCCGGATCGCGGTGCTGTCGGTGCACACGTCGCCCCTGGCCCAGCCGGGTACGGGCGACGCGGGCGGGATGAACGTCTACATCTGGCAGACCTCCCTCGAGCTCGCCAAGCGCGGCATCGAGGTCGAGATCTTCACGCGTGCCACCGCCTCGGCCGACCAGCCGGTCGTCGAGGCCGCGCCGGGCATCCGGGTGCGCAACATCGTCGCCGGCCCGTTCGAGGGCCTGGACAAGACGGACCTGCCCGCGCAGCTGTGCGCCTTCGCCGCGGGCGTGCAGCGCGCCGAGGCCCGCGAGGAACCCGGTTACTTCGACCTCATCCACTCGCACTACTGGCTCTCGGGCCAGGTCGGCTGGCTCGCCCGCGACCGCTGGGGCGTGCCGCTCGTGCACACCGCGCACACCCTGGCCGCGGTGAAGAACGACGCCCTCGCGATCGGCGACACCGCGGAGCCGCAGGCCAGGCTCATCGGCGAGCAGCAGGTCTCCGACGAGGCCGACCGGCTCATCGTCAACACCGAGGTCGAGGCCGGCCAGCTCGCCCGGATCCACGACGTCCCGCCCGGCCGCATCGACGTCGTCTACCCCGGCGCCGACCTGAACACCTACACGCCCGGCGACGGCGCCGCCGCCCGCGCCGAGCTCGGTATCGCGCCCGACGAGCTGGTCCTCACCTTCGTCGGTCGCATCCAGCCGCACAAGGCGCCCGACCTCCTGCTGCGCGCCGCCGCGCCGCTGATCCACGCGCACCCGGAGCGCCGCATCCGCGTGCTGGTGATCGGCGGACCGTCGGGCACGGGCCTGGAGCGCCCCGACGCCCTGATCGCGCTCGCCCGCGAGCTCGGCATCGAGCACGCGGTCACGTTCGGCCCGCCGCGCCCGCCCGCGGGGCTCGCCGAGGTCTACCGCGCCTCCGACGTGGTCGTCGTCCCCAGCTACTCCGAGTCCTTCGGCCTCGTCGCCGTCGAGGCGCAGGCGTGCGGCACGCCCGTCGTGGCCGCGCAGGTCGGCGGGCTTCCGGTCGCCGTCGCCGACGGTGTCTCGGGCCGCCTCGTCGACGGGCACGAGCCGCCGGTGTGGACCGCCGTCCTCGATGAGCTCACCGCGGATCCCGCACTGCGGCAGCGGCTCTCCGACGGTGCCGCGGCTCACGCCCGGCAGTTCTCGTGGGCGCGCACGGCCGACGGCCTGCTGGACAGTTACGCGAAGGCGATCGAGGCGCGGAACGTCGCGGTGCAGACGGTGCGCCGCCGCCGGCGCCGGACGGGAGTGAGGGCATGACGACGATGACCCCGGAGCAGATCGAGAAGGCGCTCACCGACCGGGAACTCGAGTTCACGCGCAAGGAGGAGACGGGCAAGGACGACGCCCATTTCGTCATCGAGCTGCCCGGCGAGAAGAAGCTGAAGACCACCACGCTGCTGACGCTGGGCAGGCACGGCGCTCGGGTGGAGGCCTTCGTCTGCCGGCACGTCGACGAGAACTTCGAGGGCGTGTACCGCTATCTGCTGCAGCGCAACCGGCGCCTCTACGGGGTGGCGTACACCCTCGACAAGGCGGGCGACATCTACCTGACCGGCCGGTTCGCAGAGCTCACCGAGGACGAGCTCGACCGCATCCTCGGGCAGGTCCTCGAGGCCGCCGACGGTGACTTCAACACCCTGCTGGAGTTGGGCTTCTCCACCGCGATCCGCCGCGAGTTCGACTGGCGCGTCTCCCGCGGCGAACCGCTGTGGAACCTCAAGCCGTTCGAGCACCTACTGCCGGAGTTTCCGGAAGATCTTCCGCAGTAGCGGTTCCGGTCGTCTCGGGCCGGGTCCGTGGGATCGCCAGGGCCACCACGGCGGCGACCGCGGCGACGACGCCGGCGATCACGAAGGAGCTGGTGAACGCGGACTCCGCGGGCAGCTCGACGGCGCGCGGGGTGCCGGCGCCCAGGGTGATGGTGGTGCGGGTCAGCACCGTCGCCATCACGGCGGAGGCGACGGCGGTGCCCATGGAGCGCATGAGCGAGTTGAGGCCGTTCGCGGCGGCCGATTCGGTCTCGGGGACGTTCCCCATAATGAGCGCGGGCATCGCCGAGTAGGCCACGCCCACACCGCCGAAGACGATCATGGAGCCGAGCGACATCTTCCACGTCGCGTCGGTGAGGCCGAGCAGCGCGAAGTAGCCGGCGGCCGACATGGTGGCGCCGATCGCCAGGGTCAGGCGCGCGCCGATCCGCTTGGTGAGCAGCGCGGAGACGGGGGAGAGCGCCATCATGACCAGGCCGCCGGGCACCATCCACAGGCCCGCGTTGAGCATGGTCAGGCCGAGTCCGTAGCCGGTGGCCTCGGGGATCTGCAGCAGCTGCGGCATGGTCAGCATGAGGGAGAACATCGCGAAGCCGACCATGATCGAGGCGAGGTTGGTCAGCAGGATCGGGCGGCGCGCCGAGATCCGCAGGTCCACCAGGGATTCGCGGGTGCGCAGCTCCCACCACCCCCACGCCAGCAGGACGAGGACGCCGCCGACGGCGCAGCCGATCGTGGCCGCCGAGGTCCAGCCCCAGCTCTGGCCCTTGGTGATCGACAGCAGCACGGAGACCAGGCCGACGCTGAGGCCGACGGTGCCGACCACGTCGAACTTCCCGGGGTTGAGGTTCGGCGACTCGGGGACGACGACGTACACCAGGCCGAGCGTGATGACGCCCAGCGCGAGCGAGAACCAGAACAGCGTGTGGTAGTCGAAGTGCTCGGAGATGTAGGCGCCGAACGGGATACCGATCGCGCCGCCCACGCCGAGCATCGCCGACATGAGCGCGACGGCGCCGGGGATCTTCTTCGCGTGCAGTTCGTCGCGCATGAGAGAGATGCCCACCGGCACCAGGCCCATGGCGAAGCCCTGGAACGAGCGGCCCACGACGGTCAGCAGCAGCGTGTGCGAGAGCGCGCAGATCAGCGAGCCCGCGATGAGGCTCAGCAGGCTGGTGAGCAGGATCAGCCGCTTGCCGTACATGTCGCCGAGCCGGCCGGCGATCGGCATGGCGACCGACGAGGCGAGCAGCGTGGAGGTGATGACCCACGAGGCGTTGTCGGCGGAGGTGTTCAGCAGGTGCGGCAGCTGGCCGACGAGCGGCACCACCAGCGACTGCATGAGGGAGGCGAGGAGTCCGCCGAGGCACAGGACGGCGATGAGGATCCCGTCCGACGGGGCCCCGGCACGGGTCTTTCGGAGCATGTCTGTCATGGCGCAGACGGTAGTTGCAGAATACAACTCAAGCAACCGGATGCGGTGAGCGTCACCCCGGCCGGGGGCACTGTGACGTGCATTAATGTGGGGCCGCGAACCGCCACGAATCGGGCTTTCCGGCCCTAGGGTCGAGGGCATGAACTCCACGACGAAGCTCCGCGCCGGCGCCGCGCTGCTCCTCGCGGCCGTCGTGGTGCCGATCCTCCTGGTCCTCACGCTCACGCTGCCGCAGTTCCGGCTCGACGCGCAGTCGATCCCGCTCGACGGTGCGCCGCACGCGGTCGAACTGCCGGCCGGCGCCGAGTACGCGGTCCTCGCCGCGACGCGGACCAAGGAGGGCGCGCCGTCGTGCGTGCTGACCGGGCCCGACGGTGCGCCGATCCCGTTGCGCGAGGTGTCCGGGGGTGTCACGGTGGAGAACCGGATGGTGCTGCGGGTCTTCGACACGGGGAGCGGCGTGGTCACGGCGGCCTGCCCGCCGACGCCGGGCTACACGGAGGTCGTGCTCGGCAAACGGCCCGATATGACGCGGCTGCTCGGCGGCATCTTCGGCGCCTTCGGGTTCGCGCTGTTGGTCGGCGGGCCGGGTCTGGTGCTGGTCGTCGGGGGCCTGCGGGGCCGGTCGCGCACCGCCTGAAGTTGGTTATGACCAGTTTCGCTGATCTGCGGGTATTCGACGCCACAGGGCTTTAGACTGGCCGCATGGAAATCGTGATCCGCCCGACTCCCGCCGACGTTGCCGTCACCGCCGCCGACATCGTCGCCGAGCACGTGCGCCGCGGCCCCACCGTGCTGGGGCTCGCCACCGGTTCCACCCCGCTCGCCACCTATCAGGAGCTCATCCGCCGCCACCGCGACGAGGGGCTGAGCTTCGCGGACTGCGTCTCCTTCAACCTCGACGAGTACGTCGGGCTGCCTAAGGGGCACCCCGAGAGCTACCGCGAGGTGATCCGCAAGGCGTTCACCTCGCACGTCGACATCCCCGATGCGAAGGTCGAGGGCCCGGACGGCACGGCCGCCGACATCGCCGCCGAGGCCACGCGCTACGAGGACGCGATCAAGGCCGCGGGCGGCGTCGACGTGCAGTTGCTGGGGATCGGCACCGACGGCCACATCGGCTTCAACGAGCCCGTCTCGTCGCTGGCGTCGCGCACCCGCATCAAGACGCTCACCACGCAGACCCGCGAGGACAACGCCCGCTTCTTCGCCTCGATCGACGAGGTGCCGATCCACGTGCTCACGCAGGGCCTCGGCACCATCTCCGAGGCGGAGCACCTGCTGCTGCTCGCCACGGGCGAGGGCAAGGCCGAGGCGATCGCCGCG
This sequence comes from Tsukamurella tyrosinosolvens, assembly GCF_900104775.1. NCBI lineage: Bacteria > Bacillati > Actinomycetota > Actinomycetes > Mycobacteriales > Tsukamurellaceae > Tsukamurella > Tsukamurella tyrosinosolvens. The sequence goes on from NZ_FNSA01000003.1 coordinate 590,286, forward strand.
ACGGTCGAGGGGCCGGTCGCCGCGATCAACCCCGCGTCGGTGCTCCAGTTCCACCCGCACGTCACCGTCGTGATCGACGAGGCCGCCGCGTCGCAGCTGCGCCTGCGGGACTACTACGTGCACGTGCTCGCCAACAAGCCGGCGGACCAGCCCTTCTGATCCCCCGCTAGGAGTCCTCGGGCCCGAACAGGCCCGTCATCAGCGCCGCGAGGCTGGCGGCGAAGTCGTCGACGGTGGCGGCCTTCGCGTCCAGTTCCGCGCTCGCGCGCAGGTTCGGCACGGTGTCCCGCGGCATCGTCCCGACGATCTCGTCCATGCGCTCGTGGGTGAGCGGCGTCCCCTCCGCGCGCTGACGCAGGTGGGAGAGCACGCTGCCCAGGGTGAGGCTCCACAGCGCGCGGTAGGCGGCCAGGGCGGCGGCGCGGTCGCCGGTGAGCTCGTACGCCGCGCCCATCACGGCGTCGGTGAGCAGGAGCGCGCCGCGGCCGATCCGCTGCGGCCGGATGAGCGCCTCCGGCACCCACGGGTGCGCCGTGAGCGCCTCGTAGAGCGTGGTCATCGCCATCCGGATGCAGGCGCGCGGATCCTCGGGGAAGGTGATCGCCGCGAACGGCTCCGCGATCGCGTCGAGCGCCAGCGCGAGCAGGTTCTCCTTGTCGTTCACGTGCCGGTACAGCGCCATGGTGGTCACGCCCAGGTCGCCGGCGAGCTCCTTCATGGTGAGTCCGTCGACGCCGGCCTCGTCGAGCCGGACGAGAGCCCGTTCGACGATCCGTTCCCGCGTGATGCTGGGCGGGCGGCCGCGGCGCGGCGTGATCTGACGCATGCCCACATTCTGTCGGAGGGGGCTTGTGGGCGCCCGTGACTGAGGCTACCCTTCTGATTTATGTTACTTGATACACAAAAAACTCCGGTGCGGGCCGCGCTCCTCCTCGCCGCGCTCTCCCAGTTCCTCGTCGCCTTCGACGCCTCCGTCACCAACGTCGCACTCCGGGCGATCCGCGACGATCTGCACTTCAGTCCCCAAGGGTTGTCGTGGGTGGTCAACGCCTACGCGATCGTCTTCGGCGGGCTGCTGCTCCTCGCGGGCCGGCTCTCCGACCGGTTCGGCCCGCGGGCGCTGTTGCGCTTCGGCTTCGCGGTGTTCACCGTCGCCTCGCTCGGGGCCTACCTGTGCCACGAGCCCTGGCAGGTGATCGCGGTGCGCGTGCTGCAGGGCGTGGGCGCCGCGGCGATCGCGCCCGCCGCGATCACGTCGGTCGCCCTCACCTTCCGCGAGCCGGCGCAGCGCGCGAAGGGCTTCGCCGCCATCGCGATCGGCGCCTCCGTCGGCGGCGCGGTCGGCGTCGTGCTCTCGGGCGTGCTCACCGACGCGTTCGGCTGGCGCACCGTCATCGCCTGCGGCGCCGTGGTCTCCGCGCTCGGTCTCGCGCTCACGTACGCGGCTCCCGGGCCGGTGGCGGGGGCGGACCGTCGTACCGACTGGGCGGGCGGCGTGCTCGCCACCGCGGGCCTGACGGTGCTCGCGTACGCGATCGTCGCCGCCACCGACCACGGATGGGGCAGCGCCCGCACGCTCGGCTGGTTCGTCGTGTCCGCGGTGCTGCTCGCGGCGTTCGTCGTGGTGGAACGGCGAACGACGGTGCCGCTGGTCGACTTCCGCGTACTCGGGCGCCGCGAGGTGCTGGTCCCGTGCCTGGTGTTCGCCTTCGTGGTCGCGGGGCAGTTCGGCGCGTTCTACTTCGTCTCGCTGTATCTGCAGATGGGACTGGGCTATTCGGCCACCAAGACCGGTCTGATGTTCCTGCCCTTCTCCTTCGGCATCGTGGCCGCCGTGCAGATCGCGACGCGCCTCGTGCCGAGGATCGGCGCCCGCCGCGTGGTCGCGATCGGCACGGCGCTGGCGACCGTCGGCTTCCTGCTGTTCGCCCCGCTCCCCGCCGACGGGGGCTTCCTCACCGCCGTTCTGATCCCGTCGCTCGTGACGTCGGTGGGCATCGGCATGGTCTTCCTGCCGCTGCCGGCCGTGGCGACCGCGGCGGTGGCCCCGTCCGCGGCGGGCATGGTCTCGGGCGTCCTCAACACCTTCCGGCAGGTGGGCGGCGCCCTCGGGCTGGCGATCCTGGTCACGGTGGCGGCCGCGCTGAACGACGGTGCCGCCGTCCTCCCGGGCTACCGCGGCGCGCTGCTGGTGAGCGCCGGCCTCGTCGCGGCGGCCTTCGCCATCGCGCTGCTCCTGCCCGCGAAGCAGGAACCGGCCGCTCGTTAGAATGGCGTAGTGAATACGCGGCAGCTCGGCTTCGGCGCCCTGGCCGGACTCGCGGCGGCGATGGGGCTCGGCCGGTTCGTCTACACGCCGATCCTGCCGCTCATGCAGGAGCAGACCGGCATCTCGCCCGGCTCCACCGCGATCGTCGCCACGTTCAACTACCTCGGCTACTTCCTCGGCGCCCTGGCGCTGGCGATCCATCCACGGCTGGCGCGCAGCACGGCGCTGCTGCGGGCCTCACTGCTCGCCCTGGTCGCCAGCGAGATCGCGATGGTGCTGGCCGTGAACGTGCCCCTGTGGTCCGGGGTACGGCTGATCGCGGGCCTCGCCAGCGCCGTCGTCTTCGTCTACTGCGCGGGCGCGGTCGCCGGGACCGCGGCGGCGGGCGTCGCCTTCTGCGGCGTGGGCGTGGGCATCGCCGCCTCGGGCGTGCTCGTCGTCGCGCTCGGCGAGGCGGTCGGCTGGCGCACGCTCTGGTGGGTGGCCGCGCTCGCCACCGCGCTGTTCGGGCTGTTCGCGTGGCGGCTCCCGCCGGGCGGTGCCGGCACCGTCGCCCGGCCCGACGGTGCCGCCCCGTCCCGGCCCGGCGTGGCCGCGTGGGCGCTCGGGACCAGCTACTTCCTCGAGGGGCTCGGCTACATCGTGCTCGGGACCTTCCTGGTCGCGGCGGTCGCGGTCGGCGGCGAACGCTGGGAGGGGCCCGCGGCGTGGGTGATCGTGGGGCTGGCCGCGGCGGTCTCGCCGCTGATCTGGGCGCGGCTGCGCCGGTACCGCTCCGCCGAATCGCTGCTGGTGATCGCGTTGTTGCTGCAGGTGGTCTCGGCGGTGCTGCCGGCGCTGGTCCGCGGGCCGGCGGCAGCAGCGGTGTCCGCGGTGCTGTTCGGCGGCACGTTCATCGGCGCGGTGATGCTGTCGATGGAGGCGGGCGCGCGGATCGGCATCCCGCGCTCGGCCGCGGTGCTCACCGCCGCATACGGCGTGGGTCAGATCGTCGGCCCGCTCGTCGTCGCGCCGATGCTCGGCGACGGCTACGACGCGGCGTTCCTCACGGCGGGTGGTGTGCTCGTCGCCTCCGCGGTCCTCGCCGCGGTCGCGCGCCGGACCGCACCTGATCGAGTGGCCGCCGGGTCTTGACTATTTTCCAAAAAGGGAAATAATTGCGAGGTATGGATGGGAATAACTTCGCAGCAGCAGTGATCTACCGCGACGCCCCGGCGGCTCTCCAATGGCTCGAGCGGGCGTTCGGCTTCGAGACGACGATGGCGATCGATTCGCCGCCGGACCAGCCCACGATGGGCCACTACGAGATGGACTGCGGCGGCGGCCGCATCATGGTCGGCTCGGAGTGGACCGAGTCGGCGCGCAGCCCGGCGAGCGTCGGCGGCGTGAACACGCAGTCGCTGCACGTCGGGCTCGCCGCGGACATCGATGCGCACTGCGAGCGCGCCCGCGCCGCCGGCGCCGCGATCGTGCAGGAGCCCGAGGACCAGTTCTACGGCGACCGCACCTATCGGGCAGCCGACCTCGACGGCCACGTGTGGACCTTCTCCCAGCACGTCCGCGACGTCGGCCGGGCCGAGGCGGAGGCCGCCATCGGCACGCCGATCCGCGCGAAGAACTGGACGTGACGGCACCTCAGCTGGACGCGACCCTCGCGGCGCTGTCCGATCCCGTGCGCCGCCGTGTCGTCGAACTCCTCGCGGACCGACCCCGTCGACCGGGGGAACTCGCCGAGGAGACGGGGGCCAGCCCGTCGACGCTGAGCAAGCACCTGCGCGTGCTGCGCACCTCCGGGCTGGTGACCGAGGAGCACCCCGTGCACGACGCGCGCGTGCGGATCTACACGCTGCGGTCGGCGCCGATGGCCGAGCTGCGCGGGTGGCTCGAGGCTGCCGAGCGCGGCTGGGCGCAGCAGCTCACCGCATTCCAGGACCTGCTCGCGGAGGAATCGTGACCGCGCGGCCCGATGCCTCCCGCGTGTTGGTGGCGCTGCGCGTGCCGGCCACGCCCGAGCGGGCGTTCGCGACCTTCACCGAGCGGATCGACGACTGGTGGGCGCACAACGGGCTGTTCCAGTTCACGCGTGGACGCACCGGGACCATGGTCTTCGAGACCGGGCCGTCGGGCCGGCTGCTGGAGCGGTACGACGACGGCACCGAGTTCGTGATCGGCGCCGTCCGCGCCTGGGATCCGCCTTACGGCTTCGTGATCGGCTGGCGCCAGGCCGGATTCACGCCGGATCAGGACACCGAGCTGCACGTCTCCTTCGCCGCGGTGCAGGCCCACCCGCCGTCGACGCGGGTCACCGTCGAGCATTTCGGGTGGGACCGGATTCCGCCGGAGAGCGCAGCGCGGCACGGCTTCCCGCTCCCGGTCTTCTCGCTCCGCTTCGCGCAGTGGTGGCGGGACCAACTCGCGGGGCTCGCCGGTCGCGCCCGCTGATCGGCGGCGCGTCAGGACGGGGCGAAGCTGAGCGTGGCGGCGCGGTTCTTGGCCCGGGGCGCGGTGTAGTAGACGTCCACCGTCTGTCCGGGGAGCACGCGGACGGGCAGGTACTGCCAGGTGAAGGTGACCTTGTCCGTGTTGCAGGCGACGCGTAGCAATCGATCGCCCGCCTCCACCGTCAGCGTGTTCGTCCGCCACATCGTCGCCAGCGGCCACTGCTTGACGAGGCCGTCCACGGTGGCCCAGACCTCCGGGCCGTTACCGCCCAGGTTGATGAGATCCGTCGGGTCGCGGGTCCAGAGGAAGTCGACGATCCGCTCCACTCGGTCGAATCGCTGCCAGAACCCGCGTCGACCCCGCTGGCAGTGGAGCCGGATCTGGCCCGTCGGGTGCCCGGTGTTCGTCCGCTGTGGATGCACCGCTTCCTCCTGGATCCCGGCGAGGAATCTCCTTGCCGGAACCCAGGATCGGTGCCGTCCCTTGGCGTGGACTTGCCGGACGGTTGGTGCTGCCGTCAGCGCCGCCGTAGCAGGCGCTCCGGGTAGCGCTCGCCGACGGCGGAGAGCGCGGTGAGCTCCGCGACCTGCGCTGCGGTCAGCGTCACCGTCGCGGCGCCGAGGTTGTCTCCGAGGTGCTTCCGCCGGGTGGTGCCGGGGATCGGGACGATGTCGTCGCCCTGCGCCAGCACCCAGGCGAGCGCGACCTGCGCGGCGGTCACCTGCGCACCGTCGGAACTGAGATCCGCTGCGATGGCGTCGATCCGGTCGACGAGTCGCAGGTTCGCCTCGAGGTTCTCGCCCTGCCAGCGCGGGATCGACTGGCGGAAGTCGTCGCCGCCCAGCGCCGCGGCGACGGCCTTGCGGTCGGCCGTGAGCAGGCCCCGGCCGAGCGGGCTGAACGGCACCAGGCCGGCGCCCACCTCGCGCGCGGCCTGCAGCGGACCGTCCTCGACGTCCCGGGTGAAGATCGAGTACTCGGACTGCAGTGCCGCGATCGGGTGCACGGCGGCGGCCTTGCGGATGTCCTCCGCGGTGGCCTCGGACAGCCCCAGCGCCCGGACCTTGCCCGCCGCAACCTGCTCGGCCATCGCGCCCACGGTCTCCTCGACGGGGACCTGCGGGTCGACGCGGTGCAGGTAGTAGAGGTCGATCACGTCGACGCCGAGGCGGCGCAGCGAGCCGTCGACGCACCCCGCCACGCGTTCCGGGCGGCCGTCGAGGCCGACGGGCTTGGCGTTCTCGTCGTTGACGAAACCGAACTTGGTGGCGAGCACGATCTCGTCGCGGTGGGCCTGCACGAAGGGGGCGAGGAACTCCTCGTTGGCGCCGTTGCCGTACATGTCGGCGGTGTCGTAGAGCGTCACGCCGGCGGCGAGCGCGGCCTCCAGGGTGGCGCGGGCCTCGTCGGGGTCGGCGGTGCCGTAAGCATGGCTCATGCCCATGCAGCCGAGGCCGAGGGCGGAGACGCGCAGGTCGCCGAGGGTGCGGGTGGGGATCATGTCAGTCCTCCGGGTCGAGTTTGTCGGGTGAGACGGTGCCCGGCGCCCCGCCGGGGCCGCCGGGGGCGGTGCAGTCGCCGAGCGCGCCGCCGTAGGTCGCGATCTTGTAGTCGATGACCGCGAGCGAGTACTGCAGTTCCTCGATCTGCGCGGCCGTGCGGGCGCGGTGCGCCTTGAGGAGCGCGAGCCGGGCGGGGACCGTCGCGTCTCCGCCGTCCACGAGGTGCACGTACTCCGTGATGTCCGCGATCGGCATGCCGGACAGGCGGAGCCGGGTCAGGAAGATGACCCGCGCGATCGCCTGCGGGCCGTACCGGCGGTGCCCTGCGCCGTCGCGGTCGACGGTGACGAGCCCGACCCGTTCGTAGTAGCGCAGCGTGTGGCCCGAGACGCCCACCAGCTCCGCCAGTTCGGCGACGGTGAGCGGCCCCTCCTGGGCCGGTCCGGCGAGGATCTCCGCCGCGCTGGGCAGCGGCCCGCGCGAGCGGACGATGGATGCGAGTTCTTCCGTGCGTGCGACCACGTGAGCAACGCTAGGCCTTCGAGCGCACTCGAAGTCAACACCGTTCCCGCGATGCCCGCGTCACCAGCGACGCGTCAGTCCCTGTCGGGCGTCCACGGCTGGACGAAGCCCAGGTCTCCCAGGCCCTCCGCGGCGGCGATGAGCGGGTAGCCGGTGGCACCGTCGATCTCCTCGCGGAGGATGTCGGCGTGGCCGGCGTGACGGGCCACCTCCTCGATGACGTGCAGCAGGATCCAGCGGACTGTCCACCCCTCGAATCCGTCCGGGAACCACGGCGCGGGACGCGCGGGGGCGACCGCGTCGAGGTCCGCGGTGTCCGCGACGGCCAGGGCGCGCGCGGTGGCGGCGTCGTGGGCCGCGAGCAGGGAGGCGAGGGTTTCATCCTCACGGACCCGGAAGTCGTCGCCCTCGGCCATGGCGTCCAGCCGAGGGTCGGAGAACAGCTCCGGCGCCGCCTCGGCCCGCGCGGACCAGGCGTTCACGGTGAGCGTGACGTGCTTGAGCAGCCCTCCTACGGTGAGCGTGCTGCGGGCGGGGGAGAGGCGGATCTGCGCCTCCGTGAGACCGAACGCGGTGTGCCGCAGGCCGTCGAGCTGCTGCGCGAGGAAACCGCGGAGGCCCGCGCGCTCGGAATCGGCCGGTGGTGCCATGAAGGGCATGAGGATCTCCTAGCTGATGGTGCGGATGAGTGCAGTGAACCGTGTGCCACTGACAGGGATCGCCGGTGCACGATGTCGCCCTGGAAAAGTGGTGTCAAGACCCATCTTCGTTCGAAAATGGCTTCGTAGAATAGAAGACATGAGCTATTCGGATGACGCATTCACACTGGGCAGGCGGGTGTGCACCCCTCTGCCGCGAGTGTTCGATGGTGCGGTGTCCGGGCTCAGCGCGGCGGGTGCGTTGACTCGCCTGCGGGTGTTGACCGCCGAGCAGAACCGGCTGGAGGCGGAACGGTCGGCCGTGCTGACCAGGCTCTACGAGCTGCGTGATGACGCCCGTCGGGTGCGGGAGGAGTCGTCGCGCCGGTTCGTGGACGACTGGGACGAGTTGGTCGCGGAGGTCGGTGCCGCGCTGGGCACGGGTCGCACGGCCGCGGCGTCGGCGGTGCATCGTGGACTGGATCTGCGGGAGCGGTGCCCGCGCCTGTTCGAGTTGTTCGCCGCCGGGACGGTGAGTCCGGCGGTGGTGCGCGAGGTCCTGCGAGCATCGGCGGCCGTCCTGGACGATCGGGTCGCGGTCGTCTTCGATGCGCGGATCACGGAGTGGTTGGCCGCCCGGAGCGGGCAGTCGCTGTCGGTGCGGGCGGTGGCGGAGGCGGCGAAGGGCGTCCTGGTCGGGTTGGACCCCGCGGCGGCGCGGGAGACGCCGCCGGCGGAGCCGCGCGAGCGCGTGGAGTTCCATGCCCGCGCCGACGGGCTGGTCGATCTGGAGGCGGTGATGCCCAAGGATCAGGCGTTGCGGCTGTCCGCGCTGGTCGGCCCGCTGGCGCAGTCGGTGTGCCGGGCGGACGGCCGCACGATGGGGCAGCGGCAGGTCGCCGCGCTCGTCGCCTTGGCCGAGGGCTACGAGAGCCTGGGCTGCCGGTGTGGCACGGACGCGTGTGACCTGCGCGAGGCCAGGCCGCGGACCGGTGCGGTGTCGCAGGAGGTTCGGGCGCTGGCGGTGATCGTGCTCAACGAATCCGATCTCGCCGATCTCGCTGACGCCGCCGATGTGGACGCAGCCCCACCCGAATCCGACCTGTTCGCGGCCGATTCCGGCGCCGATGCTGACGCGGGCGATCCCGACAATGGTGTCGGTGCGGACCGCGGAGCGGTGGTCCTCACGGGGGATCCGGGGATCACGGGCCCGGTCACCGTCGAACAGGCCAGGGAGTTGATCGCCGCGACGCGGACGCAGTGGCGGGTGCTCGGCCGCCGCGACCCCGCGACCGGCGAGGTGCACGCCCGCGGCGCCGGAGGGTACCGGCCCACCTGGTACCAGCTGCTCGTCATGCGCCTGACCTACGCCACCTGCGTCTTCCCCGGCTGCACCGTGCCCTCCGACCGCTGCCAGGCCGACCACGTCACCGAATACGACCACCACCAGCCCGCCGACGGCGGGGCGACGACGGTCGCGGGCGAGGGCACTGCGGGGAACCTCGTGCCGCTGTGCGGCTTCCACCACCGGATCAAAACGGAAACCGGCTGGCTCTCCGACCTCCTACCGGACGGCACCGTCGAATGGCGGCACCCCGCGGGAGGGGTGCACACCGTCCCACCCGGCACCGCCCGGGAACTCCTACCGGGGCTCGACCGGATCATCTGGGACGCCCCCGAACCCACGCCACCGAAACTCAAGAACCCCGACGGCCTCGCATCCGCCGCAAAGCGACGCGCGAAAGCCCGCCGCGCCCTCCGCGCGGAGAACCACCTCCTGCGCGAAGAACACCGCGAACACCGCACCGCCGTGGCGGAGGAACGTGCCCGGGAGCGGGAGCGCGCCGAGGCGCTCGCCGCCGGATTGGTCTACGACGACACGCAGCCCCTCGCGCCGCCGCCCTTCTGAGCGACGAAACGGGTTGCCGTGAAAGTCCTGTCGCGCCGGGGATCAGGTCTGGCCTCCAGGCGGAGGCCTGTGGTCGTTGCTGCCGATGTGGTGACTGGACGGCGGCACGTTTCTCCACTCGTCCTCTTCGTCGAGCGTCCACTTCCGGAAGCCGGGGGTGAAGCCGCCCGACCACTCACCGCGCTTCTGTCGGCGGCGCACGACGACCATGAGGATGATGGGAACGATCGTGACCGCGATGGCGACGACGATGATCACCGCGGCACCTGCATCCATGTCTTCAGTATGGAGCGCTGCCGCCGCGATGCGCTCCGTCAGTGGGAGCGCGCCGTCCAGCGACCGTCCCGCCGCGCGATGGAGATCGGGTGGTCGAAGGCGTGGCTGATCGCGTCGGTGGTCAGCACGTCGTCGACCGCGCCGGCCGCGGTGATCCGCCCGTCGCGGATCAGCACGGCGTGGGTCGTGGTCACCGGGATCTCCTCGAGGTGGTGGGTCACCAGGATCGAGGCGAGCTCGGGGTGGGCGCGCCGCGCACCGTCGACCGTGGTCAGCAGCCGCTCGCGCGCGGCGAGGTCGAGCCCGGTCGCGGGTTCGTCCAACAGCAGGAGGGCCGGATCGCCCATCAGCGCGCGGGCGATGAGCGCCCGACCCCGCTCGCCCTGGGAGAGCGTCGGCCACCGCGACTCGATGTGGCGCGACATCCCGAGGGTCTCGACGAGCTCGTCCGCCCTGGTGCGCTGCCCCTCGGTCGGCGCCCAGCGCGGCGGGAACTCCGGCGTGTTCGTCACGCCGGTGATCACCACGTCCCGCACCGTCAGCGGCGCGTCGAGGCGGTGGCGCGGGTTGACGTGCCCGATGTGCGTGCGCAGCTCGCGCATGTCGACGCGACCGAGGCGCTTGCCGAGCACGTCGACGGTGCCGCGCGTCGGGTGGGTGACCGCGCCGCACAGGCCGAGCAGCGTCGACTTCCCGGCCCCGTTCGCGCCCAACAGGACCCAGTGCTCGCCCCGGCGTACGGTGAGGGAGACGTCGTCGAGGAGGTTGCGACCGGTGCGGACCAGGTCCACGTGGTCGATGCTCAGCACGTGCGGATCGTTCGTCGCGGTATCAGTCACAGTCCACCTCTCCACTCAAATTGATTGGATGATTGTATGACTTCCCATCGGTGGGATCCATCCCAGTACCTCCGATACGGCGACGAGCGGACGCGGCCGTTCCTCGACCTGCTCGCCCGCGTCCCCGGCGACGCGCGCACCGTCGTCGATCTCGGGTGCGGCCCGGGTAACGACGTCGAGCCGCTGCGCGCCCGCTGGCCCGAGGCCGCGATCCACGGCGTCGACTCCAGCGCGGAGATGATCGACCGCGCCCGTGCCGACGTCGCCGACCCCCGCGCGACCTTCGCGGTCGGCGACGCGGCCGCGTGGCGTCCCGACGGCGAGCGTCCCGACGTGATCGTCTCGAACGCCATGTACCAGTGGGTCGATCGGCACATCGACCTCCTCCCCGCCACCGCCGACGGTGCCGCCCGCGCGTTCGCCTTCCAGGTGCCGGGCAACCAGGACGCGCCCTCGCACGCGCTGCTGTGGCGCCTGGCCGCGGAGTACGGCATCACCGACTTCCGCCGCATCGACGTGCGTGACCCCGCCGAATACCTCGCGGCGCTGCAGCGCCCCGGCTGGACGGTCGACGTCTGGGAGACCACGTACCTGCACGTCCTGCAGGGGCCCGACGCCGTCTTCGAATGGGTCTCCGGCACCGGCGCGCGACCCGTGCTCGCGCGGCTCGACGGTGCCGAGCGCGAGGACTTCGTCGCCCGGTACAAGGCGGAGCTGAACCTCGCCTATCCACCAAGGGGCTTCGGGACGGTGCTGCCGTTCCGACGGATCTTCGCGGTCGCGAGCCGTGATCAGGCGTCGAGGGCGTAGTCGCGGAACGCGCGCACCGCGCGCGGCAGAGCCGTATCGGGCCGCCAGATCAGGCCCACCTCGCGGGTCGGCGCGGGCCCGGACATGGGCACCAGCACGAGGCCGGGCGGCCACAGCGGGTCCTCGTCGACGGGCAGCAGCGCCACTCCGAGGCCCGCCGCGACCAGGCCGGCCACGGTGAACGACTCGGAGGATTCGAAAGCGATCCGGGGCCGGAAACCCGCGGCGGCGCAGCGCTCCTCGAGGATGCGCCGCAGGCCGAACTCCGGGTGCATCGTGATGAAGTCCGCGTCGGCGGCCTCGGAGAGGTGCACGGACGCGCGCTCCGCGAGCGGGTGCCCCGCGGGCACGGCCAGCGCCAGGCGCTGCACCGCGAGCAACCCGAAGGCGACGGCGCTCGTGGCGGGCCGCGGCGAGACGATCGCGAGGTCGGCCTCGTCGGCGAGCACCCGCTCGGTGACCGTCCCGGCGGCGAACTGCGACAGCTCGAACGTCACCCGCGGCTCCCGCTCCCGGAAGCCCGAGACCAACCGCGGCACCAGCGCGACGCCGAAGGAGTGCAGGAACGAGAGTCGGATCGTGCCCTGTGACGGGCTGCGCAGGTCCGCGATCTGCGCCCGGGCGGCCTCCAGCTCGGCGTGCGCCCGCCGCGCGTGGTCGAGGTAGATCTCGCCGCTCGCGTTGAGGACCAGCCGGCCGTGCCGCCGGTCGAACAGCGGCGCGCCGATGTCCGCCTCCAGCCGCGCCAGGGTGCGCGAGAGCGTCGGCTGGGTGATCCGCAGCGCCGCCGCCGCGTCGGTCATGTGCTCGGTCTCGGCGAGCGTGATGAACCGCGCGAGGTCGTCCGACGTGCTCGGAACGGGCCTACCAGCTGCGGTCATGCGTTCTTTCTATCAGGATCGGCAGATCCATGCATTTCACACATCGTCGTTTCCGGAGCAGGGTGAGCACCATGACCGCCACCGTCGACAGCATCGGGACCGCGCCGCTCCGGGCCGGGACGCCCGCGTACCGTCGGACCACCCTGGCGCTGTTCGTGGCGGGCCTGACCACCTTCGGCTCGATGTACTCGACGCAGGCCGTGCTCCCCGAACTGACCCGCGTCTTCGGCTCGGCGCCCGCCGTGTCCGCGCTCGCGGTCTCCGTCACGACCGGCCTGCTCGCGCTCGCGATCATCCCCGTCAGCGCGCTGTCGGAGCGCTTCGGCCGGACCCGGGTGATGACCGTGTCGGCCGTCGCCGCCGTCCTGCTCGGCCTGGTGATCCCGCTCGCGCCGACCCTGCCCGTCCTGCTGATACTCCGTGCGCTGCAGGGGATCGCGCTCGCCGGCGTGCCCGCCGTCGCCATGGCCTACCTGGCCGAGGAGGTGGACGGGCGCGACCTCGGTGGGGCGATGGGGCGGTACGTCGCCGGCACGACGATCGGCGGGCTGCTCGGCCGCGTCGTGACGGCGGTCGGGCTCGACGTCATGGCCTGGCGCGGCGCCATGGAGGTCTTCGCCGTCGCCGCGGCGGTGCTCACGGTGGTGATGATCCGCACCCTGCCGGCGTCGCGGTTCCATGTGCCGAAGCCGGTCTCGGTGGGAACGACGGTGCGCGGCATGCTCGGCCACCTCCGCCGGCCGGAGCTCGCGACGCTGTTCGTCCTCGCCTTCCTGCTCATGGGCGGTTTCGTCAGCGTCTACAACTTCCTCGGATTCCGTTTGCTCGCAGAGCCCTTCGCGCTCGCACCCGGCGTCGTCGGGCTGGTCTTCCTGATCTACCTCGCGGGCACGTTCTCCTCCGGCGCGGCGGGCAGGCTCGCGGACCGGGTCGGACGCCGCCGCGTGCTGCTGGCCTCCATCACGACGATGGGTGCGGGCCTGATCGTGACGCTGCCGGATTCGACGCCCGCCGTGCTCGCCGGGATGGCCGTCTTCACCGCCGGCTTCTTCGCCGCGCACAGCGTCGCCAGCGGCTGGGTCGGGCGACTCGCCACCGAGCACCGCGCCGAGGCCTCGTCGGGGTACCTGTTCTGCTACTACGCCGGCTCGTCGGTGCTCGGGGCGTCGGGCGGGGCGGCGTTCGCGGCGCTCGGATGGACGGGGCTGGTGGTGGCGGTCTCGGTCGCCGTCGCCGCGGCGTTCGTGCTGGTCGTCGCGGTCCTTCCCGGTTCGGCGAGCGGGTCCGCGGAGCGCTGAGTAGCGTCGACGCCATGCGCATCGGAGTCCAACTTCAGCCCCAGCACTTCACCGAGTACCAGCAGCTCCGCGACGCCGTCGCCAAGCTCGAGGACCTGGGCGTCGACATCGTCTACAACTGGGACCACTTCTTCCCGCTCTCGGGCGACCCCGACGGCACGCACCTCGAGTGCTGGACGATGCTCGCCGCCTGGGCGGAGCAGACCTCGCGGATCGAGATCGGCGCGCTGGTCACGTGCAACAGCTACCGCAACCCGGACCTGCTCGCCGATATGGCGCGCACCGTCGATCACATCTCGAACGGCCGCCTGATCCTGGGCATCGGCTCGGGCTGGTTCCAGCGCGACTACGACGAGTACGGCTACGAGTTCGGCACGGCCGGCTCGCGCCTCGACGACCTGGGCACGGCCCTGCCCCGGATCACCGAGCGCTGGAGCAAGCTCAATCCCGCTCCCACGCGCGACATCCCGATCCTCATCGGCGGCGGCGGCGAGAAGAAGACGCTGCCCCTCGTCGCGCAGTACGCCTCGGTGTGGCACTACTTCGTGGACCTGGAGACCTACCGGCACAAGTCGGCGGTGCTCGCCGAGGCCTGCGCGAAGATCGGCCGCGACCCGAAGGAGATCGCGCACAACGTCGCGATCCCGCGCGGCACCGGACCCGACGACGCCCTCGCCTTCGCCGACCAGCTCGTCGCCGAGGGGGCCACGCAGTTCACCGCCGAGCTCTCCGCGCCCGGCTTCGACTACACGATCATCGAGGCCCTGCTGCGCTGGCGGGACGCGCAGTAGGCGAGGCCTCCGCTCCCGGCGATCCCGGGACGTGCGACCCGACGAAGGTCCCTGGCGGGCACCGTCGGGCGGGATGAGAGTGGGGCGGCGGGCACCCGCCCGCCCCGACCCCAGGAGCGCGTCATGGAACGATTCACCGCCGGCACCACCGTCCTCGATCGCGCAGAGGCGACCGAGCTGTTGGGCCGCAAGGACGTCGGGCGCGTCGTGATCGCGCTCGGGGGTGACGCCGAGATCTTTCCCGTGAACTACGTGCTCGGCGAGGGCTGCAACATCCTGTTCCGGACCGGCCCGGGTAGCAAGCTCGCCTCGGCCGTCGTGGCGCACGAGGTCGCCTTCGAGGTCGACGAGGTCGGAGGGGACCAGGCCTGGAGCGTCATCGTGCGCGGGCCCGCGCGTGTGCGCACGGACTCGTCCGCGCTGTCGGTGACGGACGCACTGTCGCTGCGGCCGTTCATCGACGACGGTAAGTACGAGGTCGTGGAGGTCCTCGCCGAACGGGTCAGCGCCCGCGGCTTCGGCCGCACCTGGTCCTGAACCGTCGGGACATCGGTCGGGACGTCCGCCGCTGCCGCGGGGCGGCCTCGCGGCCGACGATCGATCCATGGACGGTGGAACAAGGACGACCGCCACGGATGTGGCACCCGAGCGGCGGCTGCGTGCCGCGCGCCCCGAACCCGCGCGCGGCAGGCCCGTCGGAGGCTGGATCCGGGACCTCGTGGTCACGACGGATCACAAGACGATCGGTGTCATGTACATCGTCACGTCGATGTTGTTCTTCTTCGTGGGCGGCCTCATGGCGCTGATCATGCGCGGTGAGCTCGCGGAGCCCGGCCTGCAGTTCCTCTCCACCGAGCAGTTCAATCAGTTGTTCACCATGCACGGCACGGTGATGCTCCTGCTGTACGCGACCCCGATCGCGTTCGGCTTCGCCAACTACCTCGTGCCCCTGCAGATCGGCGCGCCCGACGTCGCGTTCCCGCGGCTCAACGCCGTCGGGTACTGGCTGTACCTGTTCGGCGGCCTCACCGCGTCCGCGGGCTTCATGGTCCCCGGCGGCGCGGCCGACTTCGGCTGGACCGCGTACACCCCGCTGTCCGACGCCGCGCACAGCCCGGGCGTCGGCGGCGACCTGTGGTTGATGGGGCTCACGGTCGGTGGGCTCGGGACGATCCTCGCGTCGGTGAACATGGTCACCACGGTGCTCTGCCTGCGTGCGCCCGGGATGACGATGTTCCGGATGCCGATCTTCACGTGGAACATGTTCGTGGTGAGCGTGCTCGCGCTCATGATCTTCCCGTTGTTGGCGTCCGCGCTGGTCGGGCTGGAGGTGGACCGGCAGTTCGGTGCCCACCTGTTCGACCCGGCGAACGGCGGAGCACTCCTGTGGCAGCACCTGTTCTGGTTCTTCGGCCACCCCGAGGTGTACGTGCTGGCGCTGCCCTTCTTCGGCATCGTCTCGGAGATCTTCCCGGTGTTCAGCCGCAAGCCGATCTTCGGCTACAGCGGCCTCGTCATGGCGACGCTCGCGATCGCCGCGATCTCTATGGCGGTGTGGGCGCACCACATGTACGCCACCGGCGCGGTGCTGCTGCCCTTCTTCAGCTTCATGACCTTCCTCATCGCGGTGCCAACGGGCGTGAAGTTCTTCAACTGGATCGGCACGATGTGGAAGGGGAACATGACTTTCGAGTCGCCGATGCTGTTCTCGATCGGCTTCCTCGTGACCTTCCTCTTCGGCGGCCTGACCGGCGTGCTGCTCGCGTCGCCTCCGCTCGACTTCCACGTCTCCGACACGTATTTCGTGGTCGCCCACTTCCACTACACGCTGTTCGGCACCATCGTCTTCGCGGCGTTCGCGGGCATCTACTTCTGGTTCCCGAAGGCGACGGGGCGCATGCTGAACGAGCGGCTCGCGCGCTGGCACTTCTGGCTCACCTTCATCGGCTTCCACGCCACGTTCCTCGTGCAGCACTGGCTGGGCGCCGAGGGCATGCCGCGTCGGTACGCGGACTACCTGGCGAGCGACGGTTTCACGAGCCTGAACCGGATCTCGACCGTGGGCGCGTTCATCCTGGGCGCCTCGGTCCTGCCCTTCGTGTGGAACGTCTTCACGAGCTACCGCTACGGCGAGGTCGTCACCGTCGACGACCCGTGGGGCTTCGGCAACAGCCTCGAGTGGGCCACCACCTGCCCGCCGCCGCGGCACAACTTCACCGAGCTGCCGCGCATCCGCTCCGAGCGCCCCGCGTTCGAGCTGCACTACCCGCACATGGTCGGGCGCATGCGGGCGGAGAAGCACACCGCGCGTTAGCGGGCCGGGACGACCGACACGACGCCGCTCCACGGCGCGTCGCCCGGGTTCCGGGGATCGGGCTGGGGCCCCGCGGCCCGACGGTGCGCCTCCGGCGAATCCAGGCGTCCCAGCCGGACCGCCGCCGGGAAGAGCGGCTCGATCCGATCCGCGCGCCAGCCCCGGTCCTCGATGTGGGCGACCCCGTCGGCGGGCAGGAACCGCCACGGGGCGCGCCGCAGGATTCCCCGGTTCCGCTCGGCCATCACCGAGCCCACGCCCGCGGCACTGAGGTCGAGGCACCACCGCTCGACGCCCGCGGCGAGCAGCGTGTCCGCGAGGGCGTCGGCCTCGTCGGGGGAGAGGTACATGACCAGGCCCTCGGCCAGCGCCAGGACCCGACGGTCCGCGAGCCCGTCCAGCAGGTTCGCGAGGCCCTCTCCGGCCAGGTCCAGCGGCACCCGCCGCAGCCGGCAGCGGGCCGTCTCCGACGTGAGGACCGCGGCCTTGTGGTCGAGGATCGCGGGCAGGTCGACCTCGATCCACTCCAGGCCGGCGGGCAGGTCGAGCCGGTAGGGGCGGGCGTCGAGGCCCGCGCCGAGGTTGACGACGGTGTCGCAGCCGCCCGCGATCGCTGCGGCCACCGCCTCGTCGATCAGGACGGTGCGCGCGGTGAGGTACCAGCCGTCGCCGCCACCCGCGGCCGGCGCCGCGCCCTCCGCGATGGCGCGGCCCGTCGAACCGGCGAGGCGGGCGGCGAACGGGTCGTGGAAGAGCGCGTCGGGCCGGGCGGATTCGAGTGCGCGGTGGTGCGCGACCCACCGCGCGGTGTCGTCGACGGTGCCGATGCGGTGGTCGCCCATGTCGCCTCCCTCTATAAACGTAGAGTCCTCTATGGTTATAGAGCAACAGGCGGCGGGAGGGCAAGCGTGGACGAGCGGCGGACGGCGATCTGCGAGGCCGTGCTGGACCTCGCGGCCGAGGGCGGCAATCGCGCGGTGACGCACGGCGCCGTCGACAAGCGGCTGGACCTGCCCAAGGGGTCGACGTCGTACTACTACCGCACCCGCGCGGACCTGCTCGCCGCCGCGATCGGGCGCCTGCGGGAGCGATCGCGCGAGGAATTCGACCGCGCCGTGCCGCGGGCCGTCGACCCAGAGACCGCGGCGGACGCGATGGCCGCGCAGTTGCACCTTCTGCTCACGGACCGCCGGCGCGACGCCCTCGCCCGCTACGCGCTGGCCCCGGACGCGGCGGCCGAGGAGCTGGCGGCGGACCTCGCCACCTGCCTGTTCTCCGTCCCGCTGGCGTCGGGCCTGTTCGCGGCGCTCGGCACCGTCGACCCCGACCGGGCCGCGGCCGACCTGGTCAGCCTGCTCGAGGGCCTGCTGTTCGACCGGCTCTACGGCGCCCGCTCGCTCGGGCCCACGAAGTCCGAGGCGGAGAGCATCGCGGACCTGCGTGGGCCGATCCGGCGGGCGTTAAACTACGGCGCATGACCTACGGCACCCTGATCCTGCTCCGTCACGGCGAGAGCGAGTGGAACGCGTCCAACCAGTTCACCGGCTGGGTCGATGTGGCGCTGACGGAGAAGGGCCGCGGCGAGGCCGTTCGCGGCGGCGAGCTGCTCAAGGAGGCGGGCCTGCTGCCGGACGTCCTGTACACCTCGCTGCTGCGCCGCGCGATCACCACCGCGAACCTCGCGCTGGACGCCGCCGACCGGCACTGGATCCCCGTGGTCCGCGACTGGCGCCTCAACGAGCGCCACTACGGCGCGCTGCAGGGCCTCAACAAGGCCGAGACCAAGGAGAAGTACGGCGACGAGCAGTTCATGCTGTGGCGTCGCAGCTACGACACCCCGCCGCCCGCGATCGACCCCGCGAACGAGTACAGCCAGACCGGCGACCCGCGGTACGCCCACCTGCCGCAGGTGCCGCTCACCGAGTGCCTGCTCGACGTGGTCAAGCGCTTCATCCCCTACTACCAGGCCGTCATCGAGCCGCAGGTCGCGCAGGGGAAGACGGTGCTCGTCGCCGCGCACGGCAACTCGCTGCGCGCGCTGGTCAAGCACCTCGACGGCATCTCCGACGCCGACATCGCCGCGCTGAACATCCCCACCGGCATCCCGCTGACCTACTCCTTCACCGAGGACGGCGCCGTCGCCAACCCCGGCGGCACCTACCTGGACCCCGAGGCCGCCGCCGCGGGCGCCGCCGCGGTCGCCAACCAGGGCGCCAAGTAGTCCCACGGACGACGACGGGGCGGTACCGAGAAATCGGTACCGCCCCTTAAGTTTTTCCTCAGGCTCCGGGGCCGTGGAGGCGATAGGTTGGATCACATGGCTGACGTGACTGTGACCCACTCCCCGGAACAGGAGCGCTACGTGCTCACCGTCGACGGCGAGCAGGCGGGCTACCTCGACTACGTCGACGAGGTGGACGTGCGCCTGCTCACCCACACCGTGGTCGACGCGGAGTACGGCGGCAACGGCTACGCCGCGGTGCTCACCAAGGCCGCCCTCGACGACGTCGTCGCGTCGGGCACGAAGGCGCGGGCCGTGTGCTCGTACGTCGCGAACTACGTCACGAAGCACCCCGAGTACGCCTCCGTTGTCGAGGTGGCCGCCGACCGGTAACCCGTTGTTCACCAGTCGTTCCCGATGTGAAATATCGATCGGGAACCTGGGTACACTGACCGCGTGACTGTGGCCCTCTGTGTGGTGTCCGCCCTGGCGGGCGCCCTCATCGGATGGCTCGCGCGGCGCGTCCGGCAGCGGGTGATCACCGCCGAACCGGCGACCCCGACCCGCATGACGGTGGCGGAACTGAACCGCGCCGTGATCCGCGACTCGCCCACGGGGCTCGTCGTCGTCGATCGGTTCCGCGACGTCATCGCGTGCAACGCCCGCGCCGAGGAGTTCTCCCTCGTCCGCGAACAGCTCCTCGACGACCGCGTGTGGCAGGCCGCCTCGCTCGTCCTCGAGACGGGGACGCCCCGCGCCGTCGAACTGACGGTCTCGCGCCGGTCCGACCGGGCGAGCATCGCGGTGCGCTGCCGGGTGGACCTCATCGAGGGCAACGAGCCCGACGAGCGGTACGCCGTGGTCTACGCCGACGACGACACCGAGAACCAGCGCATGGAGGCCACGCGCCGCGACTTCGTGGCGAACGTCTCCCACGAGCTCAAGACCCCCGTCGGCGCGATCGGGCTGCTCGCCGAGGCGCTGCTGGAATCCGACGACGACCCGGAGGCGGTGCGGCACTTCGGCTCCCGCGTGCTCGTCGAATCCACCCGGATGGGCAACATGGTCAACGAGCTCATCGCGCTCTCCCGCCTGCAGGGCGCGGAGAAGCTGCCCGACCTCGGCAGCGTCGAGGTCGACGACGTGGTCGGCGAGGCCGTCGCGCGCGCCCAGGTCTCGGCCGAGGCGAACAACATCTCGCTCATCGTCGACGAGCCCTCCGGCCTCGAGATCCGCGGCGACGACACGCTGCTGCTCACGGCCCTGTCGAACCTCATCTCCAATGCGATCGCCTACTCGCCGCAGAACACCCAGGTCTCGATCAGCCGCCGCCTGCGCCCCGCCACGGGGCCCGACGGTGCCGCGTCGGTCGAGATCGCGGTCACCGACCGGGGCATCGGCATCGCCCCCGAAGACCAGGAGCGCGTCTTCGAGCGCTTCTTCCGCGTCGACAAGGCGCGGTCCCGGATGACGGGCGGGACCGGACTCGGTCTCGCGATCGTCAAACACGTCGCCGCGAACCACGGCGGCACCATTAGGCTCTGGAGCAAACCGGGCATGGGTTCGACCTTCACGCTGGTGCTGCCGGCGCCGGTCGAGCCGGGCGCGGGACCTGCAGAGCGCGATGACCACAGTGAGGATGTACTGCGGTGACACACGTACTGATCGTCGAGGACGAGGAGTCGCTGGCCGACCCCCTGGCGTTCCTGCTCCGCAAGGAGGGCTTCGAGACCACCGTCGTGACCGACGGTGCCGAGGCCCTGCGGCACTTCGACTCCGCCGGCGCCGACATCGTCCTGCTCGACCTCATGCTGCCCGGCATGAGCGGCACCGACGTGTGCAAGCAGCTGCGCGCCCGCTCGTCCGTGCCGGTCATCATGGTGACCGCGCGCGATAGCGAGATCGACAAGGTCGTGGGCCTGGAGCTGGGCGCCGATGACTACGTCACCAAGCCCTACTCCGCGCGGGAGCTGATCGCCCGCATCCGCGCGGTGTTGCGCCGCGGCGCCGACACCGCCGCCGCGGACGGCCTCGACGACGGGGTGCTCGAGGGCGGGCCCGTCCGCATGGACGTCGAGCGGCACGTCGTGACCGTCGGGGGCGAGGCGGTGACCCTGCCGCTCAAGGAGTTCGACCTGCTGGAGTACCTGCTGCGCAACAGCGGCCGCGTCCTCACCCGCGGGCAGCTCATCGACCGCGTCTGGGGCGCCGACTACGTGGGCGACACCAAGACGCTCGACGTGCACGTCAAGCGCCTGCGCAGCAAGATCGAGTCCGATCCGGCGAACCCGAAGCACCTGGTCACCGTCCGCGGCCTCGGCTACAAGCTCGAGCCCTAGCGCGCTGCTCCGAGCAGCGCCGCCTTGCCGGGACGCGCCGGCGAGCACACGCTGAGGCCATGCGACTCCTGGTGCTCGGTGGTACTGCCTTCCTCTCGCGCGAGATCGCGGTCGTGGCCGTCCGCGCGGGCCACGACGTCACCTGCGCCGCCCGCGGCACGTCCGGGCCGGTCCCCGACGGCGCCTCCCTGGTCCGGTGGGACCGTTCTGCCGACCCTGTTCCGCCCGGGCTGTCCGACGGAGCCTTCGACGCCGTCATCGACGTCGCCCGCACGCCGTCCTGGGTTCGGGACGCAGTCGCCGCGATCCGGGCCGCACATTGGGTGTTCGTGTCCACCATCAGCGTCTACGCCGACACCGCGACGCCCGGCGGCGGACCGTCGAACCTGCCTCTGCTTCCGGCTTTGCACGACGATGTCGCGCTCGACACGAGGCCTGAAGCGTACGGTGCCATGAAGGTGGCCTGTGAGGAGCTCGTGCGCGACGCGTGTGCCGACGCGGCGGTGGTCCGGCCCGGGTTGATCGTGGGGCCCGGTGATCCGACGGGGCGGTTCTCCTACTGGCCAGGTCGGCTCGCGTCCGCGGCCGACGGTGACCTCGTGCTCGCTCCCGGCGCTCCCGGGGCTCGTGTGCAAGTGCTCGACGTGCGCGACCTCGCGGCGTGGCTCGTGCTGTTGGCCGAACGGCGTACGGCCGGCACGTTCGACGCGGTCGCACCGGCCTTTCCGATGGTCGAGTTCGTGCAGCGGATGGCGGTCGGCCTCGGGGTGCGGCCTCGATGGGTGTGGGCTCCCGACGATTTCCTACTCGCACGGGGTGTCGAGCCGTGGGCGGGGGAACGGCCCCTGCCGCTGTGGCTGCCACGCCCCGACTTCGACGGAATGCTCGATCACGACGCCGGGCCTGCCGCAGAGCGCGGTCTCAGGGTCAGGCCCCTCGACGAGACGGCACGCGATACCGCGGAGTGGCTCCGGACTGCGGGCGATGCTCTGGCGGTCGGCATGACTCGAGACGACGAACGCGCCCTGATCCGCGCACGGACCGCTGAGTAGGTAGCAGCCGATGCTGCTACTCGGAGGTAGTGAGCACTCGCTGCAGACGTTTCTCCAGGTGGCTGACTGGGCTAACGCTGGTAAGTCATCGGAATGCTGGTAATACCACTTGACCACCGGACCGCGCGGCGCTACGGTTCCGGCATGGAACTGAGCCCGGTCACGAAGCGGTCCGCCGCCGACGAGGTGCACGACCAGCTGCTGAACCAGCTGGTCAGCGGCGCCGCGCCGGTGGGCTCGCGGTTGCCCAGCGAGCGCCGGCTCGCGGAGGTCCTCGGCGTCTCGCGGCCCGTCATCCGCGAGGCGATCGCCCGCCTCGCCACGTCTGGCCATGTCGAGGTCCGGCAGGGCGACGGGGCCGTCGTCAACGACATCACCCGCACGGGCGGGCTCGACCTGCTGCCGCACCTGCTCGTCGCCGCGCCCGACGGTGCTGTCGTCGACCCGTCCGTGGTCCGCAGTGTCCTCGAGGTGCGCGAACACCTCGGGCCGTGGATCGCGGAGAAAGCGGCCGCGCGCTCGGCCGAGAACCTCGCCGGCCCGCTGACCGCGGCGCTCGCCGCGATCGAGGCCGCCGGATCGGGCGCGGAGCAGCAGGCCGCCGCCCTCGGCTACTGGGAGCACCTCGTGCGCGGGGCCGACTCGATCGCGATGA
Source organism: Tsukamurella tyrosinosolvens (assembly GCF_900104775.1). Lineage (NCBI taxonomy): Bacteria > Bacillati > Actinomycetota > Actinomycetes > Mycobacteriales > Tsukamurellaceae > Tsukamurella > Tsukamurella tyrosinosolvens. The sequence goes on from NZ_FNSA01000003.1 coordinate 613,044, forward strand.
CCCTCATCTTCAACGGCATGCGGCGCGTCTACGAGCCGATGCTCGGCGTCGTCGCCGACGCCGTCGCAGCGGCCGAACCCGCGGACCGCTACCGCGCCCTCACTGCGGCCGTCCTCGACGGCGACGCCACCGCCGCCCGCGCCGCCGCGCGCGCCGTCCTCGGCGGCGCCACCGGCGTCCTCGGCGGATTCCTCGACCGGATGGAGCAGTCATGACCACGACCGATCGCGCGGCCCGCCGCGGTGTCACCCTCGGCGATGCCGCCCGCGAGTTCCTCCGCCATCCCACGCCGTGGATGATCCTGGCCTTCCTGGCCGGCACCGTCGCCGCGCGCGTCGCCGTCGGCGGGGGAGGGCTCGTCGACCTGTGGGCACCCCTGGTCTTCGTGGCCCTGTTCCCGTTCCTGGAGTGGGTCATCCACGTCTTCGTGCTGCACTGGCGGCCGCGCACCGTCGGGCCGATCACGCTGGACACCCTGCTCGCGCGCGACCACCGGCGGCATCACGCCGCGCCCCGCGACGTGGACCTGGTGTTCATCCCGACCCGCGCGCTGCCGTGGGTGATCGTCGGCCTGGGCATCGCCGCGCCGCTCGGCGTGGGTGCGCTGATCGGCGCCCCGGTGCACGCGACGCTGACCTTCATGCTGGTCGAGGCGCTCTTCCTGCTCGGCTACGAGTGGACCCACTACCTCGTGCACACCGACTACAAGCCCCGCGGCCGCGCCTACAAGGCCGTGTGGCGCAGCCACCGCCTGCACCATTTCAAGAACGAGCACTACTGGTTCTCGGTCACCACGTCGGGCACCTCCGACCGGGTGCTGGGCACCTACCCGGACCCCGGCACCGTCGAGACCAGCCCGACCGCCAAGAACCTGCACGGCCTGGACGGCCTCGGGTCCTAGAGCTCCACGTACTTCATGTCGTAGCTCTGCCGCTCCGTCGCGGCCGCGGTCGCGGGGTGCACGGCGACCAGGCGATCCTTGCGGGCCTCGCACTCGCGGGCCAGCGCGGCGTACGCCTGCTCGCCCAGGAGCTCCGTCAGCTCCGGGGCGTAGCTCTGCCACACCTGCTGCGCGCCGACGTGCGCCTCCGGCGAGCCGGAGCAGTACCACTGCAGGTCCAGGCCGCCCGCGCCCCAACCGCGCCGGTCGTACTCGCCGATCGTCGTGCGCAGGATCTGCTCGCCGTCGGGGCGCTCGATCCACTCCTGGGTGCGCCGGACGGGCAGCTGCCAGCAGACGTCGGGCTTGACGGTGAGCGGTTCCACGCCGGTCCGCAGGGCCATGGCGTGCAGGGCGCAGCCCTCCCCGCCCGGGAACCCGGGGCGGTTGAGGAAGATGCAGGCACCGTCGTACCGGCGGGTCCGCAGCGCGGGCTCGTCATCGAGGTCGTCCTCCTCGAGGTACCCCTTCTTGCCCAATCCCTTACTGCGGAACTGCCAGTCGTCGTCCGTCAGCTTCGCGACGGCCTTCTTCAGGCGCTTGCGGTCGTCGTTGTCGGAGAGGAACGCGCCGTGGCTGCAGCAGCCGTCCGTGTCCCGGCCCGGCTCGATCCCGTGGCACGACTCGGTGCCGAACACGCAGGTCCAGTGGGAGAGCAGCCACGTCAGGTCCGCGGCGATCAGGTGCTGCGGGTCCGCGGGATCGGTGAACTCCAGCCACTCGCGCGGGAAGTCCAGGGGGACTTCCGGGACGGGACGCCGCAGGCCGGGCATCGGAAGGTCGGTCACAGGGGCCACCGTAGTCGGGTCTAGATTGACGGGGTGAGATTGGGAGTCCTCGACATCGGGTCCAATACGGTGCACCTGCTCGTGGTCGACGCCCACTGGGGCGCGCACCCGACGCCGATGAGCTCGACCAAGGCCACGCTGCGGCTCGCCGAGAAGATCGAACCGAGCGGCCGCTTGAGCCAGGCCGGGGAGGACGCGCTCGTCGACTCCGTCGAGGAGTTCACGAAGATCGCGCGCAGCTCCGGCTGCTCCGAGGTGATGGCCTTCGCGACCTCCGCGGTCCGCGACGCCAGCAACACCGACACCGTGCTCGCGCACGTCAAGCAGGCCACCGGCGTCGACGTCGAGGTGCTCTCCGGCGCCGACGAGTCCCGGCTCACCGCCCTCGCGGTGCGCCGCTGGTACGGCTGGAGCGTGGGCCGCGTGCTCAACATCGACATCGGCGGCGGCTCGCTCGAGATGAGCAACGGCGTCGACGAGGAGCCGGACGTCGCGCTCTCGCTGCCGCTGGGCGCCGGCCGGATCACGCGCGAGTGGCTGCCCGACGATCCGCCCGGGCGCCGCCGCGTCGCCATGCTGCGCGACTGGCTCGACGCCGAGATCGCGCCCGCCGCAGCACGACTGCAGGCCGTCGGCACGCCGGACCTCGTCGCGGGCACGTCGAAGACGATGCGCACCCTCGCCCGCCTCACGGGTGCGGCGCCCTCGTCGGCCGGGCCGCGCGTCAAGCGGACCCTGACGGCGCGCGGGCTGAGCCAGCTGATCGCCTTCATCAGCCGGATGACGGAGTCCGACCGCCGCGAACTGGACGGGCTCAGCTCCGACCGCGCGGGGCAGATCGTCGCCGGGGCGCTCGTCGCCGAGGCCGCGATGCGGGCGATGAAGGTCGAGGAACTCGACATCTGCCCGTGGGCCCTGCGCGAGGGCGTGATCCTGCGGTATCTGGACACGCAGGCGGGCTTCACCCCGGAGAGCAGCGGTAAAGGCCATTAAAGGTACGAAGTAACATAACGGACCGCCGCGTGTGCCGCCACGGTTGCGCGACGGTGTACAAGTAGAATCTTCTGAGACCACACAGGGCGTGAGTGGCGGGTGTGACAATTCCGGCACGCGCGGGGCCCACGAGGCCGACGAGCCACAGGACGGTGACGTGCATGAGCGAGGAGCGAAGGATTTCGCTGGCGGAGCTGCTCGCCAGGGAAGGCGGCGCCCCGGCCGCACCCGCGGGCGGACGCCGTCGACGCCATCGCGGCGGCGAGAACTCGATCACCGTCGCCGAGCTGACCGGCGAGATCCCCGTCGTCCGCGACGACACCCCGCCGCCGGGCGCCCAGGCCGACGAGCAGCCCGCACCCGAGGTTCCGTCCGCACCCCAGGCTCCGGCCGCGCCGGCCGCGCCGGCAGCGCCGGCGGCGCAGGCCCAGCAGGCGTACGAGCCCGAGGTCGTGACCCCCGAGGTCGTCGAGCCCGAGGCTCCGGCCGCACCCGCGGCCGCCGAGCAGGAGGCCCCGCAGCAGGCCGCTCCGGTCGAGCAGAGCGAGCAGGCCGACGATGACGAGCCGATCACCTCGTCCTTCCTCGCCGCCGCCGTTGCCGATCCCGGCACCGCCGAGGCACCCGCGGACCAGGCGCCCGAGGCCCAGGAGGCCGCTGTCCCGGAGGCACCCGCCGAGGAGGCTCCCGCCGGGCGCGAGGGGCGCCGCTCCGGGCTGCTCCGCTGGGGCCGCGGTTCGCGGTCCGCCGAGTCGGCCCAGGAACAGGCCCCGGCCGATGAGCCCGCCGCGCAGGCCGAAGCTCAGGCTCCCGAGGCCCCGGCTGCCGAGACTCCTGCTGCGCAGGCTCCTGCCGCTGCCGCTGCCGCTGCCGCTGCCGCTGCCGCTGCCGCGTCCGCGGACGCCCCGGCCGAGGACGGCAAGGACTACGCGTGGTCGCGCTGGGATCAGGCCGAGGCCCCGATCATGGCGACGGCCGACTTCAACACCGCGCAGGTCCGCGAGCGCCAGTCCCGGTTCGCCGAGGTCGAGGCCGACGACACCGTCGACGTCAAGCCCGTCGCGGTGCCGGCAGCCGACCTGGACGCCGACGCGGCCGCGCCCGACACCGCGTCGATGAGCGCCCAGCAGATCGACGACGCGCGCGCCGACGCCGCCCCCGACTTCCTCGCGAAGCCGGGCGACGCCGAGCTCGACGAGGACGCCGACGACGAGGACGCCACGCCGGGCAGGGGCCGCGGCTGGCTCGCGCTCGCCGCCGAGGTCGTGCTCGGCCTGGTGGCCGGCGCCGGCCTGTTCTACGGCTTCTTCAAGCTGTGGAACTGGGGCGGCGGTAAGGCGACCATCGCGCTGACCGTCGTGCTGGCGTTCATCGTGATCATCGGCATCGTCACCTTCACGCACTACCTGCGCAAGACCACCGACTACCTGACGCTGGGGCTCGCGCTGTTCGTGGGCCTGGTGATCACCTTCGGCCCGCTGCTGATGGCGCTCGGCTCCAACTGAGTACGCTCGGCGGTGTGAGCGGGATACCGGTCGGACTGTCGACGGCCTCGGTCTACCCCGAGAAGCTCGAGGACGCCTTCCGGTACGCCGCGGAGACCGGCTACGACGGGGTCGAGCTCATGGTCTGGCACGAGGGCGCCAGCCAGGACATCGCGAACGTCGCCGGCCTGTCCATGCGGTACGACGTGCCCGTGCTGTCCGTCCACGCGCCCTGCCTGCTGATCAGCCAGCGCGTGTGGGGCCCCGATCCCATGGCGAAGCTCGGGCGCGCCGTGACGGCCGCGGAGGACCTCGGCGCCGACACCGTCGTCGTGCACCCGCCGTTCCGGTGGCAGCGGCGCTACGCCGAGAACTTCGTCGACCTGGTCAGCGAGCTCGAGGACGACAGCCACGTCGCGATCGCGGTGGAGAACATGTTCCCGATGCGGCTCGACGCCTTCTTCGGCCGCCGCGGCGAGTCCGTGGAGCGGCTCAAGCGGCGCGGCCACCCCGGCACCGCGGTCTCGGCGTTCGCACCGTCGATCGACCCGACCGACGTCGGCTACGCGAACTACACCCTGGACCTCTCGCACACCGCGACCGCGGGCGTCGACGCCCTCGAGCTCATGGACCGCATGGGCGACGGCCTGCGGCACCTGCACCTCACCGACGGCCTCGGCGCCGCCGTCGACGAGCACCTCGTGCCCGGTCACGGCACCCAGCCGGCCGCCGAGGTGTGCCGCCGGCTCGCCGCGTCGGGCTTCGACGGCCACGTGATCCTCGAGATCGCGACGGGCTCGGCGAAGACGCCCGAGGAGCGGCGTGCGATGCTCACGGAGGCGCTGGGATTCGCGCGGGAGCACCTGCGCGCCGACCCGGCCGCCTGACGTCGAAGCACCCGTGCGGGTGCCTGGTAAGGAGAGCGCACAGATGGCGTTGTTCGCGGAGCTCATCTCCGTCACGAAGGCCCCCGGCGGGTACACCGCCGACATCGACCCCACCTGGTCGGTGGGAAGCAAGGTGCACGGCGGCGCGTTGTTGGCCGTCATCGCCTCGGCGGCGCAGGCCGCCTACCTCGACGACGGGGGAGACCCCGACGTGACGCCCGTGGTGATCTCCGCGGAGTACCTCGGCGCGCCCGACCCCGGCCACGTCGAGCTGCGGACCGACGTGCGCAAGCGCGGCCGCACGACGTCCTTCGTGAACGTGGAGGCCGTGCAGGGCGACCGCGTCTACGTGCAGGCGGCCGTGACCCTCGCCCGCCGCGACGAGGGCGAGGAGCGGTACGCCGA